>NZ_ACFY01000085.1 GCF_000174195.1 Roseburia inulinivorans DSM 16841 | reverse complement strand
CCTTGAATGAAAAACTAAAACCCAACTGAAAATACGTCTAATAATCAAAATTCTGTTCTGAGGTCAAATAAAGCCCTAATAATGGATGTTCAAATTCAAATATCATGCTATAATTAAGGCATTCCAGATAGCAGGTATATATTTGTTTGCATGATTAACAGACGGCTGGCTACTTGTTATGCAAAAGTAAATGCGACCCGTCTATTTAATACCTATTGACAAATCGATTACTATCTGCAGCTTCGGTCTAATTACTTTTTAACGAATAAATCTGGCATTAAATGCACTTCATCTGGCGGGATGAGGTGCATTTTTAATAATGACATTAATGCTTTGAAATCTTCATCATCCTCTTCTACGAGCTCGTATGGACTTTTATTTCCAAGTCCAGGACGTTTTACACTATTGATATGATTCATTAATAAAGTCATATCTTCTTGCGTGTATGGGTTTAAGCTTTTTCCTTTTGGCACGGCATAACGAATAAATTCATGATTCTTCTCGATACACCCTTTTTGCCATGAAGCCATTGGATCACAGTAATAAAGGCTTGTTCTATAAACTAGGAACCCATCCTCATCCAGCGTAAGTTCTAACTCATCTACCTTCTTGAATTCGCTGCCGTTGTCAGTTAATATAACCGGAAACAACCGTCTAAAAACATCTATTCCCAATCCTGTCTCGAGATAGTCCAGAACCCTTTTTACGGATTCTGCTTTTCCATCTGGCATCAGGAATAGTAGCATTACGTTGTTCTTTCTAAAGATCATTGTAAGCAAACGCTTTCCAGATTCTCTAACGCCTTTTACAGTATCCATTTCTGTTACTTCATCTTCTGAATATTTGAATTTCATCGCATACTCAAAATCCTCATATGTCCTACACTGTCTATACTCCATTGAGTGAAATCCATTGATATCGTTGTACTTTTTCTTCCGTGGTTTGTAGCCTGTCTTTCTTCTTAAATCTATGTTTTTAATAGATAAGGCACCTTCATCGATATAGTTATAAAGTGTTCTCAAACACACTGGCATTTCATTTTCATGTTCTGCATATATGTGTGTTAAAGGCTGGCCTTTCTTAACAAGTCGAGTCACAAGTTCATCCAATTCTTCCTTCTTTTCATCAGAAAGTCTAACTCCTTGTCGACTCTCCGATCTACGACGAGTTACAGCTGCATCAGCGAATTTCGCACTGTAAATATACTTATCTTTGTTGCAAAGCTTTTTATCCTTACAGTTATTACAAACATACGGAGGCGAATCAAACTTATGGCAAGCAACTGATACATATCTATCGCATACCTTGGTACAATCCACTCCTCTGCAAAGTCTACACTTTGTATTACAGGCTTCTTCATCACAGCCGCACAAATTCCTTACTGTGCATTGTCTTGCCATGCGGCAATCTTTTCCATTCGGGTAATTACCTTTAATGAAGGTTCTGTTTTCTTTAACTTCATGTGCAATAGTAGATGGATGTCTGCGAAGTCTTTTTGCTATTTTTTTGAATGACTCCCCGATGCATATCCCAGTTTCTATTGCTATTCGATCTGACAGGTCCATTTGTCCGCTAGCATTGTAATAATTCATATCTGCTCCTTTCCCAGCAGATAGTAATCGATATAACCAATATATCATGCCTTGGAAAGGGCTGTAGAAAAAGTAAACTAGACCTTTTATAGCCATTTTCAGTTGTCAAAGTACAGGTTTAATTTTTCATTTTAGG
>NZ_ACFY01000086.1 GCF_000174195.1 Roseburia inulinivorans DSM 16841 | reverse complement strand
AAATCTCCGCTGTTAATATAGAATATTCGTTCGATTTTATCAAGTCTTACTTGCACTTTTTCTCTTTCTTCGGCAATTCTTCCCACATACTCTCAACCAATTCACACAGAAACTGCCGATTATCCACATCATCAACCAGAATCATTTTTTTCGCACCATCATACGGCGGTTCCATCTCAGCATCCGGCATCATTTTCACCGCCACCGGAACCGGCTTTACCAAAAGTCTGTCATCACATATTCCGCCAAAAACCTTTCCACGGTAATAAAGAATGAATTCTCCCATCATTGCCCAACTGCTGATCTCATCCAGTCCTGATAATTGTTCCAGAACAAAGTCTAGATATTCTTTTGTTGATGCCATGTTGTTTTCTCCTATCTGCTCACCAGCTTTAAAAATTTCTTATCATTCATCTGCTCATTCGTAACATACTCCCCATCGCAAAATAGCGCATAAGTCGTGATCGGCGTTGGTACATTCTGAGCATCCTTCCTACTTTCGATCTTCACAGCCTTGAATGGAATGCCATTCTTTTGAGCGGTTTCTTCCAAGATTGGTACATACTTTGCATTGAAAGGACATTGGTTTGTATAATAAAGAACATAGCCGCGCTCATTTATATGAGGGTGTTTTGCACATTTCTTGAACACCGGTGGCTCAGTTTTCTTTTCAAATGGCAGATACCATAGCTGGATTCCATTATCAGCCTCATCACAAGCTTCAAATCCTTTATATTTTAGAAACTTCGGATCTGCCAGAAATGGCTTTTTCCTTGCTGCCGCAAGAATACATAGGCCTTCCTTCCCCTTTTCTTTGCTGTCCTCAATACACTCGGAAAGTAAGTCACTTGAATATCCATGACCTTTGAAAGATCCGGACACCCACAAACAATTAATATACATATAACCAGGTGCTTCGATTGGATTCCATGCACACTCCGCAGGTATGTACTCAATAAAGCACTTGCCGCGTTCTACGCTCTTAAGAAACACAAGACCTTCATCAAATCTATCCGCAAGCCATGCCTTCTTTGATGATACCTGAATATCTTTATTGTTGGAAATGGCACAGCAAATGTGCTCCTTTTCAAGATTTTCTTTCGTAACTCTAATATATTCCATACCCTTAAGCCCTCTTTATCGGGTGCCTGATTACAGTCTTCAGCTTCTCCGGCGCTACCTTCCGCACATCACTCAGATAAATCTCGTGGTGCATCCTCTGATCCGTTATATCAAGTGTATATCCCTGTTCTTCCATAAATCTGTGCATTGCATCTACCGTAGCAGGCTCATCGTCATACGATCCGATATGCATGCATTGTACACATAATCCTTCATCATAGAGAAAGAACTCAACCTTAGAAAAATCCTGTTTTTTCTTTGCCGTAGCTTTCCTGACAGCCCAGTCGAAATCTTCCCTGGTAATAAAATCTGGCAAGCGAATAACAGAGATCCACTTAAAATCTTCCTTACGAGCATAATCAATTCCAGATACTCCGTCTCGCCTGCCGGCTCGGTCGGTTCGCAGCATGGCGTCCCCCGGACGCCGCTCACCCTGCCACCAGAATCCCTCTAATGGCGGCACGACATAATCGAAATATCCGTCAATCTGATGGTCTTCCTTTTTGCTCATTTTAATCGTAAATGCAATTCCATATAGAAGACCGATAGCCTGCTTGTATTCTCCGTCTGCATCATTTGGATTGCCGCTTCCTCTTACCGCTATATAGTTTATTTTCGGAACAGTTACGATAGACGGTGTGCCTTTCGGCATATAAAACTCTTTATATTCTTTTTTATAATCAAACGTCATTTTCCTAATCCTCCATAGATTTTTAATATTTCCTCTGCATTCCTGCGAATAATGTCCCGCACTTCTTCCGGCTCAAGCACCTCAGCCTTTGCTCCAAATGTCATAAGCCATGTCACAAGGTTTTCCATATCCGTATAGTCTGCTGAAAAGAGCAGCCTTCCATCGTCTGTTTCTGTAAAGCAGTTCGCTCCAAATTCTTCAACCAACCGCCACTTCACATCTGGTGTGAAAAGAGCTTTTACCTTTATCCCACCCGGAAATATCTTCTCATTTGACAAATCCGGCATTGGTACATCTCTGCACAGAAATCCACGGTCTGTTTCAACAACACAATCCATACGGTTCAACTTAAACAACCTGTAATCTTCACGGTCTAAACACCAACCCCATACATACCAGCTTGACCACCTAAAAACCAGATAATACGGTTCTATCCTTCGGTTGCTGTCTCCGGATGGGGCATAATACATAAACTGTATGGTATGCCTGTTTTCTATTGCATTTTGGATTACCTCGATCTTCGGGGCAAGAGAGCCTTTATACCATGAAGACAAATCAATCAACATAGAGTCTCTTCCACTGATGAACTCTGATGATCCGGTCAGGATTTTCTCCATCAACCGACCATAGTATCGGTTCCCACTCACACTGTCAAGACTCCTCAGCCCCGCAAGGATCATCTGCATATCTTTGGATGTTAAAATTGTCCTATCCATACGATATCCGTCCATAAGACTAATACCACCACCGGTTCCCTGTGCCGTCCTTATTGGAATGCCAGCTTTGCAAAGGTCTTCAATATCCCGGTTTATTGTCCTGCGGGATACCTCAAATTTTTCTGCCAATTCAGGCGCTGTTGTCTTTTCTTCCTGCAGTAAGATTGACAATATCCCAATAAGCCTATCTATCTTCATAATTTCCACACTCCATACATATCATATCCAACATAACACGACAACTATATGTCATGTTTATTATATCCACAAAAATTTTTTTGTATACAATAGAATGCACGCTCCGCAAACATTCTATTGTCATGAACAAAAAGCCTCCGAAACATCAGGTTTTCTAATATGTAATCTTTCATTCTTTTTAATGCTTCCTCAAGTGTTATAACCTTCTCCACTGCATTGTTCCTCCGTTCATGTCATTTTCGTTTTGTCTATATTATATATTCCTAATCCACTCGTTTAGATTCCACCTCACGACAGACACCCTTGCTGCTCGACTATACACTTCCCACTATCTGGATATTCTAGCACCAGACATGTTCAGGACTTGCACCTGTTAGAGAACGCCCTTGGCGCGCAAACTTGAAAAAGGCACTCCTAATGGAATGCCCTAATATAAAAAATAGGGACACTCTTTTGAAGTATCCCTATTTTCTATCAATATATCTGATAGCTCTCTATTTACTTTCATATTCAGAATTCTTTGTGTTCCAACAACCGAGGTCTAGCGCTGCAACAACAGTTACTTTCCTCACAAGCTCTTTTTCCCTGTGATTTTCACCAATTTTGTTGAAACTGAAAAACTCTACAAAGTGCCTAAATTCAAGGATTTTTAGATATCTTTCCTTTGGAGTAATGTCACGCACTCTACATGTGTTGTATGCGCAAACTGATCCACAGCCCGGACACGTTTCACCTCATATCCGCCTTCCGCCAGCACCTTAAGATCTCTTGCCAGTGTCGCAGAATCACAGCTCACGTAAACAATACGTTCCGGCTTCATCAGAAGTATTGTCTCTAAACATTTCTCATCGCAGCCTTTTCTCGGAGGATCAACCACGATCACATCCGGGTGCAGCATATCTGTCTTTTCATTTTTATGCTCCGCATAAAATTCCGGCAGCACTTCCTCTGCTTTTCCAACAAAAAACTCGGTATTGGAAAATCCATTCCGCTTTGCATTGTCCTTTGCATCGGCAATCGCCTGTGGTACGATCTCCACTCCATACACATGCCCTGCTTTTCCGGCAAGGAATAAAGAAATGGTTCCGATTCCGCAGTACAGATCCCAGACGGACTCCTTTCCGGTAAGTCCTGCATACTCTAACGCAAGGCTGTAAAGCTTCTCGGTCTGTTCCGGGTTCACCTGATAAAAAGACTGTGGTGAGATATGATAGGAGATTGCTTTTCCTGTCCGCTCAAAATTTGTGCAGTCCCTTAAATGAATGTAATCCGTAATGTAAGACTGTCCCCAGATAGCCTCGGTCTGCTCGCCGAGGATCACATTCGTATTCTTCTGATTAATATTAATGGAAATACTTGTCATGCCGGAAATTACCTGCAACTTCTCCACAAGCACATTCTGTGCCGGAAGTTTCCTGCCGTTAACGACAAGGCATACCATGATTTCTTTTGTCGTAAAACCATAGCGGATCAGTGCGTGGCGTACAAGCCCTCTTCCGGTTGTCTCATCGTAGGGTTCTATGTGGCATTCACGCATATAGGAAAGGATTGCATCTAAAATCTCACGGTTCTCTGCCACGCCAAGCATGCAGTCTTTGACCGGAATAATGCTGTGCGTGCGCGAGGCGTAAAACCCTGCAATGATATTTCCATCTTTATCTTTTCCGATTGGAAACTGTGCCTTATTGCGGTAACGATATGGCTCCTCCATGCCAACGATTGGCTCCGTCACAGAATCCACAAAGTCTGCATCAAATCCCCCGAGGCGTACCAGATTATTTTTTACCTTGTTCTCCTTAAACTCCAGCTGTTTTGCATAGTCCATCGCCTGAATCTGGCAGCCGCCGCAGCGTCTGTGCAGTTCACATTTTGGCTCCGTGCGGAACTCAGACGACTTTAGGATCTGCTCCACTCTCGCATAGCCATAATTCTTTTTCAGCTTGGTAATACGCGCCTCGATCTCATCCCCGATCACGGCATCCTTGACGAAAAAAGTCATGCCATCTATCTTTCCAATGCCCTCTCCGTCAATTCCCATATCCTCAATCTTCAATGTAATAATATCGTTTTTATTCATTCTTCTTTCCTATTTCAGACTGGATCTCCGGATATTGCTGTCGAGCAGACGGTTGAATCCCTGCCACTCCACACTGTTCTCCGGTACATTGGTAAAAATTTCACGAATTGTCTCCATCTTCGCATCCACATTATCAGCAAAACTGAGCGCCAGTGCTTCTGCAAGTGCCGGCTTCTTCGGCGAACCATATTCCAGCTCTCCGTGATGTGCGAGAATACAATGTTTTAATTCGTTTGCCATGCGGACCGGGAAACCTTCGATTGTGCGGATACGCTCTCCGACCATCTCTGCCCCGATCATAATATGACCTAACAGCTGTCCTTCGTCTGTGTAATCATTTTCCGGGAAAACAGATAATTCTTCCAATTTTCCGATGTCATGGAAAATCGCCGCAGTCACAATCAGATCGCGGTTTAACATAGGATAATAAGCTGCAAAATAATCACAGTGCTTTGTCACACTGAGCGTATGCTCTAACAATCCACCCACAAAACCATGATGAACGGTTTTCGCTGCGGAGTGGAATTTGAAACGTTTCTCAAACTCTTTGTCCTCTAAGAAAAAACTGCTTAACAGTTTTTTATAATATGGATTGTTCACCGAACGGATAATACCGCACAGTTCCTCATACATTTCATCAATATTTTTCTCGCTGACCGGAAGATAATCCTTCGGATCATACTCCCCTTCCTGCACTTTTCTGACACGCTTGATGGAGAGCTGTAAATTCCCCTGAAAACTTGTGATATCTCCCATAACAGCAACGTAATCCAACGAATCAAAATCATCGATTCCAACAGAACCCGGATCCCAGATTTTTGCATCCAGGATTCCTGTTTTATCCTGTAAAATAACGTTTTCGTAAGGTTTGCCTGCCTTCGTCAGCGCAGACTGTTTTGTCTTGCACAGGTAAATCTCATTAATCCTCTCGCCTTCGCGGAGACTTTCAATATATTTCATAACAATTATTACCTCCAAATTATGTATTTGTATTACTGTAAAACACTGACCGTTACAGGGCATTTAATCTCCGTATAACCATCATTTCCCTGTCTCTGAATCGTGACCTCCGCCACATCGCCCGGTGTGAGGGAAAGCAATTTTGTCTGATATCCATCAACCGAGATCACCGCTTCCCCGTCAATCTCTGTAATGACATCACCGCTCTGTAGTCCTGCTGCCATCGCCGGCGAATCCATTTTTACTTCCTTAATATAAACGCCCTTTGGAATATCATTCTCTTTTGCGATTGTATTGGTAACTGTAGTGATTTCCAGACCGATGTATGGAATATCTTTATTATTGGACAACATCTCGATCACCGGTTTCAATTCTGAAATAGAGATTGCTGTCAGCGTATTCTGATCGCCCTCACTGCTGTATCCCTGTGTGACAAGACCGATCACTTCGCCGTTTAAATTGATAAGTGCCCCACTTCCGTTTTTGCTTCCCACGATATCCGTTGTGAAAATATCATAATTCGCATCAATTGTGGAAATGGAATAAGCAGAGGAAGTGATATTTCCTGTCAAAATGGAATAATTCGTTCCAAGCGGACTTCCAACCGCAAGCGCAAGCGTTCCCTGTGTGATGGCAAGCGAGTTGCCAAGCACTGCGACTGAGATCAGATTCATGGTATCATTGTCGATCTCATCCACCGGAACACTGAGTACAGTAATTCCTGTATTTCCATCGTATTTCTTGATGGAAGCCTCTACTGATGTGTCATTGACAAAGGTCACATAGACAGAAGACGCTTCTGCGATCACTTTTCTCTCAGTCAGGATCAACAGCTCCTGACCACTGTTTGCAATAATAATACCGGAACCCTGTCCCTTGCTCTCATAGGCATTGTTGAACCAGTCTGTATTGCTCTTTACCCCTGTCACTGCCACGATAAACTTGTTTGCCTGCTTCCCGATCGCATACATCTCATTCTGCAATGTCTGGAAATCATCCAGTGTAAGCTGTTCGTACACGATCTGTGGCTCAGAATCCGGTTCGTTTGTTTCTGTCTCCGTATCCGGCTCTTCCGTTTCCGTCTCCTGTTCCGGTTCATCTTTTGGGATCGTGATGGTCGGATCTTCCTTCGGATGAAGCATACCATCTATTTTCGGCTGGCACAGCACGAACGTAACGCTCGCCACAATTCCAAATAAAACTGCCAGAAGTACGACAAAGCATACGTGATATACCAGTTTCTTTTTATTCACTGGTTTTTCCTTTATTTTTTCACTGATAAATTCATATTTATCCTGTTTGTTTTCCTGCATGATATTCCTTTCCAGGCAGTGACATTCCTGCCGCACCTTCAAATGCAATCAAGCTTGTATCTGTTTTACTTTTTGATCCATACATGAAAAATCATACCAATCTATATTATAAATTGAAACACATACGCTTGCAATACTTTCTTTTTTTGCCGCAATTCCTGCCAAACTCTTCTTTTCATCAGCTTCACTTTGGTCTATAATAAAAACTGATCAGCTAAAACGATGATGGAGTACTTTTGTTTTATGAATGAAAAAGTTTTAAAAACCTTAGAATATAATAAAATTTTAAATCAGCTGTCTGAATACGCATGCAGTCCGGAAGCAAAAAAACGCTGTCTTGCACTGCGTCCCATCACAGACAAAGCCCAGATTGAGCAGCTTCAGCTCCAGACGAAGGATGCATTAAGCCGTCTGTTCCGTTGTGGAAACCTCTCATTTTCCGGCGTGCACAGTGTCAATGACTCGCTGAAACGTTTAGAGATCGGTGCCTCCTTAAGTGCCGCAGAACTGCTTTCGATCTGTTCTCTCTTAGAGGCTGCCAAGCGTGTAAAAGCATTTTCCCGCTCAGAAAAAGAGGAAGTCCCGGACGATTCACTGACCGGATTTTTCACCGAAATCGAACCGCTGACACCGCTCTATGACGAGATTAAGCGCTGCATTCTCGCAGAGGACGAGATTGCCGACGACGCAAGCAGCACACTGCGTTCCATCCGCCGTTCCATGCGCGGCATGAACGACAGGATTCGCGCCCAGATGAACAACATGATCAACAACAGCACAACCAGAAGCTATTTGCAGGACGCTGTGATCACCATGCGCGACGGACGCTACTGTCTGCCAGTCAAAGCCGAGGCAAAATCCCAGATTCCCGGCATGGTACATGACCAGTCCTCATCCGGTTCCACCCTTTTCATTGAACCGATGGCGGTCGTGAATCTGAATAACGAATACAAAGAACTTCTGTTAAAAGAAAAGACGAAATCGAAAAAATCTTAGAAAACCTGAGCAGGCTGACTGCTAATTTTTCTGAACAGATTGCTGCCGATTATACAATTTTGGCAGAACTTGATTTTATTTTTGCAAAAGCTGCTTATGCGCAGACCTACAACGGTGTTGCACCGACGTTTAATAATGAGGGATATCTTCATATTAAGAAAGGACGCCACCCACTGCTCGATAAGAAAAAAGTGGTTCCGATCGATGTCATGCTCGGCAGAGATTTCAAGCTTTTGATCGTAACCGGTCCAAACACCGGTGGTAAAACAGTTTCTTTAAAGACTGTCGGACTGCTTACTTTAATGGGACAGTCCGGTCTTCATATTCCGGCTTCTGAGCGGTCGGAGCTTGGTATATTTGAGGAAGTATTTGCAGATATCGGCGATGAGCAGAGTATCGAACAGAGTTTAAGTACTTTTTCATCCCACATGACCAATATCATCCGCATTTTGAAAAAGGTCAATGACCGTTCGCTCGTTCTCTTTGACGAGCTTTGTGCCGGAACCGACCCGACGGAAGGTGCTGCACTTGCAATCTCCATTTTATCCAGACTGCACCTGTACGGTGCCCGTACCATGGCAACCACTCACTACAGTGAATTGAAAGTGTTTGCACTTTCAACCCCGGATGTGGAAAATGCCTGCTGCGAATTTAACGTCGAGACTTTAAGCCCGACTTACCGGCTTTTAATCGGTATTCCGGGAAAAAGTAATGCCTTTGCGATTTCGGAAAAACTTGGTCTTAGCAAAGACCTCATCGAAGATGCCAAAACCCGCATCAGTGAAAACGATGAAAACTTCGAAGATCTTCTTGCCGATCTCGAAAAAAGCCGTGTGACCATCGAAAAAGAACAGGCTGAGATCAACCGCTATAAACAGGAAATCCAGTCCTTAAAAGAGCGTCTCGAGCAAAAGCAGGAAAAATTGGATGCAAGCCGCGACAAGATACTGCGCGATGCAAACGAGGAAGCGTTCCGCATCTTAAAAGAAGCCAAAGACGTGGCAGATGAGACAATCCGCAACTTTAACAAATATGGCAAAGCAAATGCTCCAATGAGCGAGATGGAAAAAGAGCGTACCCGACTTCGTGACAAGATGAATGCGAGCCAGAAAAAGCTTGCCGACCAGAAGAAAAATGCTGTTCCAAACCACAAAGTCCCGAAAAAACTTCAGATTGGCGACACTGTAAAAGTGATCAGCATGAATTTAAAAGGAACCGTGCACACACTTCCGAATGCGAAAGGCGACCTTTACGTCCAGATGGGAATTTTACGCTCTCTGGTCAATATCAATGACCTGATCCTGATCGACGAGGATTCCCCGATGATGTCCGGTGCCAAAGCAAACAAAACCGGAGCCGGAAAAATCCGCATGAGCAAATCCGCAACGATCTCCCCGGAGATCAACCTCATCGGAAAAACCACAGATGAGGCGATTGCTTTACTGGATAAATATCTCGATGACGCTTATCTTTCCCATTTAGGCTCCGTGCGCATCGTACATGGAAAAGGAACCGGTGCACTGCGGAATGCCGTGCACACTTATCTGAAACGCCAGAAACATGTGAAGTCCTATCACCTTGGCGAATACGGCGAGGGCGATGCGGGTGTAACAATTGCCGAATTTAAATAACAAGGAGGCTAAATCCTCTCCTCACACAGAGGTGTTCGGATTTGCTTCGCAAACAAGGAGGATATATGGCAGCGAAACAGAAAATTTTAATTGTTGATGATGATAATAATATTGCAGAGCTGATTTCCCTTTATCTCACAAAGGAGTGCTTTGACACAAAGATTGTAAATGATGGAGAGGAAGCACTGACCGCATTCGAGCAGTACAATCCAAACCTCATTTTGCTCGATCTGATGTTACCTGGAATCGACGGATATCAGGTGTGCCGCGAAGTGCGTGCAAAAGCAAATGTTCCGATCATTATGCTCTCCGCAAAAGGTGAAATTTTTGACAAAGTGTTAGGTCTTGAACTCGGTGCGGATGATTATATGATGAAACCTTTTGATTCTAAGGAACTTGTTGCCCGCGTCAAAGCCGTGTTAAGACGTTATCAGCCAGTGAAAACCGAGGAAGTGATTCCGGATCTGAAATGTGTCAAATATGAAGATCTGGTCATCAATCTTTCGAATTACTCCGTCATTTATATGGGGCAGGCAGTGGATATGCCGCCAAAGGAACTGGAACTTTTATATTTCCTTGCTTCCTCTCCAAATCAGGTTTTCACCAGAGAACAGCTCTTAGACCATATCTGGGGCTATGAATACATCGGTGATACAAGAACGGTGGATGTCCATGTAAAACGTCTCCGTGAAAAGATTAAAGACCATGCGAACTGGAGCCTTGCTACGGTATGGGGAATTGGATACAAATTTGAGGTCAGAGATTAAATGAAACGTACATTATACTTAAAGCTTTTAGGTGGTTATCTGCTTTTTGGCCTGCTTGGTTTTCTCATCATTGCGACCTTCACTTACCACCTCACCTTCCAGCACCTTGAAAAAAAAGAGGCTCAGAATTTATACCGGGAATCTGCCCTGATCTCATCCAGTTATGCGCAGAATTATTTCAGCAATTCCATGACGTTAGATGAGATCAACGAGCAGCTCAGTGCCCTGGACACTTATCTGAACGCAGATATCTGGATCGTGGATACACACGGAAAGATTCTGATCAATACTGCTGCCACAGAGACTACAGAAGAAACGATTCCAGACTTTGATATGACAGACTTCGGCAACCGCTATTATCGTGTCGGGACTTTTTACGATTATTTTCAGGAAAATATGCTGAGTGTATTTTCCCCGATCACTGTCAACTACAAAGTGCGCGGCTATGTGATCATCCACAAATCAGAATCGTATCTGACCGCATCTGCAAACAGTCTGTCCGCGATCGCATACACAACACTGGCTCTGATCTTTGCCGCAGCGTTTGTCGTACTTGCATTATTTACATATGTAGTTTATATTCCGATCCGCAAGATCACCCATGCGGCAGACGAATATTCCAAAGGAAATTTTGATGCCAAGATCGACGTGCACTCCAATGATGAGATTGGTTATCTCGCCGCATCCTTAAACTATATGGCGAATGAGTTGAACACGTTAGAGGAAGATCAGAGAAAGTTTATCTCCAATGTCTCACACGATTTCCGCTCCCCGCTCACCTCGATCAAGGGATATGTGGAAGCGATGTTAGACGGAACTATCCCGGTCGAAATGCAGGAAAAATATTTAAATATCATCCTTTTTGAGACAGAGCGGTTAAATAAGCTGACAAAAAGTCTTCTGGAATTAAATAAATTTGGTTCTCATGGTGTTATGCTGGATGTGACGGATTTTGATATCAACCAGACGATCAAGACAACGCTCCTGACTTTTGAGGGAATCTGTGCCAACAAACATATCCGCTTCAACCTGATTCTCTCCGGTGAGCAGTTGTTTGTCACTGCTGATTTCAGCAAAATCCAACAGGTGCTATACAATCTGATCGACAATGCGATCAAGTTCAGTCATCAGGATTCCACGATTACGATTGAGACAACCGAGAAGAACGACAAAGTATTTGTCTCTGTCAAGGATACCGGAATCGGTATTCCAAAAGACAGCCTGAAAAAAATCTGGGAAAGATTTTACAAAACCGACCTGTCCCGTGGAAAAGACAAGCGCGGCACCGGTCTTGGACTTTCCATTGTAAAAGAAATCATTCAGGCTCATGGAGAAAATATCAACTGTATCAGTACAGAGGGCGTTGGCACAGAGTTTATTTTCACTCTGCCGATCGCCAAAGATAAAGAATAAAAACGAAAAGCGGAAGCTGTGTTTTAAGACAGCTTCCGCTTTTCGTTTCTGAAAATATCCACAATGATTCTATACGCTTCTCATCCCACTTGTTTCTCTAACTTCCGCAGCAGTGTCACGATCGGAACAATCAATATTCCACAGAAGAAATTGCTGACACCGTGCACAAAATCCCACGGCAATCCTGCAATGATCCAGGCGATCATCCCCTTAAAACTCAGTCCAAAAAGAATTACCTGCGCTGGGGCATAAAGTGTTCCAAACAAAAATCCGTGACATGCATTTACTACCATATACACAATTGGCTGTATCTTCTTCGGAATTTTTCGTGGAAGCAGCATGGTCACGCCCCACAGAATTGTCCAGAGATACAGATACGGTATCCACCATGTCGCAAATCCCGTAAACAATCCATTCAGTAATACATACGTGTAAATCGGATACAGTGCCTTTTTCCGATAAACAAGTGTAAAAGAAATTGTAAAAACTCCAAGCAAATGCACATTCGGCAGTAATTCCATAAATACTTTTGATGCATACATCAAAGCACCAAGCATACCGAATATTGCCACTTCCCTTGTTTTCAGTTTCATTATTTTTCTACCTTAAACTCGTAGGTATCGCCTTCGTTCACCGGAGTGGAATCCACACCTGTGCTTGCATACTCTCCATTTACATAGAATGCCCAGTAAGTTCCGTCTGTATCATAATCTGCAGTGATTCCGTTTACAGTCTTTACATAAAGACCGTACTCGCTGTCATCTCCTTCGATCAGATTCAGCTCTAACAAAGCGTCACCGACTGTTTCTTTATCTGTGCTGACCACAAAGTTTGTCTCGTTTCCATCTGCATCCACTACAATAACTGTAATTTTGACACTTCCATCGCCTAATACGATTTCCTGTGCCTCTGCAGTCTCGATACTCTCTGTCTTGCTGCCGCATCCTGCTACAGTAAATGCCATAGCCACAGCCAGCACCATGCAAAGGAACATTGATTTCATTTTTTTGCCTGTTAATTTCATAATAGTTTTCTCCCTTTTCATTTTTAACAGGCTATATGTTAGCATATATTATTTTCAATGACAAACTCATACTTTCTGCACGGCATTCTTTTTACTGCTGAATGAAAAGTAACCCGCTTTTTTCTTATTTGATCGTCATAAATAAACCTGACTTGCGCAATGCCGGGCGAAGAGCCATATAAATCGCAACGGCAGCGATCACAGAAAGCACTGCATTGATACTGGTTGCCGTAATGTTCCATGCAAGTGTCACTTCTGCCGCCGGCTTTCCAATAATGACTCTCTTGTAGAAATAACCGACAAGCGGATCAAAAATCATATTGAAAACCATTCCACAGATAGAAGCGATCAATGTCCATTTAAATACATGTTTCGTATCATTGGATGTGGAAATTTTTCCCAATTTGTGTGCAACCAGCCCGGTGATAAGACCGATACAGAATTTTAAAAGAAAAGTCTTTGGTGCGTAAATAATATAAACCGGATCAAGCAGATCGCCGATCGTCATTCCGATTGCACCGCCAAGACCGCCATATACACCGCCAAGCAGTAATGCACCTAATACGCATACCGCATTTCCAAGATGTAATGATGTTGCATCGCCACCCGGAAGTGCGATCTTAATCTGCAAAAACGTAAATACGACATAGGATAATGCAGCCATCAAGGCTGTCAGGGTAAGTTTGTAAACTTTTTCATTTCTCATAATAAGGTTCTCCTCTTGTAAGTTTTTCAGATCAGTCACTCAACCTGCCTGATCCTTACCCCATATCTTACGCAAAATTGGTTTTGTGTATATAGCCAGTTTTGTTTGTTTTGAGCATACCAGATTACTTTTCCTGAAAAAACTCGATCTCCTCGCCAACCGGTCCGATGCAAAAAGCAACACGGATTGGGAATGGCGGATTTGAAGCGATCACCACGTCTTTGGGCTCCACGGTGATCTGATATCCACTTTCACGGACAATTTTCACACATTGATCCACATCGTTTGTTTTGAAGGCAAAATGTCTGATACTGCCCTGTGGCAGGCCATTCTCCGCGTTGGTGAATACTTCCACCAGACCATCGCCAGTCTCAAACATAAATCCTTCCAGCTCCGTTTCTCCCCAGGAACGAAGGATCGGCAGTCCGAGCAGCTCTCCGTAAAAATGTTTCACCTTTTCAATTTCGTCTTTTCTGCATTTGATGCACACATGATGGATTCCCTGAATTAACATTCTTTTATTCTCCTTCACTCATTATTTTTCGTCTCAAAACAGATATCCGCATTTTTCTTACTATTTCTTATTATAACACCAGTTCCACATGACGCTCTATTCTGAC
This sequence comes from Roseburia inulinivorans DSM 16841, assembly GCF_000174195.1. Classification (GTDB taxonomy): domain Bacteria; phylum Bacillota; class Clostridia; order Lachnospirales; family Lachnospiraceae; genus Roseburia; species Roseburia inulinivorans. Next base: position 116,745 of record NZ_ACFY01000086.1, on the reverse strand, counting down.
GCCGGATTCCTCGATTCTGTCTTTTTCCTGCGCATACTCCTCCGGGCGCATGCGCCACGCAAGTCCGCACCCTGCGGAGATCTCCTGCGGCAGCGGGATCATCCTTCCCGGTATCCCATGCTCATGACAGTAATCTTCCATCGCCATTGCAGCTGTCGTGGTATGAAATGTGAGTAGATGATAATTTTGTTTTGTACGCATAGACACTCCTTTCGTCAGATCAGTCCCAGCACTCCTGCCAGTTTTTCACACGCCCCATCTTCAGCAAAAATATTAACGCCTTCCAGATCCGTACTTCTGTTCGCAAAAGCAGGGAATAAAAAACCTGCCTGTGGCATGCCCGCCTCATATTCGCCTACCGTCGGACAGACCGCCACGACCAGAAAACGATAAACCTCCTCCGATTCCCACTGGCTCTCCTTGTCTGCGCCTTTTACCGGAACATCATAGTTTCCACAAAAAACCTCGATTGTGTAAGGTTTATCCACAACATAGCGTTCCCCGATATATTCATACAATGAATACAACAGTGCATCGTTTTTCAGCTCGCAGTCCCTCAATGCGGTCAGCAGATGCCAGATACTTCCCGGTTTCTTCTGTCTGCTGTCAATCCTAAAGTTTTTCAACTGCTCATTGGTTTTTGCATATGGGATTGTCTTGGCGATTGCAAGCTGTTTCTCTTTGTCTGCTGGAGACAGCTTTAAAAAATGGGTGTTGAACGAGCCGTCAATGAATCCTTCCTCATCCATATAAGCACCCGCTACACGGTTAAAACAGTTTCTTGCTATCGTCATTCTTCTGGTCAGTTCCAGCATATCTTCTCTGTCGATGTGCATGATAATATCTCCATTTATATCTTAATATCTGCAGCCAATTGTGACGCAATTATTTTTCACTTACCGAGTCAGTATCGTGTTTTTCCAAAATCTCCTGCCACGCCCCAAGCAGCCTCTCCATCTGGAACACCGCATTCGCCGGACTTGTGGAGGGAAGTTTTCGGATGTCCCTGCCAGTGACCGGATAAGTATACTTTTGATACAGGTCATATGCTTTCGCACCATTGGCATAGATTGTCCTGATCGGCGCATGGTCAAGGATCACAGACAGCTCCGCCGGAACAACATTTTTGATGGAACTGTCGGAAGAACCTGCAATATCGCACTCTGCGATCACATCCCACAGCGCAATATGATGTTTTAACAGCAAATCCTTTTTCTCTGGGATTCTCTCCGGCACAGGCTCACAAAAAAGTGCCGCAATGACTTTCCAGAAACGGTTCTGCGGATGTCCATAATAAAAATTCTGCTCTCTCGACTTCACGGAAGGAAGTGTACCGAGAATCAATATCTCTGAATTTTCATCAAAAATAGGATCAAATTCATGTTTTACATGTGTTAATTTCTGATTTTGCTGTTTCATGCCAAATTCCTACAATTCCATAATAGAAAAGACGTTCTTATCCATCTCTTTCGTCTTGGCACCTATTTTAGCATAAAATTACTTCTTTATAAACAAAAAGAACAGTCCTCACATTTTTTATGTTAAGACTGTTCTTACTGTCCACATTCAACTTTTATGAAGCTTCGCACCGGTCAAATTCGAGAACGACTTTGAATAAATCTCCGTCCACGAAAAGCTGCATTTTTCCATGCATAAGTTCCATCAGGCTTCCTGCGATCGACAAGCCCAGACCATTTCCTTCTGTGTTTCTGGAACTGTCTCCACGGACAAATCGCTCCATCAGCTCCTCACTGGAAATGTTCAGCGGATATCTGGAAGTGTTTCGGAACGTAATCTGCACTTTCTCTCCGGTCTGCTCTAAATTGATATAAACTCTTGTCTCCGGCTGTGCATATTTGCAAATGTTGTTCATCAGATTATCAATAACACGCCAGAAATGTCTGCCATCCGCCATAATATAAATCGGTTCTTCCGGCTTTTTGATCTGAAGATCTAATTTGTTCTTCTCGGTCTTCTCCTTAAATTCCCCTACAGTCTGCACAAGGAACACTCCTGCCTCCAGTTTTTCCAGATTCACGGAAAGGCTTCCACTTGACGCTTTGGATGCCTCTATTAAATCTTCGATCAACTTTTTCAGGCGGGCGGACTGCCGTTCCAAAACCTCTAAATATTCCTTTGCATTCTCATTTGGGATCTCTTCTTTTTCCAGTAAATCCACATAGTTGATAATGGAAGTAAGCGGTGTCTTAATGTCGTGCGAGACATTGGTAATTAATTCTGTCTTGAAGCGTTCGCTTTTCATTTTTTCGTTCACCGCTTTGGAAACACCCTCATTGATGCGGTTTAAATCTGCCGCATGTTCTTTTAGTGCCGGAAGCATATGCTCCGTATTAATCTGATAATCCATATCGCCCTCCGCGATATGTTTTCCGCCTTCCTGAAGTCTCTTCATCTGAATTAAGATTTCTCCGCCCGCAAACAGAATCACGGCTTTCTCTGCAAACCAGACGATCATGATTTTAGAATAATCAACACCAAACACAACAAAGATCAGAACTTCCAAAAAGTTTACGCCAAGAAAAATCGCAAGCCCTTTCCACAGGATGGACTTATTCTCGCCCACTTTGTTCCAGCCACGGTAGATCGAACGGAGCACTTTATAGATGAGTGTATTTCTCCACCACTTTCCAAGCTTGATACGCACTGCAAAATCCATAAGATACCCAAGTGCCAGCCATCCGCCACATAAAAGCAGAAAAAGCATTGCCGCCGCATAAAAAACATAGTTGTCAGGACTTCCGGCATTGCCAAGCAATGAAATGCCCACTGCCAGACTTGATTCTGCTGCTAAAAATATGACAGTAAACACATCGACCGGTACTTTGCAAAGAAAACTTCCCTGCACCTGTTCCTGATCTTTTTTATGCCCTGCTGCACTTACCAGATAGACAAAGCTTGCCACAAACACCGTCAGACTGAGTGCAAGGATCACATATACACTGTATTTCATATGATCCGCCAGATTCACAATCTCATTGATCTGGACAAAATAATCGCTGCCCCAGACTCCGACACCCTCTTTTTTTACAAGACTATCCGCATCCGGAATCACAGATAATACATAGTAATCGGTTCCTGCATCACTGCCCTGAACAGTGGAAAGGAAATCTGCCTCGGTGGAATCATAATCGGTACGGTTTTTTATCATATCATCCGGCAGCCCTCCGACATAGGAAAGCTCTACCGGCTGCGATGTAACCGTTGTCGGTGCACTCACGACTGTCTCTGACACTGTGACCTGCTCTGTCTGCTGTTCCTGCGTATATGGATAACGCATCTCTGCCGTCCAGTCTGATGTTCCATAAGAATAGGTGGTCGCAGTCAGCTTCCAAAACGTCAACGGTGCATTTTCCAGAATATTTTTTACATTGCGCAGATCATTTTCATCTGCACCCTTTGCATTCTGGATGGTAATACAAAGTACCGCCTGACCGTCACCTTCTGACATCCCCTGCTGCAGTGCCTCATACTCTTTATCTGCCGTATTGTATACATACGCATAGTCTGTCGTCTCTCCGGTACTGTCATCCACCAGTGTCACTTTCACTTCTGACACCGGGAAATACCATATTTCAGCTGCAGTTTCTCCTTCTTCTGAAATCTGTGCAGCTGACACATCTGACACCTGATAATAAAAAATACCGCTATCTGTATCATACACATATTCATTGATATATTTATTTCTGTACTCTCTGGTACTGTGCGTAATGTAATACCCGCCAAGCACAGAGTTGTCCACATAAATCGATGTGTCAGCATTCATATTACACTGAAAAAGATGAAGATTGTCGAGACTTACTTTCTCATCAAAATTCGACTGCACATAGGTGCTCTGCTGATTCAGATCCAGTTTTTCCAATTCCTCGTAATTGGACGCTTCCACAACTCCATACCGGAAGTTGGTATCCTTAAAATAGGTTTCATTTTCCGTGTTATTCAGATTCAGCAGCACTCTCGCAGAGTACTTTCCGGCAATCCGTTCAAACTGCTTCTCCCGGATGTCTTCTACACTTCTTGTATAAAACCCAAGTTCACTGATGGCATATGCCCCGGCTGTGCCTGCCAACAGCATCAGTGCTGATACTGTGATCAAAATCCACGCAATGATTTTTGCCACGGGCGATTGTTTCAACTGTTTCATATCGACTGTCCTTTCTCACTTACACTTCCATTTTATAGCCTCTCCCCCAGACAACTTTTAAGTGTCTTGGTTCCGCTGGATTATACTCCACTTTTTCCCTCAGGTGTCTGATATGTACCGCTACCGTATTCTCATTCCGAAAAGGATTATCATTCCACACTTTCTCATAGATTTCATTTGGCGAAAAAACCTGTCCCGGATGCTGCATCAGAAGTTTTAAAATATCATACTCGGTTCTTGTCAGCTGCACTTTATCCCCATCAAGTGTCACTTCCTTCGTGACATCATTCAGTTCGATCCCGCCGATCACGATCGTGTCCGGTCTGACCGTGCCGCCTCCCAGTTTCATGTAACGCCTGAGCTGGGATTTTACGCGCGCCTGCAGTTCCACCGTATTAAACGGTTTTGTCACATAATCGTCTGCTCCCACGGTAAGTCCGAGCACCTTATCGGTGTCCTCGCTTTTGGCGGTGAGCAAAATCACCGGAACATTGCTGACTTCACGGATTTTCAACATTGCTGTGATGCCATCCATCTCCGGCATCATAATGTCCATAAGAACAAGATGAATATCTTCCTTCTTTAAAATTTCCAACGCCTCTCTGCCGTTGTAAGCCTCAAAAACCTGATAACCGTCTGCCATCAGATATATTTTCAATGCGGAAACAATATCTTTTTCATCATCACATACTAATATACGGTACATTTTCTTCTCCTCCGGATTCGAATGTTCTCAGTGCGTAACTGAATCATTCCATTTATGATCATGTACTTATTGTAAAGGATTCTTTATGAACTTCCAATGAGGTAAAACATTAAGATTTGATGAAGTTCTTTCGCTTTTTTCCTCTCTTCCATGCTTTGGAAGCATTGCCAATCTCCTCCTATTGTCTATTTGTTACAAACTTGTTACAATTTATTTGTCCTTAAGAAATATGTTTGTAATATTCAAGCATTGGTTCCCAGCTTCTCCCCGAAGTTGAATACCGGTTTGGAACTGTCTGAAGGACAAACGATAACTCTTTATGCGTTATCAAAAAAATAAAAATAAGGAGGTCGTCACTATGTGTTTTACAACTAATTGCGCTGAATTATTTAATCTGATCTGCAAATATTTTAAATTTGGTTGCTAATTCTATTTCAGATTTTCAGCTATATCATGATTTATATAATGGGATATTAAAAATATTCTCTATTGTATAAAAAACAGGCAGCCCCGATGTTCGTAATGAACATTGGGGCTGCCTGTTTTGCTAATCTCTATTTATTTCATTTGTTTCTGGTTTTATCAGCAGTATTCCTTGATATAATCTGCAAAATACGGCAGCGCAAGTGAGACATATCCCTGTCGGTTATTCAATATTCCTCTTTTTATCAGACGATCCCTGTACATTGAATAACTGCCTGCTTTTTCACCCATAAGCTTCAGTATTTCATCACGCTTATATTCTTCCTTTTCTGTCAGCAATCCAGCCAGAAATCGATCCATTTCCGTCATCTCTTCCCATATTTTTTCATAGGAATATGCAAATAATTCTGACTTTAACTTTGAAAGGATATCTTCCAGTGTCTCATTCTCTTTTTTCTTAAAACACAGCACTCCTAATTCCTGAAAAGCGTAGGCATATCCCTTTGTAATCTTCGCCAGCTCTCTTGCCTGACTGACATCAATGTTTAATTTGCTCCTGTACATCTCGGTCATTCTTATCATATTCAGAGGTTCTGTCTTCACTGTCGTCGCTCTTCTGAAAAAGGTAAGGTTTTTGACATTGCAAAGTTCCTGAATATTTTCATATAAACCAGTGCATACAAAATAAACCGGATATCCCGCACGAAGCCATCTTCCATATTCTGATGCAAACTTTATCATCTCTTCTGATTTTGATGCTTCATCAATTCCTATTAATATCTTTTTTCCCTTCTTCTGGACATTCTGTATCATTTCTTCAACCTCTACACCAATGTCAAAGAAATGATTACTCTTGTCCGCTGTATATCCTATTCCACCGCCAGAGCCCAGCACTGTTGCTGAAATATTGATTCCAGTTGTTTTTTTCTCTTCTGAACCGAAACCGGCTTTGACTAACATTGCCGCTATCTGTTCGAGGATATCCCTTGTTGGATTCACATCAAAAACAAGCCAGTTTATATACCTGTTTTCATTATTCTTCAATTCTTCTTCCACCTTCGCAAGTATCACTGTTTTCCCGGAACCTCTGACGCCTGTTATTTTATATACCGACTCTGATGGATTTTCATATACAAAATTTTCTAATATCTCTTCTGTTTTTTCTGTGTGTATATAGGTATATTCCGGAGTTTTGCTAAATGTTGTTGTAAATGGATTCTGCATAAGTCACCTCACAATATTTTTTGCCGTTTATAGTTCTTTATACTTTTTGTAACATTTTATAGTTTTTTATACTTTTTCTATTGTTTTATACTTTTTTATATGTTTTTATACTTTTGTATTTATTTTATACCTTTTTATACTTTTTAGCAATAATTTCTTTTATATAAAAAAGAAGATACCAGCATATCTAATGCCAATATCTTCCAAAATTTTCATTTTCTTTACTCTGCCTCCCGCAGCCGTTCCACAATACTCTGTCTGCTTCCCGCCTGATAAAGTACCGCAGGGATCAGGCAGCCGAGCACTGCAAACACCGGAAGCATCGCAATAACCGGAAGGATTGTGAAATGATAAGTGCAAAACCAGAACATCTTCTCCATCATGTCTCCTGATAATGGTCCGCAGACCAAAGACAGAAGAAACGCCACCACTACAGAACCGGCAGTGTAAAACAGCCCTTCCTGCACAAGCATCTGCTTTAACTGGCGGTTTGTCATTCCAACCGACTGTAGCACTGCAAACTCTCTTTTTCTTGCAAGGATTCCGGTCATAATCGCATTGAAGAAATTTAAAATGCCAACCAGCCCGATGATCGCACACAAAACACCGCCCAGAAGGAAAAACATTTTCTGAAACTGTTCAAATTCACTTCGGATAGAAGCTTTGCTCTCATACATCAGAACAGAAGTATCTCCTGCCGTAAGTTCCGCAAGATAACGCTCCGCTGCATTTTCCGCTTCCATATCCGGAGTATCAAACAGATAGAATTTCCGGATCAGCTCTGCACCGCAGTCCTCCCTCATCCGTTCTGCCGGAAGTATTGTGTCATATCCTAATCCGCTATAGCGGAATGTCATGGCATATGGAACTTTCACAAGTGCGCACACGGTATAGTCCACTTCCCTTGGTTCTTCCTCACGGATCTCCACATACTCTTCCGGCGTTGTCGCAGGATCAGCAGGTTTACCTGTCCTGGTGTCAATCCAATACATATTCTGGTAAACCATGGTGAGCGTATCCCCTATTTTGGGATAACGTTCTACATTTTCCACATTGCCATAATCATCTGTGTGGACACGGATCGCAATTGCATGTGTATTCTCATCAAACAAAGGATCCAGTTCTCCATCCAATACCGTCACTTTTTCAAAGAGTGTCTCATCCAGACCTTCCAGTATCGTTGGCGTCTTTATCTCACTGCCTCTTTTTTCATAATACTCCAGTTCTTCTTCCAGCTTTTCTTCGCCAAGATACGGTACTGCCATTTTCTTATATTGCTCTGTATCCATCCATACCATTGTGGTCATATCTGTCGTATAGCCGCTGCCGCTGACCGTCTCACTCGTATTTTCCTGAATTTCTGCAATTGTTTCTTCTGAAATATATTCATCTGCATCATTGTAGCGGAAATAATCTGTGCTGCTCACGATAAAATCGGCACAGGTTTGTTGTGAAATGTATTTTTCCGTATCAAAACCACCCACAAAAGAACAGAGTACATTCAAAAGTGTCACCGAAAGTGCCAGGGATATCACAACAAGAACTGTTTTCTTTTTGTTTCTTCCCAGATTGGCAAATGCCATCTGATAAACCTTTGCTCCATGCGAGCTGCGGCGCTTTTTCTTCACACTGACACACTCTGTATATTTTGTTGCTTCCACCGGAGAAACTTTTGCTGCCATTTTTCCGGGCTTTGTACAGGAGAGGAAAACAGTGATCACTGCAAAGATCGCTGAGCCGGCAAAAATAACCGGGGAACTGCTGATCGTTACATGTGTTCCCACAACTGTTGTGCCCTTCAAAACAATAGGTGTCAGCCATGCCCCGATTCCATATCCCAGAAGAAGTCCGACCGGAATGCCACCCACACATAAAAGGAATGCCTGCTGTCTGATTATTCTTTTTAACTGCCGCGGCGTTGTTCCGATTGTCTTAAGCAGCCCGTAAAACCGGATATCTCCGGTAACTGAAATCTGAAAAATATTATAAATGATCAGATATCCGGTAAAAATCACAAGAAGCAGAAATGCTGCGATCGCAGCAAGAAGTTCCGGATCCATCCCTGCATTTAGCTGTGAAGCAGTAAGACCCCAGTTGACTCCAATACGGGCACTGTTCTCCTGATCTCTCGTATTCCAGTCATATCCTAAGTCTGTGTCGATTTTCTGCATCTGTTGTTCAATATTTAATTTTGAAGGCAGCATGACATTCAGGTCTCTCCGGAAAGCTTTCTCTCCTGATGCCATCCACTTTTCTTCCAGTGACTTCACGTAATCTTTTGATACATTGATATAATGAACCGGCATCAGATCATCATATTCCCAGTATCCTGACAGGATAAACGTATCTGTCTCCTGAAATCCCCCATTCGTTTTATCTCCAGCCTGATACTCTATCGTAACCTTTGCTCCCAGCTCCGGTGTCACCCCGAGCAGTTTTAATGCAACCGTGTCCATTGCGATCTCATTGCTCTTCTCAGGTTCTCTTCCTGTCGTCGGTGTCGCATAGCTCCATTTTGTACAGTTTTTATCCATGTAACTGACTTCTGCCGGAACTTTTCCAAAAACACCTGTGGTGTTGAATCCGCATGTGATGCGTTCTCCGGCTTCCCTGATTCCCGGATGTGCTGCTATTTTTCCACCTGTTCCTCACTCAGTTCTTTGAACGTTCCGTCCGAATAGCCGCCTACCTGTCTGAAATTGTAAGTTTCATAACTCTCATTCAACGACATAAGAATTGTGAAAAGTGATGTAAATAATAACGTGGTAAGAGCAATCGCAAAGATTGCGATAACATTTCTTTTTCTGGTCGCCCACAGCGATTTGTAGCTTAGTCTGCGTATGCATTTCTGATTTTTTACTTTCATAATTTTTCTCCGTTTCCTATTCGAATCTGTCCTGTACCTGTCAGTGTCTTTTACTTTATAATACGTCCGTCCTCAATTCGAATAATACGGTCTGCAAGCTGCGCAATCTCCTCATTGTGTGTGATCATCACAATCGTCTGTGCGAATTTCCGGCTGGTCACTTTCAAAAGGCTTAGCACATCCTGACTGGTCTTTCCGTCCAGATTTCCGGTCGGCTCATCCGCCAATATGATCGCCGGTGCTGCAGCTAATGCCCTTGCGATCGCCACCCTCTGCTGCTGTCCGCCGGAGAGCTGCCCCGGAAGTGCATCCAGTCTCTGCTGCAATCCAAGTGTCTCTGTAATGCTATCGATAAATTTCCGGTCTATCTTTCCACCGTCCAGTTCAATCGGCAGCACGATATTTTCATAGACATTCAAGACCGGAACCAGATTATACGCCTGAAATACAAACCCGATCTTTCTTCTCCTGAAAATCGTAAGTTCCTCATCCTTCAATGCAAAAATGTCTTTTCCATCCACAAACACTTTTCCCTCTGTCGGTCGGTCAAGTCCGCCTAACATATGTAAAAGGGTTGATTTTCCACTTCCACTTGTGCCGACAATTGCCACAAACTCGCCCTTCTCCACCGTAAGATCCACACCATCCAGTGCATGTACGGCTGTCTCTCCGCTTCCGTATATTTTCCTTAAACCACATGCTTTTAAAATATCCATATATCCTCCTTGTTTTGCGAAGCAAAATCCAATTTTACGAAGTAAAATTTGCTCTTCTAGTGAGGAGAGGATTTAGCCTCCTTGTTTTTTGTTTTGCGAAGCAAAAAAATCTGTATATAACATTTTTTGTTACATACAGATTATCACACAGTATTCTTTCCAGACTCTTTCCACGGCAAATGAAATTCTTACAGAATTGAAAGAATTCCATTTACTATTTAAAAAACATATTTCAGCGATTCCGGTATAGTTGATGTATTTTTTCAAAAATTATTTTTAGGCAGATAAATGGAAAACTTACTTCCCTGTCCGTATACAGAGGACACTTTGATATAGCCACCCTGCTCCTGCAAAATTTCTCTGGTCAGGTAAAGTCCGATTCCAACGCCCTCTTCATCCTTTACCAGTTCTGATCGATAGAACCTCCTAAAAATCTTCGGCAACTCCTCTTCCCGGATACCACATCCGGTATCTGCAATGTCAATTCTCACAAACATTTCATAAGAAATAGCCGAAACGGATATTTCCCCATGCTCTGTGTATTTAATCGCATTATCAATTACATTACCGATTGCTTCTCCTGTCCACTTCGGATCAAAATAAGCTTCAACATCAGTATTATGTAAACTTATCTGTAATCCTTTTTCTTCTGCTTTCTGTTTCAGTTCCCATACTGCTCGCTCTAACATTGGCTGTAGCTTTTCCATCCGAGGAACAAGCTGTAAAATTCCATTTTCCAGACGTGATAATTTCACAAGCGACTCGATCAGAAATTTTAGTTTCTGCGTCTGTTCATGGATTGCAGACACATTTCCTTCAATCTGCTGTGGAAGCTCCTCTTCAAGTAAAAGCTCACTATATAAGAGAAGATTTGCGATCGGCGTTTTTGTCTGATGGGAAATGTCTGCAATCAATGCTTTTATTTTGTCTTTCTCTGCCTCTACATTTTGTGCGGACAGAGCAGATGCACTTAAGTAATGGGCAAATTTTGTCTCCAACGCCGACATGCGTGTCTCGTCGAATTGTCCCTCTGTAAATTCTCCCTTGACTGCCACATTCAGCATTTCTTCTATTGTATCCATTGTTTTCTTTGTTCGTCTGTAATTTACAAAAATAATAATTGCGGTAACTGTCACGCAGATAAACACTATGAATATCCACATATCACTCCCACCTGTAACCAATTCCATACACTGTCCTGATCGCATGCTCCGCTCCAAGTTTATCCCGAAGTCTCTTAATGGATACCGATAGTGCATTCTCATCCACATACTCTGCGCCATCGCTCCAGACACGATCCAGTAAAAGTTCTCTGCGCATATTCATGCCCACATTTTCCACAAGAATCCGCAACAACTTCTGCTCGGTCTTACTGAGTTCGATCTCCTTACCGTCCACCATGAATTTCATCCGGTCAAAATCAAACACATACGGTTCTTTGCGGTAAACGTGTTCGTTATCCTTTTCTTTTTCACCCATTGCCGCCGCTTTTCGAAGCTGTGTATTCACTCTTGCGCGCAGTACCGACAAGGAAAATGGTTTTGTAATATAATCGTCTGCTCCAAGCTCCAGTCCATTTACAATATCGCCGTCGGTATCATTTGCTGTCAGTAAAATAACCGGGCAATCCGGGCAATCCCTCTTTATGCTCTGTAAAAAATCCAATCCGCTTCCATCCGGCAGATTGATATCTAACAGGATCAATGCTGGCATTCCACAGAGCAGTTGTTCTTTCGCATCTTTTAAATTTTCACAGGAGACAATCTGCCTGTCTGTTGCTGATGCATAAAGTCCGCTGCACACCTGCATGCTGTTATTATCTGTTTTTAACGCCTTGCATAAGCCCTGATTCAAAGCTCTGTCATCTTCTATAATTAAAATTTGCTGCATTCTTCCTTCTGCTTTCAGTCGTTTTTTTCATTATACACGAAAAAATCCCCAAAGTATATTCCATACTCCAGGGATTTTATATCATCTGAACTGCTATAAACAGCTATACTATGAATTAAACTAACTCAAGTAATACTTCTAAAGCGCCGTCACCTTTACGCTGTCCGATCTTAACGATTCTTGTGTAACCACCGTTACGATCTGCATACTTAGGAGCGATCTCGTCAAATAATTTTGCTGTAAGATCAACTTCTTTTGTATTTTTCTTCTTTCCAGCAGCTGCTGTTGGAACTTCTGTTACAGTGTAAAGAACTTTAAGCATTTCTCTTCTGGCGTGAAGACGGGAAGGCATATCTTTCTTGATTGTCTTTTCTACTTCATCATAAACAGTTACTTTCTTACCGTCTACTACTTCTTTTACTCTCTTGCCTTCAGCATCTTTGCGGGCAACTTTAGCTTTTACAGTAACTTCTTCGAAGTTATCTTTTTCTCTTACTGCCATTGCAATAAGACCTTCAGCGATTTTACGTACTTCTTTTGCTTTTGCTTCAGTAGTAACGATTTTACCGTTGTTTAATAATGCTGTTACCTGACCTCTTAATAATGCTTTTCTCTGGCTTGATGTTCTGCTTAATTTACGATATTTTGCCATTTTTAAATTCCTCCATTTGTGGTGTACATCCGGCCACGCTCTTTGGACTTACTTACCGAATGCCTTTTATATAGTTGCCACTCATGAAAATGTGGGGTGTTGTCACCTCACACGGACATACTACATGCTCATTGGACTTACTATTTCTGCCCGTTTTTCATAAGGTACCCTTTGAACATTAGCAGTTCAAAGAGAAGTGCACAACTTCGCTGTGCTTTATCGGAGTAAAACCGCAGGTTTTACTCTTCACCCTGGTTTAACTGAAGTCCTAACTCTTTTAACTTCGCTAAAACTTCTTCTAAAGATTTACGTCCAAGGTTACGAACTTTCATCATATCTTCTGGAGTTCTGTTTGTTAATTCTTCAACAGTGTTAATACCTGCTCTCTTTAAGCAGTTGAAAGAACGAACAGATAATTCCAGTTCATCGATGTTCATTTCAAGAACTTTTTCTTTTGCATCGTCAGCTTTCTCGATCATAACGTCAGCCTGCTGAGCAGCTTCTGACAGGTCGATGAAGAGATTTAAATGCTCACTTAAAACTTTTGCAGCCAAGCTTACAGCTTCGTCTGGTTCAAGAGTTCCGTTTGTATAAACATCTAATGTAAGTTTGTCGTAGTCAGTGATCTGACCGACACGGGTATTTTCAATAGAAAGATTTACTCTCTCTACTGGTGTATAGATAGAATCAATTGCGATTACGCCAATTGGAGTATCTTCTGTCTTATTTTTGTCTGAGCTGACATAACCTCTGCCTTTTGTGATAGTAAGCTCCATGTATAATTTACAATCAGCACCACCATTTAAGTTAGCGATTACTAAATCTGGATTTAAAATCTGAATATCAGAGTCAACCTGGATATCAGCTGCAGTTACAACGCCTTCACCTTCGAATTCAATATAAGCAACTTTTGGTTCATCGGATGAACTATTATTGCGGATTGCAAGTTCTTTGATGTTCATGATAATTTCAGTAACATCTTCCTTTACTCCAGGAATTGAACTGAATTCATGCAATACACCATCAATCTTAACCTGGCTAACAGCTGCACCTGGTAATGAAGAAAGCATAATTCTTCTCAAAGAATTACCAAGAGTTGTACCATAGCCTCTTTCCAATGGTTCTACAACGAACCGGCCGTACTTCTTGTCTTCTGAAATTTCAGCGATTTCAATCTTAGGTTTTTGAAAATCGAACACTACAAAGTCCCTCCTTCTCGGGTTTTTTGCTTACATTAAAAAGTAAACGCCATATGATCTGGCAAAACTGCCAGACAATGGCTTTACTCTTGTTAATCCGTTGCTCCGGTTTATTTAGAATATAACTCGACGATAAGCATTTCATCAACTGGAACGTCGATCTGCTCTCTGGAAGGTAATTCTTTTACAGTTCCCTGTAATTTCTCAGCATCTACTTCTAACCAGTCTGGAACTAATCTTCCACCAGTTACTTCAACGATGTCTTTCATTCTCTGAATGTTTTTGTTCTTCTCTTTGATTTCGATAACATCGCCAGCTTTTACAAGGTAAGAAGGAATGTTAACCTGTTTTCCGTTAACTGTAACGAATTTGTGGTCAACGATCTGTCTAGCTTCTTTTCTTGTTCTAGCAAATCCTAAACGGAATACTACGTTGTCTAATCTTGACTCTAAAATAGTCATTAAGTTCTGACCAGTCATACCTTTCATCTGATCAGCTCTCTCATAATAGTTGTGGAAAGGTTTTTCCAAAACACCATAGATGAATTTAGCTTTCTGTTTTTCTCTTAACTGAAGACCGTACTCAGACATCTTCTTGTTAGCTCTTTTTAATTCTCTATTGGATTTTTTATCATATCCTAAGTAACTTGGCTCTAAACCAAGTGATCTACATCTTTTAAGAACAGGAACTTTATTTACTGCCATCTTAGTATCTCCCTCCTAATTAAACTCTTCTACGTTTTGGTGGACGACATCCATTGTGAGGTACAGGAGTAACATCTTTGATACTTGTAACTTCAAGTCCGCATGCAGAGAGCGCACGGATTGCTGCTTCTCTTCCTGATCCTGGTCCTTTTACGAATACGTCTACTGATTTTAATCCGTGAATTAAAGCTGCTTTTGTAGCAGTTTCAGCTGCCATCTGTGCAGCATATGGAGTAGATTTCTTTGAACCTCTAAATCCAAGACCACCAGCACTTGCCCATGATAAAGCATTACCTTCAGCATCTGTAAGAGTAACGATTGTATTGTTAAAAGATGACTGAATGTGTGCCTGTCCGCGTTCAACGTTTTTCTTTACACGCTTTTTTGTCACTTTTTTTGTAACTTTAGCCATATCTAAACTAACCTACTTTCTCTAATAATAAATGATTAATTGCATCTTTAAAAGCAGTCACAAAGAAGCTTATTTCTTCTTATTAGCAACTGTACGCTTTGGACCCTTGCGAGTTCTTGCGTTTGTCTTTGTCTTCTGTCCACGAACTGGAAGACCTTTTCTATGACGGATACCACGATAACATCCGATCTCCTGAAGTCTCTTGATGTTCATAGCGATTTCTCTACGTAAATCACCTTCTACAGTCTGTGTATTATCAATAACTTCACTGATTCTCTTAACTTCGTCGTCTGTTAAGTCTCTACAACGAGTATTAGGATCAACATTTGCTTCTGCAAGAATACGATCAGCACTTACTCTACCAATTCCGTAGATATAAGTTAAACCGATCTCAACACGTTTTTCTCTTGGTAAATCTACACCTGCGATACGAGCCATGTGTTTTTTAACCTCCATTAATTCTCCGATGCTTTGTGCATCTAAGTTTTTATTATCAACGTAAAGTCACTTTGACCTCATGACTTCCTACAAAGCTCTTCTTCCCTATGCCTTTTGGAAGAATCTTCCAACCCATAACGGCATAATATCTTTGCTGTCGATTGCAAGCTAAGCAGCTCCGTTGTCGTCCGGCCTGAAATGTGTGCCATCGCCTGTCAACCATTTTTCGATGTTCTCTCTGTTATGTCTCGGTATTAACATAACAAAGCAGCTATCCATTGCTGTTATTATGATAACAGTGTCTACAACCTGATCGGGTGTTCCACTGCAGCCGCACATAATGAATTTGTAATAGTTATGGTACTATTACGATCAGAATAAGGAATAATTAACCCTGTCTCTGTTTGTGTTTTGGATTTTCACAGATAATTCTGATGCTTCCTTTTCTTTTAATGACTTTGCATTTTTCGCAAATAGGTTTAACTGATGATCTTACCTTCACAGCAAATCCTCCTTTCTTCTCAAAAGCCCCTTTTTGCACACACAAAAAGGCACTATTCAAAAGTGTCCGAATAGCATTATAGCATGTGCTTATTAAAGAAGTCAATGATTTTTTCAAATAATTTTTATTTATCTCTCCAGATGATTCTTCCTTTTGAAAGATCGTATGGGGACATTTCAATAGTAACTTTATCTCCCGGTAAAATACGGATGAAATTCATACGTAATTTTCCACTAATGGTTGCAAGAATCTGATGACCATTCTCAAGTTCTACCTTAAAGAATGCGTTTGGTAACTTCTCAACAACTACTCCTTCAACTTCAATAACATCTGCTTTTGACATATAATCCTCCTTGTTTAGCTTTTTACTGTTTTTCTATTATTTTAATTGCTTTTCTGATTGTGATATCTGTTGGTTCACCGTCAAACAATCCGGTTATTTCATCGGATATATGTTTGATTATCTGAATATGTTTGCGATTTTTTTCTTCGGTTTTGTAAGTGGTTTTGTTGTTCCATTTACCAGATACACAAATTCATCATCTTTTTTTATGATCAGATAATACTGATTTCTATCGTGTCCTGACATGGACTTTGCAAATTCAATGTTCATAGTCTCCCCTTTTCCGGTGGTTATTCCCATATATGAGCTGCAATCTCTGAGTCTGTCAGCGTCAGGATCTCCGGTCTTCCCTCTGTGATAATGATCGTATTTTCATAGTGTGCAGATAATGACATATCTGCTGTGATCACTGTCCATTCATCATCTAACCACAATACATCCGGTGTTCCGATATTGATCATCGGTTCCACCGCAAGCGTCATTCCGGATTTTAATTTTATTCCTCTTCGGAATTTCTTAAAGTTCGGAATATCCGGTTCTTCATGGAGATGCGTTCCGATTCCATGACCACAAAGATCCCGCACGACCCCATATCCAAAACTTTCTGCATAACTGCCGATTGCTCCGGATATCTCATAGAGATGTCTTCCTGCGGCTGCATATTTCATACCTTCAAAAAAGCTCTGTCTTGTGCGCTCAATCAAAAGCGCTGCTTCTTTTGAAATTTCTCCTACCGCATGCGTTCTTGCAGCATCTGAATGGTATCCTTTGTGGATGACGCCGATGTCCAGGCTCACAATGTCGCCTTCCTGGATAAATTTTTCTTTGCATGGTATTCCGTGTACGACTTCCTCATCGATTGACACACACACAGAAGCCGGATAGCCACAATAGTTTTTAAAAGATGGTTCACAGCCAAAGCTTCGGATCATTTCTTCCCCGATTCTGTCTATCTCATAGGTAGACATCCCTGGTCTTAACTCGTTTCCAAGCTGTTCATGTACTTTTGCAAGTATCTTCCCGGCTTCCCTCATTAATTCCAGCTCTTCAGGTCTTTTTATCGTGACAGACATCTTTATTCTCCTAAAATGGCTACGATATCAGCAAATACTTTTTCCATTGGCTGGGTACCGTCAACTGTCTTTAAAATATTCTGTGCTTTATAGTAATCGATCAGCGGCTGTGTCTGTTCATGATATACGCTTAAACGTTTCTGAACTGTTTCCGGCTTGTCATCATCTCTTAATACAACCGGACTTCCGCATCTGTCGCAGATACCTTCCACTTTTGTTGGAATGGAAACAATATGATAGGTTGCTCCACAATTTAAGCAGGCACGTCTTCCGCTCATTCTGTTTACAATGTTCTCGTCCGGAACATCTACATCAATGGCATAATCCATTTTCTGTCCGATTTTCTCAAGTGCTGCAGTGAGCGCCTCTGCCTGAGGAATGGTTCTTGGAAATCCATCTAAGATAAATCCATTTTTGCAGTCATCCTGCTGGATTCTGTCCATAACAAGATCACAGGTAAGTTCGTCTGGAACTAATAAGCCCTGATCCATATATTCTTTTGCTTTTTTGCCAAGTTCTGTTCCGTTTTTAATGTTGGCACGGAAGATATCTCCTGTAGAGATATGTGGTACGCCGTATTTATCTGCGATCTGTTTTGCCTGTGTTCCTTTTCCAGCTCCTGGAGCCCCTAACATTATAATTTTCATATAAAAATTACCCCTGACCTTTCCATATATTCAATGTTTCTGCGCCTATTATACGAATTTTGACGCTGCTTCGCAAGTTTATTTTAGTTCTTTCCTTTATAAAACTTCAAAAAACGCCGGGCCACAAGACCCAGCGTTTCTGTTTTAGTCATTTAAGAATCCTTTATAGTAGCGAACACGCATCTGAGATTCAATCTGTTTTAATGTTTCGATAATAACACCAACAATGATGATGATGGATGTTCCACCAAAGGATACATCAGCATTAAATACTCCATTAAAGAAGATTGGAATAAATGCTACAAATGCTAATCCAACTGCGCCTATAAAGACAATGTAATTTAAAATCTTATTCAGATAGTCACTGGTAGGTTTACCAGGTCTGATACCCGGAATAAATCCACCTGCTTTTTTCATGTTATTTGCAATTTCTAACGGATTGAATGTAATCGATGTATAGAAATAAGCAAATGCAATGATCAAAATGATATATACCACAAGACCAATGTTATAAATTGGTTCATTTGGATTACACCAGTTAGACTGGGACATACCTTTTAAGATCTTACTTCCAATACCTGTTCCATTTCCCTTGCCAAGTAAACTCGCAATAATGACTGGTGTCTGTAATAAAGACTGAGCAAAGATGACTGGGATAACACCACTGGTATTGACTTTCAGAGGAATATGTGTTGACTGACCGCCAACCTGTTTTCTTCCCTGAATTTTCTTGGAATACTGAACCGGAATTTTTCTTACTCCATCCTGAAGTAATACTACAAATACTACCATTGCAACGATGATTGCAAGGATAATAACTGCAGCAAGAATTCCCTTTGGAACTGTCTTTCCAGAAATAAACTGCTGATATAATGTTCCGATATCATTTGGCATACGGGAAATGATGTTGATTGTCAACACGATGGAAATACCATTTCCTACACCTTTCTCTGTGATTCTCTCACCAATCCACATAAGGACTGCAGAACCTGCTGTAAGAGTAAAGATAACCATAATGATATTCATAACATAAACAGCGGTCGAATCACTCTGTTCTAAGTATCCACCTCTTGAGAAACCAATTGCCATAGCGATTGCTTCAATCAAAGCTAAAGCAACTGTGAGGTATCTTGTGATCTCGGCGATCTTTTTACGACCATCTTCTCCGTCACGCTGCATTTCTTCCAACTTAGGAATAGCAATAGTAAGAAGCTGCATAATGATGGATGATGTAATGTATGGTGTGATATTCAATGCGAATATAGATAAATTCAAGAATGATCCACCAGTAACGGCATCAAAAAAGCCCATTCCATCAGCGGTCTGACTAGCAAACCAGTTTGCAAATACTTCACTGTCAACACCAGGAATAGGAAGCTGACTTCCTATTCTGATGACAACTAACATTAAAAATGTAAAAATAATTCTTTTGCGAATATCTTTAATTTTGAATGCATTACGGAGTGTCTCCAGCATTAGATCACCTCTGCTTTTCCACCAAGAGCTTCAATTTTCTCTTTTGCAGAAGCGCTGAATGCGTTTGCCTGAACTGTAAGCTTCTTAGTAAGTTCTCCATTTCCAAGAATTTTTACTCCATCTCTTGGGTTCTTAACGATACCAGCTTCGATTAATGTCTCTACAGATACTACTGCGTCATTTTCGAAAGCTTCAAGAGCGGAAAGATTAATTCCAACGATTGTCTTAGAGTTTCTGCATTTGAAACCTCTCTTTGGCAATCTTCTGTATAATGGCATCTGACCACCTTCGAAACCTGGTCTAGGAGCACCAGAACGAGCTTTCTGTCCTTTATGTCCTTTACCTGCGGTCTTACCATTTCCTGAACCGTGTCCACGTCCTCTTCTGAAATTATCGCTATGAGCTGAACCGGCAGCTCCATGTAAATTGGATAAATCCATCACCGACACCTCCTTATCTTATTTTTTATGCTTCTTCAACTTTTACGTATGGTGCAACTTTGCGAAGTGCTCCAGCTGTTGCAGCGTTGTCTGGTAACTCAACTGTTTTGTAAAGTTTTGTTAAACCAAGAGCCTCGATTGTTTTTTTGTTCTTTGGAACAGCACCAATTGTAGATTTGATTAATGTTACTTTAAGTTTCTTATCTGCCATTTCAAATTCCTCCTTAACCCAGAATCTCTTCAACGGATTTTCCGCGGAGTTTTGCTACTTCTTCAGGAGATTTTAACTGACCCAGAGCGTCGATTGTTGCGAATACAACGTTCTGTTTGTTGTTGGAACCTAAAGATTTTGTACGGATATTTTTAATACCTGCTAACTCACATACAGTACGGGCTGGACCACCAGCGATGATACCAGTACCTTCTGGAGATTTCTTTAATAATACGGATGCACCGGTGAATTTACCCTGAACATCATGTGTAATACTATCAACTTCGTCTAACTTAACGCTGATGAGTTTTTTCATTGCATCTTCTTTTCCCTTACGGATAGCTTCAGGAATTTCAGTTGCTTTTCCTAAACCTGCACCAACATGACCATTGCCGTCGCCAACAACAACCAAAGCTGTAAAACGCATGTTACGTCCGCCCTTAACAACTTTTGTTACACGTTTGATTGATACTACTTTATCATTTAATTCTAACTGACTAGCATCAATGATTTCACGTTTCATGTTTTCGTTTCCTCCTACTAAAAATCTAATCCAGCTTCTCTTGCTGCATCGGCTAAAGCTTTAACTTTTCCCTGATATATAAAACCGCCTCTATCAAAGACAACTGTTGTAATACCCTTATCTAATGCTTTTTTAGCAATTACAGTACCAAGTTTGGATGCTGCATCTACGTTATTAGTCTTCTCTAATTCTGCTTTTAACTCTTTGTCAAGAGTAGATGCAGAAACAAGTGTATTTCCAACTGTGTCGTCAATAATTTGAGCGTACATATGATTATTGCTTCTGAACACAGCTAAGCGTGGTCTCTGTGCAGTACCTGCAAGATGATGACGCATTCTTCTATGTTTATTTTCACGAACTGCTGTTCTTGATTTCTTACTAACCATTCTTCGTCACTCCTTTAATTATTTCTTACCAGTCTTACCAACTTTACGTCTAATAACTTCATCAGCATATTTGATACCTTTTCCTTTGTAAGGTTCAGGTCTTCTCTTATCTCTGATTTCAGCTGCGTATTGGCCAACTTTTTCTTTATCGATACCTGATACAATGATCTTGTTACCGTCTACTGTAGACTCGATTCCTTCTGGATCTGTCATCTCAACTGGATGAGAATATCCTAAGTTAAGAGTTAAAACTTTACCAGCTTTGGAAGCTCTGTAACCAACACCATTCACTTCAAGCTCTTTCTTATATCCGTCTGTAACACCAACTACCATGTTGTGGATCAGTGTTCTTGTTAATCCGTGTAAGGATTTCATTTTTTTCAAATCATTAGGTCTTGTAACGATTACTTCAGCACCTTCTAATTTGATGTCCATCTCAGATGGAAGGGTTCTTTCAAGAGTTCCCTTAGGACCTTTTACAGTCACATGATTATTTTCTGCAATTTCTACTGTAACGCCAGCTGGAACTGCGATTGGCATTCTTCCTATACGTGACATGCCCGTACCTCCTAATTTTTCGTTGCGGTGAGGATTCACCGTAGTTAAAAAGTTACATATCTATCAGAATGGTAGTCCATCCTCCTGGCATAAGCCAGGAAGTCATTATTTCCTACCAAACGAAAGCTAATACTTCTCCACCAACCTGGAGTTTTCTTGCTTCTTTGTCTGTGATAATTCCCTGATTTGTAGAAAGGATAGCAATTCCTAATCCACCAAGTACTCTAGGAAGCTCGTCTTTACCAGCGTAAACACGAAGTCCTGGTTTGGAAATTCTCTTAAGACCTGTGATAATTTTTTCATTCTTATCTGCACCGTATTTTAATGTGATGCGGATTGTTTTAAAATTACCATCTTCGATAATATCGTATTTTGTGATATAACCTTCATCTAAAAGGATGCCTGCGATAGCAACTTTGATCTTAGATGCCGGAATATCTACTGTATCATGTTTAGCAGTATTTGCATTACGGATTCTTGTAAGCATATCTGCAATTGGATCACTCGTCATCATCATGATGTATATTTCCTCCTTCTAAAAATTACTCGGCCTACCAGCTTGCTTTCTTAACGCCTGGGATTTGACCTTTGTATGCTAATTCACGGAAACATACTCTGCAGATTCCGTATTTTCTTAAAACAGAATGTGGACGACCACAAATTTTGCAACGTGTGTATTCTCTGGTAGAGAATTTTGCTGGACGCTGCTGTTTAACTTTCATACTTGTCTTAGCCATTAAAATTCCCTCCTATTATTTGGCAAATGGCATATTGAACAATGTCAATAATTCACGTGCTTCTTCGTCTGTCTTAGCAGTAGTTACGATAATGATATCCATACCTCTTACTTTGTCAACTTTGTCGTACTCGATCTCTGGGAAGATGATCTGCTCTTTGATACCAAGAGCATAGTTTCCACGGCCATCGAATGCGTTAGGGTTAACACCTCTGAAGTCACGTACACGTGGTAATGATAAGTTAATTAAACGATCTAAGAACTCATACATTTTCTCGCCACGTAATGTTGTTTTACATCCGATTGGCATGTTCTCTCTGATCTTGAAGTTTGCAATAGCGTTCTTTGCTTTTGTAGCAACTGCTTTCTGACCTGTAATTGTCTCCATGTCTTTAATTGCAGCCTCTAATACTTTTGCGTTCTCTTTGGCTTCACCAACGCCCATGTTTACTACGATTTTATCGAGCTTTGGTACTTCCATAATATTTTTATATCCGAACTTTTTGATCATTGCGTCAACGATCTCGTTCTGGTACTGTTCTTTAAGTCTGCTCAACTGATTGGCCTCCTCTCTTTAATTAGTCAATAACTTCGCCTGTAGCTTTTGCTACACGAACTTTTTTGTCTCCATCCATCTTGAATCCAACACGTGTTGCTTTTCCGTTGTGAAGAAGCATTACGTTAGAAAGATCAATTGGAGCTTCCTGGTGAAGGATTCCACCCTGCTGGTTCTGCATGCTTGGTTTTGCATGTTTTGTTACCATGTTGATCCCTTCAACAAGAACTTTATTGTCTTTTTTATTAATGGAAATTACTTTTCCCTCTTTGTCTTTATCTTTTCCAGCGATAACTTTAACCATATCGCCTTTTTTAATTTTCATTGTTGCCATATCTTCGTCCTCCTATAATACTTCTGGAGCCAAGGAAACAATTTTCATGAACTGTTTCTCACGAAGCTCTCTAGCTACTGGTCCAAAAATACGGGTTCCTTTTGGAGTTTTGTCATCTTTAATAATAACAGCAGCGTTCTCATCAAATTTGATATAAGAACCGTCTTTACGACGAGCACCTTTCACTGAACGAACAACTACAGCTTTAACGACGTCACCTTTTTTAACAACACCGCCTGGTGTTGCATCTTTAACAGTAGCAACAATAACGTCACCAATGTTTGCATATCTTCTAGTAGATCCACCCATAACACGGATAACGAGTAACTCTTTTGCACCTGTGTTATCAGCTACTTTCAGTCTACTTTCCTGTTGTACCATGCTTGTAGCCTCCTTTAATTATTTTGCTCTTTCCATGATTTCTACAAGTCTCCATCTCTTATCTTTAGATAATGGTCTTGTTTCCATAACTTTTACTTTATCACCGATTTTACATTCGTTGTTCTCGTCATGGGCTTTTAATTTATATGTTTTCTTAACGATCTTGTTGTATAATGGATGTCTTACGTTATCCTGGATTGCAACAGTGATTGTTTTATCCATCTTATCACTTACAACAATACCAATACGTGTTTTTCTAAGATTTCTTTCTTCCACGATAAGTTCTCCTTTCTAGAGTTCTATTCAGCAACTTTTGCTTTCTCAGTAATGAGTGTCTGAATTCTTGCGATATTCTTTCTCACTTCTTTGATTCTGCTTGTGTTATCTAACTGATTAGTTGCGTTCTGGAATCTCAAATTGAAAAGTTCTTTTTTAGCGTCTACTAACTGTGCATTTAAATCTGCAACAGACTGTGTTTTTAATTCTTCTAAATATTTACTAGTTTTCATTTGATACACCGCCTTCTAAATCCGCACGAGAAACTACTTTACATTTGCAAGGTAATTTGTGTGTAGCAAGACGTAATGCTTCTCTAGCTACGTCTTCCGGTACACCGGAGATTTCAAATAATACACGACCTGGTTTAACAACGGCTACCCAGTACTCAAGGGCACCCTTTCCTTTACCCATACGAACACCCATAGGTTTATGAGTTACAGGTTTCTCTGGGAAAATCTTGATCCAAACTTTACCACCACGTTTGATATATCTTGTCATAGCAACACGGGCTGCTTCGATCTGGTTTGCTTTAATCCAGCAAGGTTCCATTGCTACGATACCATACTCACCATAAGTAAGTTTGTTACCTCTTGTAGCTTTACCAGCCATAGAACCACGGAACTGTTTTCTATGTTTTACTCTCTTTGGCATTAACATAATTACTGAGCTCCTCCTTCCTTATTAGCCTTTGTAGGAAGTACTTCGCCTTTGTAGATCCAAACCTTAACACCTACTTTACCGTAAGTTGTGTCTGCTTCAGCGAATCCATAATCAATATCTGCTCTTAATGTCTGAAGTGGAATAGTTCCCTCAGAGTAGAACTCTGTACGAGCCATATCTGCTCCACCTAAACGTCCGGAACAAGATGTCTTAATTCCCTTTGCACCAGATTTCATTGTTCTGCTCATGCAGGATTTCATTGCTCTACGGAAGGAAACACGGTTCTCTAACTGTAAAGCGATATTCTCTGCTACTAACTGAGCGTCACGGTCTGGTCTCTTAACTTCTTTGATATCAACAACTAATTTCTTAGATGTGAATTTCTGTACTTCAGCTTTGATCTTCTCGATTTCAGCTCCACCTTTACCGATTACTACACCAGGTTTTGCTGTGTAAATAATAACTTTAACGCGGTCAGATGCTCTTTCGATCTCAATCTTAGAAACGCCTGCTGCATATAATTTCTTTTTAAGATATGTTCTGATGTTGTAGTCTTCTACTAAAAGATCTGCAAAATCTGCTTCCGCATACCATTTAGAGTCCCAGTCTTTGATAACACCGACTCTTAAGCCATGAGGATTAACTTTCTGTCCCATGTTTGCCCTCCTTATCTTTCATCAAGCACGATTGTAATGTGGCTCATTCTCTTCTCGATTCTATAAGCTCTACCCTGTGCTCTTGGTCTGATTCTCTTCATTGTTGGTCCTTTGTTTGCATAACACTCTGCAACATAAAGGTTTTCTGCTTTCATTCCATTGTTGTTCTCAGCGTTTGCGATTGCTGACTCTAATAATTTCTTTACTAAGCTTGAAGCATATCTTGGATTATATGTTACGATAGCAAGTGCTGTCTGAACATCCTTTCCACGGATAGCATCTAATACAAAGCAAGCTTTCTGAACAGACACTCTAGCATAAGATAACTTTGCTGAAGGTCTGGTATCTTTAACTTCATTTCTTTCTCTTTTAATCTGACTTCTATGTCCCTTAGCCATGGATGAAACCTCCTTTCAAAAAATAGTTCTTATCTAACGCCTGATTTCTTTTCGTCTTTTCCATGTCCTTTGTAAGTTCTTGTAGCAACGAACTCACCAAGTTTATGTCCAACCATATCTTCTGTTACGAATACAGGCACATGTTTTCTTCCGTCATGAACAGCGATTGTATGACCAACGAACTGAGGGAAGATTGTAGAACGACGTGACCAAGTCTTAATAACAGATTTGTCACCAGATGCGTTCATAGCGTCTACTTTTTTCAGTAAGCTTTCATCTGCAAATGGTCCTTTTTTTAATGAACGAGCCATAATTTACCTCCTATAGTCAAGCACGAAAGACCGCTACACGCGGCAGCGTTGTCTTAACCGTGCCATCAATTGTTTCATATTTAGCAACTTATTTGATTGCTTTACCGTCTCTTCTTCTTACGATCATCTTATTAGAAGATTTATTTTTCTTTCTTGTCTTAAGTCCAAGAGCTGGTTTACCCCAAGGTGTCATTGGGCCAGAACGTCCGATTGGAGCACGTCCTTCACCACCACCGTGTGGATGGTCATTAGGGTTCATTACAGAACCACGAACTGTTGGGCGGATACCCATGTGACGTTTACGTCCTGCTTTACCGATCTTAACAAGGTTGTGGTCACCGTTTCCGATAACACCAACTGTTGCGCGGCAGTTTAATGGAACCATACGCATCTCTCCGGATGGAAGTCTTAATGTAGCGTATTTTCCTTCTTTTGCCATTAACTGAGCAGCCATACCAGCGGAACGAACTAACTGTCCACCCTTGCCTGCGTATAACTCAATGTTGTGTACCATAGTACCAACTGGAATGTTCTCTAATGGTAAGCAGTTACCAACACGAACCTCAGCTTCTGCACCACTCATAACTGTCATACCATCTGTTAATCCCTGAGGAGCTAAGATGTATGCTTTCTCTCCATCTGCGTAGCAGATTAAAGCGATGTTTGCTGTTCTGTTTGGATCGTACTCGATTCCGATAACTTTTGCTGGAATACCATCTTTTTTGTTTCTCTTGAAATCGATTACTCTGTATTTTCTTCTGTTTCCACCACCGTGGTGTCTTACAGTGATTTTACCCTGATTGTTACGACCAGCGTTCTTCTTTAAAGAAGTTACTAAAGATTTTTCAGGAGTTGTTTTTGTAATCTCAGAAAAATCAGAACCAGTCATATTTCTTCTGGAATGTGTATATGGGTTATATGTCTTAATTCCCATTGTTTTTCTCCTTTCGATGTTTATTATCGCACTTTACTGTGCCTAGGCTGCTATCTTTATCTTATAAACCAGCGAAGATCTCGATGTCTTTGCTGTCTGCTGTTAATGTTACGATAGCTTTCTTTGTTTTAGCAGTTTTACCAACTACCATACCACGTCTCTTATTCTTTCCGTCTAAGTTCATTGTGTTTACGCTGGCAACTTTTGTTCCTTCGAACATTTTTTCAACTGCTTCTTTGATCATGGATTTGTTAGCTTCCGGATGAACTAAGAAAGTATATTTCTTCTCAGCCATAGCTGCCATGCTCTTCTCTGTAACTACTGGTTTGAGGATTACATCATAATATTTAATATTTGCCATTATGCATACACCTCCTCGATTGTCTTAACAGCGTCTTTTGTTACAACTACTGTATCATATTTTAAGATATCATATACGTTGATCTCGTTTGTCTGAGCAGTCTTAACTGTTGCAAGGTTGCTTGCAGATTTGATCACGTTTACATCGTTGTCGTTTAATACAACTAATGCTTTCTCAACTTTTAAGTTATTCATAACTTCAACAAATTTCTTTGTTTTGATCTCATCAAGTTTTAACTCGTCAACAACAACAAATTTGCTCTCGTTTACTCTTGATGTTAATGCAGATTTAAGAGCTGCTCTCTTCTCTTTCTTGTTAAGTTTGAAAGAGTAATCTCTTGGTACTGGAGCGAATACTACGCCACCATGTGTCCACTGTGGAGCTCTTGTAGAACCCTGTCTTGCATGACCTGTTCCTTTCTGTCTCCATGGTTTTCTACCACCACCGCTTACTTCGGAACGAGTTTTTGCTTTCTGTGTTCCCTGGCGGTTGTTTGCCAGCTGCTGAAGTACTGCCATGTGTACTAAATGTTCGTTAACTTCTACTCCGAAGATAGCGTCGTTTAATTCCAGGCTTCCTACTTCTTTGCCTTCCATATTATAAACAGCTACGTTAGCCATCGTTAAGTTCCTCCTTTCCTATCTAAGCACTATTTACCTGCTTTAACAGTTTCTTTGATTGTTACTAAACATTTCTTAGCTCCTGGTACAGCACCTTTAACTAAGAGCAGGTTGTTCTCAGCGTCAACTCTTACAACTTCAAGATTCTGAGTTGTAACTTTTACGCTACCCATATGTCCAGGCATTCCTTTTCCTTTGAATACACGGCTTGGTGAAGAACATGCACCGTTGGAACCCTGATGACGATGGAATTTAGAACCGTGAGCCATAGGACCTCTGTGCTGTCCAAATCTCTTAATAGCGCCCTGGAAACCTTTACCTTTGGAAATTGCAGTTGCATCGATCTTGTCGCCTTCTGCAAAGATATCAGCTTTGATCACATCACCCAAGTTGTACTCAGCTGCGTTCTCAAATTTGAACTCTTTTACAAATCTCTTTCCGGATACACCAGCTTTTGCAAAATGTCCCATCTGAGCTTTGTTAACGCCATGTCTGTTTCTGATTTCTTTCTTTCCGTTTGCATCTTTGTTGACAATTCTTTCTTTCTTGTCAGCAAATGCAACCTGTACTGCACTGTATCCATCGTTCTCAACAGTTTTGATCTGTGTCACTGAACATGGACCTGCTTCTAATACAGTAACCGGTACTAAAACACCGTCTGCATTGAAGATCTGAGTCATTCCGACTTTTGTTGCTAAAATCGCTTTCTTCATTCTTTTTACCTCCTGTTTTCTCTACAGCGGAACGCTTCATGCCCATCAGATGTGGGGTAGCGGAACCGTTCATCCTAGAAAGTCCATATAAGTGGAACCAAAGGGGTAAACCTTTGTATTGCTTCTATATAAAACCCTTCAGGATATTAACTAATTAATAATTTGTTGAAAAACTTATTTGTTTTTCATTTTGATATCAATGTAAACACCAGCTGGCATCTCTAAACGAGATAAAGCATCAACTGTTTTCTGGGTTGGTGTCATGATATCAATGAGTCTCTTATGAGTTCTCTGCTCGAACTGTTCACGGGAATCTTTGTATTTGTGAGTAGCTCTTAAAATAGTAACAACTTCTCTCTTAGTTGGAAGTGGTACCGGTCCGCTCACCTGTGATCCGTTTTTCTTTACAGTCTCGATGATCTTCTTAGCTGAAGCATCAACTAATTCATGATCATAAGCTTTCAATGTGATTCTCATTACTTGACTTGCCATAAAAAAAAGTCGCCTCCTTTTCGCACTTATAAATCAGTACGACAAGCGGTGACTGTACACATTCCCGTGCGTGTCATCCACTTTCGATTTCAAAACATCTTCCCGTTGATGATTTGGCACGTTGTTTCTACCTTTTGTAGACGTTATTCGTGATACAGTGACTTGTCGCCAGTTTCTTAACTTGACATTCGCTCCACGGAAAACCTGCATTTTCATGCAGCAACCTCGCGTTTCTACGCTATCAATGTCACAACAGTTGCTATTTTACATGATGTTCCTTTATATTGCAAGTGTTTTTTTCAATTTTTTAATTTTTTTTGCATAATCCTCTCTCACATTAATATTTCCCCTATCCGATACAGATACTGTGTGCTATAATCAGCTATGAACTATTTAGAAATGAAAGGTATCTTATTATCATGAATATTATAATTGTTGGCTGCGGTAAAGTAGGATGCACGCTTGTAGAAGCCTTAAGCAGCGAAAATCACGATATCGTTGTGATCGACTCCCGTCCCGAAAAAGTAAGTGCCCTTACGGATACAGTGGATGTTATGGGGATTGTTGGAAATGGTGTAAGCCACACAACATTAAAGCAGGCTGGTATCGAAACCGCAGACCTGCTGATTGCTGTCACAGGATCTGATGAGGAAAATCTCCTCTGCTGCGTCATTGCAAAGAAGAGTGGCCACTGTCAGACCATCGCCCGCATCCGCAATCCTATATATAATGAAGAAAAAGATTTTCTCCAGAAGGAATTTGGATTGAGCATGATCATTAATCCGGAACTTACGGCTGCAAATGAGATTGCAAAGGTTTTCCAGTTTCCTTCTGCTATCCGCGTGGATACCTTTGCAAAGGGACGTGTGGAATTACTTCACTTTAAAATAGGAAGTAACTCCCCTTTATGTGGCCTGAAACTTTCCAAATTCCACGCAACCCTGCACTGCAATGATATTCTGGTCTGCACGATTGCAAGAAACAGTGAGGAAGTCATCATTCCAAACGGTGATTTTGAATTTGCGGCAAATGACATCGTCTCCATCGTTGCAAAACGCAGGGATGCCATCGACTTTTTCCGCAAGATCGGCTTAGAGAAAAACCGTGTATCCAACACGATCATCGCAGGCGGAGGTAAGATATCCTATTACCTTGCCAAGAGTCTTCTGATGTCCGGAATCAAGACGACCATTATCGAAATCAACCAGCAGCGCTGTGAGTTTTTAAGCGAGCAGCTTCCGAAAGCTACAATTCTCTGCGGCGATGCCACTGACAAGGAGCTTTTATCTGAAGAATGCATTGAAAAGGCAGCCGGTTTTGCGGCGCTGACCGATCTGGATGAAGAAAATATTCTTTTATCCCTGTATGCGAATGGAATCTCTTCTGCAAAGACAGTGACAAAGGTAAACCGCATTAACTTTACCTCCGTCATCAATAAGCTGGATCTCGGAAGCATTATT
This sequence comes from Roseburia inulinivorans DSM 16841, assembly GCF_000174195.1. Classification (GTDB taxonomy): domain Bacteria; phylum Bacillota; class Clostridia; order Lachnospirales; family Lachnospiraceae; genus Roseburia; species Roseburia inulinivorans. The sequence goes on along the minus strand of NZ_ACFY01000086.1, from coordinate 86,303 downwards.
TACCCGAGAGTGATCACTGCAGAGTACATTATCAAATATGTGCGTTCCATGAATAATTCTTTAAACAGCAATGTGGAGGCGCTATACAAACTGGAAGATGGAAAAGCAGAAGTTCTGGAATTCCTGCTCAAAGAGAATTCTGCCGTCTGCAATATTCCTCTTCAGAATTTAAAGATCCGCAAAAATACTTTGATCTGCTGTATTTACCGTAATCATCAGGTCATCGTGCCAAGTGGACAGGATTGCATGATGCCCGGCGACTCTGTTATGATCGCCACCTCCGGTTACAATATATCCGATATCAAAGAGATTCTGGAGGATTAAGCTGCTATGAAGTATTCAACAATAGGCTATATTCTTGGACAGGTTTTGAAATTCGAAGGTATTTTTATGCTGCTTCCGTTTCTGACCGGAATGATCTATCACGAAAACGAAGCGTATTCTTACCTTATTATAGGGATCATCTGTTTTGTCCTCGGATGCCTGATCACGTTAAAAAAAGTAAAGCATCCGCAGATATTTAACCGCGAGGGGTTTGTTGCCGTTGCATTAAGCTGGATCGTTTTAAGTATTTTCGGTGCCATTCCGTTTGTGATCACTGGTGAGATCCCATCTTATGTGGACGCCCTGTTTGAGACGATCTCCGGTTTTACCACGACCGGCGCAAGTATTCTCTCGAACGTGGAGGCACTCACACACACAAGTCTGATGTGGCGAAGCTTTACCCACTGGGTTGGCGGCATGGGGGTTTTAGTATTCATCATGTCCTTTCTCCCTCTGATGGGCGGTTCGACGATCAACCTGATGAAAGCTGAAAGCCCGGGACCTTCCGTTAGCAGATTAGTACCACATGTGAAGGACACTGCAAAAATTCTGTATCGTATTTATTTGGTCATTACGATCATTGAAATTGTTTTATTATGTATTTTCGGTATGCCGATGTTCGACTCCCTGACGCTGACATTTGGTACGGTTGGAACGGGTGGATTTGGTATCCACAATGACAGCATTGCAGGATATAGCCCTGTGTTGCAAAATATTATCACCGTCTTTATGATTTTAAGCGGTGTCAATTATGTCGCTTATTTTTACATTATGACAAAGCAGTTGAAAGAAATTTTTAAAGTGGAAGAAATCCGGGTATATTTTGGCATCATTCTGGGTGCGGGTACTTTTATCGCACTTAATATCCGAAGTTTGTACGGCTCACTTGGCGAGGCATTCCGCCATGCATTTTTTCAGGTGGGTTCCATTATCACAACCTGTGGATATGCGACTACAGACTTTGATCTGTGGCCGGAGACATCCAAGATGATATTGGTGCTGCTCATGTTTATCGGAGCCTGTGCAGGAAGTACCGGTGGCGGTTTTAAAATCTCGCGATTGCTGATTTTATGCAAAGCAATCCCGAAGCAGCTTTCTCTCGTGATACATCCGAGAGAGGTCAAGGTAATCCGTATGGATGGAAAACCAATCGACCACAATACACTGCGCTCTACGAATGTGTATCTGGCAATTTATTTTTTCATCCTGCTGGTTTCCACCCTTTTGATCAGTGTGGATAATTTCAACCTGACGACGAATTTTACAGCAGTTGCTTCTACTTTAAATAATATCGGTCCCGGTCTTGACGGTGTAGGTCCTACAAGGAATTTCGGTATGTATTCCGATTTTTCCAAGTTTGTGCTGATGTTCGACATGTTAGCCGGCCGTCTGGAATTGTACCCACTGCTAATTCTGTTCATGCCATCGCTGTGGCGCAGGAAATAATTATGTAAACAATTGAAGTTTATATTATACGAACTTATAGAAAGGTAATTTAAAATATGTGGATTGCAGAAAATTGGAAAGATTATGAAGTCATTGACTGTTCCAAAGGTGAAAAGTTAGAACGCTGGGGGAAATATCTTCTGGTCCGCCCGGATCCCCAGGTGATCTGGGACACGCCAAAAACAGAAAAAGGCTGGCGTAAAATGAACGGACATTATCACAGAAGCGCCAAAGGTGGCGGAGAATGGGAATTTTTCGATCTGCCGGAGCAGTGGCAAATCCATTACGGAAGCCTGACTTTTAACTTAAAGCCTTTTAGTTTCAAACATACAGGTCTTTTCCCGGAACAGGCTGCCAACTGGGACTGGTTTTCAGAAAAGATCAAAAAAGCCGGCAGACCGGTCAAAGTATTAAACCTTTTTGCCTACACCGGCGGTGCGACCCTCGCTGCTGCCGCAGCCGGAGCTTCTGTCACACATGTGGACGCCTCAAAAGGTATGGTGACATGGGCAAAAGAAAACGCTGTCTCCTCCGGTCTCAAGGACGCTCCGATCCGCTGGATCGTGGACGACTGTGTAAAGTTTGTAGAACGTGAAATCCGTCGTGGAAATCACTATGATGCAATTATTATGGATCCGCCTTCCTACGGCAGGGGTCCGAAAGGGGAAATCTGGAAGATTGAGGATGCGATTTATCCACTGGTACAGTTGTGTGGACAGTTGTTGTCCGATGAACCTTTGTTTTTCCTGATCAACTCCTATACAACCGGATTACAGCCGGCGGTGTTAAGCTATATGATGAACACGGTGTTGAAAAAATATCACGGAACGATAAAAGCAGATGAGCTCGGGCTTCCGGTGTCATCCAATGGACTTGTGCTTCCTTGCGGGGCAAGTGGACGATTTGAACGGTAAACCCATCCCATTCTCCCAACAACAACGTTCCCAACTTATGTTCAAATTGCGTAAAATAACACAACCCACATGGAATTTCAAACAGAATATGTTCTGATTCCATGCGGGTTATTTTTATAAATTTATTTCGCAATTCCCATGTCCAGCAGTACCGCTGATGCTGCCCACCAGAGATGAAGAATGTACTGGTTCGCGCCGCCCTGTTTACCGAACATGAATACCCAGGCATCCATGCTCATAAAGGCTGGTTTGCCCAGAATGAATACGGTTGGTATCGTTATGTATGCAAGTGGAAGAAATACTACTAAGAATGCTGCCATGCAAATGATTCTTGCAGTTTTATTTCTAAGAAACATTCCTCCTTCATGCTTTCCACGGATCAGCTGCATGATGACCAGCACTGCTGTAAAAAGAATCAAATCCATGGCAATCCATTGTCTGAAAGCAAACACTCTTGCTATTTGCGACAACGACAACAATGAAAATGGGAATACCGCTTCCTCCGGCATAGGCATTGTAGCATTCTGTGGAATCATCAGATACAAAATTGCCGCCGCTAACAGGAAAATCGTTCTTCTGCTTAATGATTTGTTTGTTGCCATGGTGCCTCCTCCTTTTTTACTTTATTTTGCCAGACCATGCGTAAACGCACAGCTGACTGTGCCATCACTGTAAATCAAATTAAAGCTATATTGTACAAGCCCCCTATACTGATCCGAATAACTGCCACACATTACAGGAGTCCACCATGATGGAGTGCTCACTCCTGTTGTTCCCCATGGAACACTCTGGGAATCTACTACCTGCTCATATCCCCTGTTATTTTTTGCAAGACCAACACACACAATTCTAGCCGTCGGTGTTCCAATCCCATATAAATATCCACCAGTAGAAGATGATTCTGGATTTCTGTTTTTCGTAATTGCAACATTGTTAATCAAAACATACTCATCATTTGAAGACATTGTATATCGGATAATACTCGTTGCTGTCAGATATTTTCTCGGATCTAAGTAAGTATCTGTCGCTGTTCCTCTTGCTCTCGCACCGCTTACATATTCTTCATTATATGCTTTCCCTTCTTCAGTTACCGGGATATAATAAGTTGCACTCTCTATTGTATCTTCATATTGTACACCACTTCGTGCTGTTTTGCAAGCAATTTCAGACTCGATCACAACCGGAACTGTAATCAATTCGTCTCCGATATAAATATCTGCAAATTCAACCTGTTCGCTTGGAACTTGATTACTTGAATCCTGTGCAAACGCAGTATTTGGAATTACAGTTGCGAACATTAATAACGCTAAATCCATTTTAATTTTGTTTTTCATACATATTCTCCTTCTCAATTAAGTATGTTTACTAATAGCACTATCTCATCAACCAGTTATAAAACATTGATAAACCTGAATTATATATATTTTTGAAAACAGTAAATTCCTGTGAAATGTCTGGTTCAACTGGATTTTCATATGTAGTAAAAAACGTAGGACCTGTTGCTGTTCCTCTTATTGAAACCATATACATTTATCAATACCAATTCCTGCCTGCGTTGTCTCTACAAGCTGTTCACTGACCGGTATTTCTATCCTCCACGACACCTACATTGTAAGTTTTATTAAGCCATACCTGTACCTCCAACATCATTTCATCCATTAAAACGAGAACAAAAAAATGCCTGTTTCTATGCCTCTCCCAATCGCAACTCCAAATAGTAAAAGAAAGACTGTTAACATTACATTTTCACTCAATATTTCCAAGCCATATTCATAAATCTCTCGATCTGTTTCATTGATAACTTTACTTTCAATAAAAAAATGGACTATTCTAGTAGTAATCTTTCTCATCGAACCTCTTTCCTTACTACTAAAATAGCCACATTTTATTTATTTCACAATACATCTGGCGTACTTTGCCCATTTTAGGCATACTTTATACGCACGCACAAATATTTACCATTATAATTTTTCATAAACACTTTTGTACAGATAACTGTCAAGTTTCAAACGAAACATAAATAAGAATTGCCTCAATACACCAGCTAATTCCTAAAATAATACGATGGTTCATAATATAGTAACCAACCAAAAACGGCATAGGCGGAAACACTACATACAAGGTAAATCCGCATGACCAATATATTAATGCAATTAAAAATGCAATTGTAAATATTTTTATCAATGCTTTATATATCCTATTATTTATTTGCAGTTTTACGCCATGTTCCTTTAAATAAGGATTTGCAAGCCTTAACAATATGTAACATAAAATTCCCCACCATAATGGTGCCAACAAAAATAATTTTACCGAAAATAATTTCACAGAACCACTCAGTCCTACTATGCTCGATATCCAGGTGTCATCCATGCATGTTTCCCTATTAGGTGCCAATAAGCAGTAAATGCTTACTATAAAAAATAAAATTATTTCCAGATGTACTTTTTTGCCCTTTTTCGAATTCATTATTGCCCTCATCTCCTCTTTACTACTAAAATAGCCACATTTTATTTATTTCATAATATATCTGGCATACTTTTCCCATTTTAGGCATACTTTATACGCACGCACAAATATGCACTACAAACATATGATTTTCTTCAAATATCTCTATCTCACCTTTCTTATTTTTTACAAACTCTTTAACACCTCTTAAACCTATTCCGTGCAACTGCTTATTTTTCTTAGATGTTTCTAGCAAAGCGTTATTTTGCAGAACCGATTCTGAGATATAGTTGCCCACTACCAAATGAATCATATTCTGTTCCACTCCAATATTCAAACAGATATATCTATTTTCTTCTTTTTCCTGTTCCTCCGCCTCAATCGCATTGTCCAGTAAATTCGATAACACAACTCCATATTCTATAGAATCCATATCTTTGTCTGCATTTACCTGCACCTCTATTTTAATATTTTTAATGGAACATTGTTCCATCTTCTCACAAATTACAGCATTCAGTATTGTATTTTCTGTATAAACACAATGATTTGTATTTAACCTTTTCCCCAGTATTTTATCAATGTCAGCTTCTATAACCTCATATTTTCCCTCCTGAAGCAACTGACGATATGTAACCAAATATCTTTTCAGATCATGACGCAATAATTGAACTTCCCGATAGTTTTTTTCCTCTTCCCTGATTCTTTTCTCCTGCTGCGTTATCTGCATATACAGCAATGCATTTTCCATTTCATAGTGATTTTGCTGATTTATATGAAATATCATTTTTAAAACTATAATATTGGCAATAAACATCAACATGTCTAAAATCAAAAATGTTTTCTGCCATATAAGCGAAAAGTCCACATTTCGTGACATAGCTATTGATAATAAAACCACTATAAGGAAAATAATATAATAAATTATTATAATGATATATTCTTCTTTTTTCAGTTTTATTTTATCATGAAAAAAACACGTTAAAATATAGGCCGTTAACAAATATAATGTATTCGTAAGTACGATTCCTAATACTCTTGCCAGACTCTCCGATCCCTGAATACTAATCTCATTGATTGATTTCCCTGACAAGAAAAAGGTTATTCTCCCTCTCAACATACTTACCAGAATCATAAAAACATTGCAGGCAATGATAACTAACATCTTTTGTTCTGTCTTTCCCTCAAGCATGATACACGACATCAATAGCATCACACCCATGCCAAGCAGCGACTGCCATATATTCGGCAACAACACAAAATGCGCGATGCAGAAATTTAATAAAATCCATCCCACTATATACACTTTTTTTACAGACTGTTTTCTTGGAAATAACTCTGAAAGAATCCAGATCTGTGCAATTGTTCCCGCTGCACTTGCATATATCTCTGCAGCCATACTTACAACTTCCATTTATTTTTCTCCCGGACATATTCCATATATGCGTGCCGCACTTTATCGTGTCTATTGCTTCCGATGTTTATTTCCATGCCATTACATAAAATTATTTTCTTGGTCTTTAAGATTTTAATGTATTTACAATTAATAATGAATCCAATATTAACACGTACAAAACCATATTTTTCCAGCATTGTTTCATAATCAGAAATCCTGCCTCTTAATTCGAAATTTTCGTTTTCACAACAAATCTTCAAGTAATGCTGTCTGCTCTCTAAAAATATAATATCATCAACTGCTATACAACATTTCCCCTCTCTTGTTGTAATCTCTAATATTCTGCTTTCCTTTTCTTTTTTGTCCAGAAATGCCGAAATGGCTTCCTGTAATTCCTGATTCATTTTTTCTTTTCTTATAAATCGAAGTGGAGTATAACGGAAAGACTCAAAAACCATTTCTTCATGATTACTGATAAAAATAATTTCGGAATGTGGATTCTTTGTTAATATTTTATCTGCAATCTCCATTCCATTGATTTCAGGCATATCAATATCCAAAAAATACAACTGAGTTTCTGCCCCGATATTATCTAACAGCTTTCTGCTGTCACTATATTTTTCTATAAGACATACTATCTTTCTCTGAACAAAGTCCTGTTCTATTTTTTCACTTAATAAATCTATAAACGTCTCATCATCATCACAAATTACAATTTTATATCTTTTATCTTCGTCAAACATTCCCTAATTTCCTAATCCCGTCATAATTATAAATCATACTAACATCCTCTAATAACCTTGTCCATGATATTTCACGTAAAAAGGCATATGTTATTTTCAGAATTTATCTCAAAACAACATATACCTTTTATCTCAAAAATTTCTGTCTTTCCCTATCACAACATCTTCTTTTTCCGCAAAAACAACATCGTAATAACACAGATCAGCAATGTAATAATACAAATGATCAAAAATCCATGCGGTGTATTTGCAAACGGCATCCAGTTCTCGTTCACGTTCATTCCGTAGATACCGGAAATGACGGTTGGAATCGCCATTACAATTGTAATAGAGGTCAGATATTTCATAACATTATTCAGCCGGTTATCTAACAGCGAAGACATCAGCTCTCTGGTTCCGTTGATGATATCTCGGTAGATGGTTGTCATTTCAATCGCCTGACGGTTCTCCACTATCACATCATCCAGAAGTTCCTTATCTTCCGGGTACTGCTCCAACCGTTTATAGCGCGTCAGCCGGTCAAGCACAACCCCATTTGCCCGGAGCGACGTCGCAAAGTAGACTAATGTAGATTCCAGTTCGTGCAGGTTGATCAGATCGGAATCGTCTGTATCGCTTCCAACACGTTCTTCTATCTCAGTACGTCTTTTATCGATGATCCGGAGATTTGCCTGATAAATCGCTGCCGTCCGGTATAGGATCTGATATACAAAACGCAACTTCTTCTTTGTGCTGAATTCTTTCACACGGCTCCGCACAAAGTTCTGCAATACCGGTGTATCCTCCGTGCAAATTGTGACAATGATATCCTGCGTCAGGATGATACCAAGCGGAATTGTCGTGTATGTTCTCTGATCATGACGTATCTCGATGGCCGGGATATCCACCAGTATCAGCGTATATCCATCCTGCAGTTCAATACGGGAACTTTCTTCAACGTCGAGTGCAGCCTTCACGTCATCAATATCTACCATTAATTTCTCAGCAATTTCCTCACACTCATCATGTGTTGGGTTGATCATCTGCACCCATACACCATCACTTAATTTTTCTTCTTCATGTATGACCTGATCGTCCGTCCTATAATAAGTCATCATAATTGTCACCTGTTCCTATGTCCAGCCACGTTACTTTTTCCCAAATGTGTCTTTTCACAGCTCTCTCGTATACGTTTTACATATACTTTATCATAACACACATTTTTTTATCACGCCACGTCATTTTTTTCATATGTAAATATACTCCGGCGAAACATCTCCTGATGTAAATGCCAGTTTACTCTTGAATATATTCATTATTTTTTTGCCCGATCAGGAAGCTGTACCAGAATGATCGCAGCAAACATTAATACACAGCCGATCAGTTCCCTGAGAGAAAGCGTCTGATGCAGGATAAGGAATCCTGCAATTACTGAAACCACTGATTCCAGGCTCAAAATTAACGATGCAACCGTCGGATTCATTCCTTTCTGCCCGATGATCTGCAGGGTATATGCAACGCCGCAGGACATGACACCTGCGTATAGGATTGGCATCCATGCAGCAAGAATACTCGTCAGTTGTGGTTTTTCCGTGAGAACCATCCCTACACCAGACAGGATTCCACAGGTAAAAAATTGGATACAGGACAATTTCACTCCATCCGCTTTTGGGGAAAAATAATCAATGACTAAAATGTGTAAGGAAAATACCAGTGCGCAAAGCATCAACAGAAAATCGCCTTTCTGAACAGAAAATCCACTCTCTTTCATGCATAAAAGATATAATCCGGCTACTGCGATCCCTACGCCACACCAGACTTTACCGCTCACTTTTTTTCTCAAAAAAATCCCAAGTACCGGAACAACCACAATATACATTGCTGTGATAAATCCTGCTTTTCCGACAGATGTATACATGATCCCAAACTGCTGCAGATTACTTGCAATACAGAGAAGCACACCGCAGGCAATACCGCCAATGAAAAGTGTCTTCCGCTCTTTGCCATCCATTTTTTTTGCAGCTTCCGTGTTGCCTTTTCCATTTATCTTTCCCAAAAGGGCAATGCATGGAAGCAGTACCACACCTCCAATGATGCTTCGCATCACATTAAACGTAAACGGGCCAACATAATCCATGCCAACCCTCTGTGCAACAAATGCCACGCCCCAGATGGTCGCAGTTAAAAGTAATAATAATGATTGACGTAAGATAAACTTATTCATAATCCTCCTTGTTTGCGGAGCAAATGCGACTGTCCTTACAGGAGCAGAGGATTTTGTCTCCCTGTTTTCTATAACAGAATAGGGCGGCTTATAAAGCCACCCTGCTTAATCTTCAAAAATAAGTTACCATTTTCGGGCAATTTGTGCAAGCATTTCCACAGATTTGTTATGAAAAAACGGATGCCCAGTTTATAAATATCTTAGAACTGCTTAAGAGATTCTTCACTTTCCAGTCAAATTTCTGTCACAAATTTCCTTTAATATAAAATCATCAAAAGGAGCTGCCGGTTTCAAAGCAGTTTGGGGTTGGAACAGTTCCGTCTAAATACAATTCCTGTGGACATTATTTTTTCCAATGTCTACAGGGTTAAAATATATATGGGCAGCATTTCGTAAAGTTCGAAATGCTGCCCTCCTTTTTAATGTCCGTCGCCGGATTTAAATCCGGTATCTGACACGATTTTTTCACTGTTCTGTTTCACGGTATCAGAAGCGGTGTAAGCACTGTCCTCATACAAAAAGATATGCAGTTCTTTTACATTGTCGCTCAGATCACACGGTATCACGACATCACCTGTTTTTTTGCTCAAAACCTTAGTTGTCTTGGTAAATGGAAATCCTGTGGTGTCTCCAATGGAATATTGGAAAACCTGTGACGCAAGCGCTAACAGTTCTACATTTGAAAAACTGGTCTGGATATCACCACATACCTCATTGATGAGCTTATTTACGGTTGTAAGATCGGACTGCTGTGCTTTTTTCACCATCGCGGTCAAAACCGTACGCTGACGCTCTGTTCTGCGGTAATCATCACCGCCTCCATATCGGATTCTCGCATATGCACATGCCTGCACACCGTTTAAAGTATATGTGCCTCCCTGCGTAAGATTCTCGGCCTTATTTCCGGTCAATTCGTTTAACTCCCGGATATATCCGGTCATGAGAGACGCCTCATCATCTGTGATCTCCATGTCCACACCGCCAAGTAAATCGACGCATTCGATGATCGAGTTGAAGTCGACTGTCACATAATCTGTAATGTTTAAATCAAGGTTTACATTTAGCATGGATATCGCCTGCTCCGGTCCACCCTTAGCGTAGGCGGCATTGCATTTCTGGAAAATTCCATCTCCGGTATCCAAATAAGTGTCGCGGTAGACAGAAACCAATTTTACCTCTTTTGTATCATTATTAATATTGGCAAGCATAATGACATCGCTCCGCCCCTGCGACAAATTTCCATTGGAGCGATTGTCCAGACCAAACATCGCAATGGTCTGGTAACCCTTCATAATTTTCTGGGATTCCTGCGAAATATCCTCATTGACCTCAATCTTGTCCATATCCAGCTTTGTTTTCTCAATTTTGCTTAATTTTGACATAAAAAAAAGAACTACCGCAAGAATAAGCAATAACACGATCTCCACGATAAAAATCGTGTTGCGCCGCCTTCTCGCTGCCGCTCTTTTCTGATATCTTCTGCTGTTTTTTCTGTGATCCTGTTCCCTTCTCGGATTTACGTTTTCTCTCTGACTCATTTTTCATCCCCGGCTTTCTTTTTGTAATCATTCAGTACTTTAAATTTATGTTACAAAAAGAGAGCCAGTGATTCAATCAAGCTTTTCTTAATCATTCTTAATAATCTGCCGCATAATTTCTTATAAAACTTTTAAGCATTCCACATTTTAAACCGCAGAATATCCGCTGATTCCCATGAAATAGCAAAGCAGATATAAAATCAATAAGTGTGCCGGGTAGAAAATATAGAAGAAATATTTCATCTTCCAGCCGCGGGTTCCGTTTTCTCCCGTATCCACAGGGTTAAAATATATGGGCAGCATTTCGGAAGTGGAAATGCTGCCCTCCTTTTTACTCTCAATTCATCCACAAAATTACACCTATTGCCTGTACCAAACCATTTCCTGCAGATTACACCAGAAATAATCATCTGTACAGCCTGCTACATAGCATGTAAACATATCTCCAGCCTTGCTATCATCATAATAAAAGCTGAGTCTTGGGCATAACCCCTGTTGGGAGCGGTCTGTCAGTTCCCATACATATGGTTCCTGATTACAAAATCCTATATTTTCAGATTCTAATGTATAAATATAAGCACCGTCTTCCTGAATACGGAACGCCATGCCCCAGCTCGGACAATACCATGTGCCAATGAAATTCTTTTCCATTGTCTCAGCATAATCATCAAACACATCAAAGCCTTCCACCGAAGATGCATCTGCTGTGATCTGGAAAGACGCATACTCACTGTCTGTGATCGGTCCAGATTTCACTATATTGCTCTGATCCGGTTTAAGTTCCGTATCTTCTATTATTTCTGATGCCGTCTCTGTGTTTTCAGTTTCCTGATTTTTTATGTCAGCTTCTGTGGAAATCTCTGTGCCATTATGATATGTTTCATCCTGGCTTTCCTGCTGCTTCCCCGTCTTCATTGCTTCCCATTGTGTATGTATATCACTTCCTGCACCCACAAAAATCACAAGACTCAATCCTACAATAAAGCACCACATCAGCACGAGGATAAAAATAGTTAAAAATCTTATTCCCTTCTTTTTTCCTAGTCCCTTCCCCTTATTTTGGGAACGTCTCAGAAGATAAACAATCCTTACACTGACTAAAATCCACAAGCCCACTAAAAGCAGCGTTGCCCCAATAAGCATAAAATTATAATAACAATCTGAACTTCCCACAACAAATGTCCAGATTCCATAACCGACGGCAGTTGCAGCCATCAATATTCCAAACCAAAGATTCAGATATGGCTCTGTTTTTGTGTCCTGTTCTGCCATAATCTCCCACGTTTTTACAGTGTCCATCAGCCTGGTCTGATCCCCGCTTCTGAAAATCTCCTGTAATTCATCATCCGACAGCTTAACGGTCTTAGAAGGCACCGCAGCGCAATGCTCCAGTTCGATCTGCCAGCTGTCCTCCCTCGCACGAAATGATGCTGCTGCAAGCAGAAAATAATAGGTCTTCAACACATTTTTTTCCAGACTTTCTACCGCAATCTGGGAAAGTGCCTGTTTTGCAGCCAACGGTTTTTCCATCAGGATGTCCTGCTTGGCCATTGTCAGCAGGGTTATACTCTTTAAGAAAAATTTTTTATTATGATTTTCGCGATAGATGACCAGATTATAATCGTGCTTTTCCTGCAGCGTAAAATCCTTCATCCGCTTTGCAACAATTCCATTATGGAAAATGCGAAACCCCATCATAGAAAACATGCATATAACATAAAGAAGAATGTAGCTTGAAAGCTTTATTTCTATCTGTGGAAACAGTATTTTATCCACCATACCAAGCGCAAATAATAACAGTAAAATCAGATATCTGAGCGCATACTCTCTCTTTGCCCTGCGTATGCATTTTCTTGCCATTTCAATTCCGCGGTTGTCGTACAATTCGACTGATTCATTTGTGTCATATATATTCACGATTCCTGCCCCTTTTGTATTATGTCAAGCTTGTATTTCATTTTCTATCAAGAGCTAAACCGCTGAATATCCGCTGATTCCCATGAAATAGCAAAGCAGATATAAAATCAATAAGTGTGCCGGATAGAAAATATAGAAGAAATATTTCATCTTCCAGCCGCGGGTTCCGTTATAAAATGCGATCGGGATAAAACCGAACAGCGCCGGTGTCTCCCAGATGAATGATGCACATCCTGCGATGAGCTGCCACATTTTTTTCTTGCGGAAAATGTATAAGACCATGATACAGAATACACCTTTTTCGGCATAATCGGTCTTTAAAAAATACGCCAGTGCCATTCCTGCTGCCATGATCAGGATATACAAGATCACCTTCAACGCCTGATTCCACTCTTCTTTTTCTTCCACTGCACGGTAAGCGATCATCGTCAGCAAACCAATGAATAGTGTAAAAAAGACATTCTGATAATTGAATTCGAGTATTTTGCTGCTGAATGCCAGATCGAACGGTATCTCTGAGATCAATGCAAACAGCCCAAGCCGCATCGCATATTTTTTCACATCATGTGTATGCAAAAATCCCTCCACCAGCAAGAAGCAAAAGATTGGGAACGCCACACGTCCGATCATTCGCATGACCGTGTACGTCCAATACAGTGCTCCATTTGCTGAAAGCCACAGCATAATTGCATCTGCATTTGTCTGGTCAAGTTCACCCAAACCATTTACCATTAAAAATCTTGCCAATACTGCTGCACCAATATGATCGATCACCATTGTCACGATCGCGATCATTTTTAAGGTGCTTCCGCTGATTCCTTTTTTGTTTTCCATTGTTTCCCTCTTTCTTAACTTACAAAAACTGCATAAAGTAAAAATTGTCGTGCGTTACCGGGCACGACAATTTTTGTTTTTACCATTGCACTGACATATTCCTGCTACACCTAGCTGTGTAAACTATAAATGTCTCCGTATACTAGCCAACAAACTCGGCAACACATCTTCTGTATGCTGCTACCGGATCATCTGCCTGTGTGATCGGTCTGCCGACTACGATAAAATCAGAGCCAAGCTCTTTTGCTTTTGCAGGTGTTGTCACACGCTTCTGATCTCCTACATCTCCGTCTGCAAAACGCACGCCCGGTGTAATGGTAAGGAATTTTTCTCCACATACTTCGTGTACTTTTCCTGCCTCTAATGGAGAGCATACCACACCGTCTAACCCTGCTTCCATTGTATTTTTTGCATAATGCATAACTGTTTTGTCAATCGGTTTGTCAATCCACAATTCTTCCTGCATCACTTCCTCGCTTGTGGAGGTAAGCTGTGTCACAGCGATCAGCAGAGGTCTTGTTCCGTCTGCTCTTGTCAGTCCCTCAATCGCTGCAGACATCATTGCTTTGGTTCCTGCCGCATGAACGTTGCACATATCAACATCAAGGTTTGATAATACTGCCATGGATTTTTTGACTGTATTTGGAATATCATGTAATTTCAGATCAAGGAAAATCTTATGTCCCATCTTCTTAATTGTTCTGACGATCTCAGGTCCTTCTGCATAAAAAAGTTCCATTCCGATCTTTACAAATGGCTTTTCATCCTGAAATTTGCTTAAAAAGCTCACTACTTCTTCTTTGCTGTTAAAATCACAGGCAATAATGACATCTCTTCCCATAAGTTCTCCTTTTTCTATTCTCTGTATTTATTCTTTTTACAGTGACCGTTATGTATCACCTCATCAAAGAATACTACATCCAAATTTAATTGTAAACATAATTACCCGCAAAAACATTCATTTTTTTCTAGACAATTGCATTTAATTATGCTAATATAACGAAGTACGGTTTTGGACGTACAACCGAATATATCGGAATGTGGCTCAGCTTGGTAGAGCGCTTCGTTCGGGACGAAGAGGTCGCGTGTTCGAATCACGTCATTCCGACTGACTGAGAGGATATTGATATCACATCGATATCCTTTTTTTATTACTTTCACACAAAATTTCACCCAAACATACTACAAACATAAAATTTAACAAAAAATTCATAATATAAAAGCAATTTCCGGCTGTTTTGCTGCTGGCAATATGCTATAATAATCGGACAAGCGAAAAAGGAGATGACACTATGAAGAATATAGAATTGTCAGCCTGCGAAGAAATGATAATGACAATTATCTGGAACAATGAGGCTGAATTAGATTTAGCAGCAGTCATGACTCAGACAAACGAGCGCTATCATACTGCCTGGAAACCACAGACAGTATCTACTTTTCTTGCAAGAGCTAAGAAAAAAGGCTTTCTGGCTTCTTATCAGAAAGGACGTTACTCTTACTATCAACCACTTGTGAGCAAAGAGGAATACCGCAAAATGAAGCTTCTCGCCCTGTTGACCAAGTTCTATGATAACGATAAGGAAGCTATGAAGAAAGATATAATGGCATGAAAAAAACAGTTCTAATTACCGGTGCGTCACGTGGTATCGGACGTGCAATCGCTGTTGCTTTTGCAAAAGCAGGTTATAACCTTGTCATCACCTGCTCCAAAAGTGAAACAGAACTTTTACATTTAAAAAACGATCTGGAAAGAGACTATTCCGTAGATGTCCTTGCAAGTATTGGTGACATCTCTGATTTCGAATATGTGACACAGCTTTTTTCACATATTGAGCAGCGTTTTCACGGTGTCGATGTGTTAGTCAACAATGCCGGGATCTCTTATGTCGGTCTGCTAACTGACATGACGATCGATGAATGGAATCATATTCTGGGTGTGAATCTCACTTCCGTATTTTCCACCTGTAAACTGGCGATTCCTCATATGCTTTCCAGAAAATCCGGAAAAATCATTAATATTTCCTCTGTCTGGGGAAATGTTGGAGCATCCTGTGAAGTAGCCTATTCCGCCTGCAAGGGAGGAATGAATTCTTTTACCAGAGGTCTTGCCAAGGAACTTGCACCAAGCAATATCCAGGTAAACGCCATTGCATGCGGCTGCATCGACACACAGATGAATGCATGCTTTTCCGAAGAAGAACGTGCTACATTAACAGATGAAATTCCAGCCGGAAGATTCGGAATGCCGGAGGAGGTTGCCTCCCTTGTTCTGACGCTTGCCGAAGGAAATGAATATCTGACAGGTCAAATCATAACATTAGACGGTGGCTGGATTTAGCCATCGTCTTTTTTCTTAGATTTTAAGAATAAATTCAGAAAATCGGTACTTTCCAATATTTACCAGTCAAGTGAGCTAAAATCCTTTTAATTTAACGAAAAGGAGCTCTCACTAATGAAAATTCAAGAAGAACGTGTACTCTTATTAATGGAGGAAAACGGAATCACACAGCGAAAAATGGCACAGGATCTCGCCATTTCCCCAACCACACTAAATGGCTATCTGCATGGAAAATATCTTCATGTTCCGGATGATGTGATACGCGAAATTGCTGACTATCTGCAGGTTTCTGTCAACTATATTACAGACCGGTCAGCACTACTTCAGATAGGAAACGGAATTCACAACAAAGAGGAAGCGGTGGTTTTTGATAATTATCGTCATCTGCGTCCTTCTGACAAAAAAATCGCAGCCGACCTTATCAGCCAGCTGCTTAAAAATAATCCCGACAATTCCACCAGATCCTGATTCTGTTTACTGACTTTCCTCTGCAGTCAGAATAATGACTGTTCTCGGCGGAACTTTTAATGATTTTTTATAATAAAACTCTGTCTGTTCTTCCACATTTTTTCCATCTTCATATGGAAGGAATGTGTTGACACAGACTTTCCACTGCATGCCCATTGGAAGCTCCGGAAGCTGCATAATCAGTGTTTCCCAATATGCATTCATACAATAGAACACAATATCATCACGGATATCATTCTCATCTCTTCCTGCATACATAATACCGATCAGCCGGCTGTTATTATCTGTACCGCCATTCCATGGGAAACCATTGTGGATACTGATCTCCGGCAGTTTACATGCCGCCGGTTTTGTAGTCTTACGCAGGATCGCATTATCTTTCCGCAGGCGGATCATATAGCGGAAGAAATCGTGGATTTCTTTGTATTCTTCCAGACGGTTCCAATCCAGCCATGATGTGATATTATCCTGACAGTAAGAGTTGTTATTTCCAAACTGTGTATTGCAGAATTCATCTCCTGCAAAAAACATCGCCGGTCCGCGGCTGCACATCAATGTTGCGAATGCATTTTTTACCATACGGCGGCGCAACCCTTCGATTTCCGGATCGTCTGTTGCACCTTCCGCCCCACAGTTCCAACTGTTTCCATTGTTATCACCGTCTGTATTTCCCCAGCCGTTTTTCTCGTTGTGCTTCATATTATAGGAATACAGATCATATAAGGTAAATCCATCGTGGCACGTCAGGAAATTCACGGATGCACTGATTCCTCGATGTGCCGGATCGTACAAGTCTCGTGATCCGGTAATTCGCGTGATCGCGGTTCCAGCCATCCCACCATCGCCCTTTAAGAAGCGGCGCATGTCATCACGGTATCTTCCATTCCACTCTGCCCAACGGCTCCAGGATGGGAAACTGCCCACCTGATATAAACCACCGGCATCCCATGCCTCGGCGATCAGCTTTGCTTTTGCGAGAATCGGATCGCAAGCAAGTCCCTGTAAAATAGGTGGATTTTCCATCGGTGCCCCATTCTGGTCTCTGCTTAAAATAGATGCAAGGTCAAACCGGAATCCATCCACCCTATAATTGATGACCCAGTATCTCAGACAGTCAATGATAAATTTACGCACGATCGGATGGTTACAGTTCATGACATTTCCACATCCACTAAAGTTGTAGTAATATCCATCCGGTGTCAGCATATAGTAGATATTATTGTCAATTCCTTTGAAGGAAAAACATGGTCCCTTCTCATTTCCCTCCGCTGTATGGTTAAATACAACGTCCAAAATAACCTCTATTCCATTTTCTTTCAGTTCATAGATCAGATTCTTTAACTCATCACCCTCATGGTTGTGTTCCACCACTGAAGTATAACTTGTGTTGGGCGCAAAAAAACAGACCGTGTTGTATCCCCAGTAATTATACAGACGTTCTCCGTCCACCACACGGGTGTCTTCCATCTCATCAAACTCAAAAACCGGCATCAGTTCCACTGCATTGATTCCGAGATCTTTCAGATAAGGGATTTTTTCCCTCAAGCCCTCAAAAGTACCAGGTGCTTTCACGCCGGAAGATGCATCTCTTGTGAAACCACGCACATGCATTTCATAAATGACCAGATCTTCAAACGGATGATTCAGAAAACAGCTCTTTTCCCAATCAAAATTATTTTCCACTACCCGGGCATGGTATACAAAGTCTTTTCCACCTTCCGGGCGCTCTCCCCAGTGTCTCTGCCCTGTCACTGCCCGGGCGTATGGGTCAAGCAGGATGTTGTCTTTATGAAACCGCAGTCCTTTTTTTTCATCATATGGTCCATCCAGCTGGAACGCATATTCAAACTCTTCGATATTTAACCCAAATACCAGCATGGAATATGTGCTTCCAATACAGTAAGTTTCCGGATAACGTATTTTTGCAAATGGCTCCTGTTCTTTCGGGCGGAACAATAACAGTGTACATCCGGTCGCCCCCATGGAATGGATGGTAAAACTGACTCCATTTGCCGCCTGCGCCGCACCATTCCTGTCATAAAATCCAGGCCGTACTTTATATCCTGAAATCTCATCCAATGGCTGAAGTTTATCACCCCTGTGTGGTTTATGATCAAAGTTCATCTGTTTTCACCTCATTTTCTTCTGCTCTATGGTAACGCATTCTGACACTCTGCATGCTTCACAGCATGCATCGCTTTTAATTATATTCTTATTATACTCGAAATACTTGATTTTACAATTTTTGTATACTACATTATATTTAAAATAGTCAAAAAGGAGCATGGTTTTCCATAAAACACATGGAATGAACCAACCATTATTTTCAATGCGCACTTTATATGTATCCAGAACCCCCGCAGACTCTTCTGTCTATCCGACCATCAGCGCGGCACTTGATGCCATTCCGATGGATCTTAATGAACCGGCCTGCATTTATCTTGCACCCGGCATTTACCATGAAAAAATAACTATCAATAAACCATATCTGACGATCCTCGGCACTGGCAAGTCAAATAAAGATGTCGTCCTGACTTATGATGATTACGCCCTTGCTCCCATGGCTGATATTGGAAAACTCGGAACTTTCCGCTCCTACTCTGTTTTCATTGATACGCATGACGTCACACTGCAAAATCTCACAATTGAAAATGCATCGGGCGATTCTCTCACACACGGACAGGCAATCGCGCTCTATGCCGATGGTGACCGGCTTGTGATTGATTCCTGCCGTCTGATTGGACATCAGGATACCCTTTTCACCGGACCGCTTCCGCCAAAAGAGATCGAGCCTGACGGTTTTATCGGTCCAAAACAATTTGCCCCAAGGATCAACGGCAGACAATATTATAAGAACTGTTATATTTGTGGCGACATTGATTTTATTTTTGGAAGTGCCACTGCTTATTTTGAAAACTGCGTGATAGAATCCCTGTGTCATACTACGAATGTAAATGACATTCAGGGCTACATTACTGCCGCCTCCACACCGGAAAGTCAGGAATACGGATATGTATTTTCCAACTGTAAACTTATCTCAAAGGACTGCCCGCCTAATTCTGTCTATCTCGGAAGACCATGGCGCAATTATGCTAAAACCGTTTTTCTTGAATGTGCATTGGGAAATCATATTCATGAATGCGGTTTTCATGACTGGAAGAAAGAGGATGCACGAAATACGGTTTTGTACGCAGAATATAGAAATTACCCCGCATCCAGCGCAGACACAACATCCAATAACCGTTCCCTAAACGATGATATCCACTGTATTGACGGCAGATGCATACCTTATCCACACCGGGCAGAATATGTCTGTGAATTAGATGCCGTACAGGCAGAACATTTTTCCAAAGAGAATGTGCTTTCCGGGGCAGATTACTGGAATCCATGACGTTCTCACAGATGGTTACAGTTCGCTCGTGCCTCGTTCCAGTAACCACAGATGTGGAGAGCTTTGGAACAGCTTGCAGATTATCATTGTTTTCTTTTCAGAAAAATGGTAATATAAAGTTAATATTTCACTGGTGTGTTACCAGCAATCACAAATGCAGATGAAAAAGAACTATACTTGTCAATAACTTGAGGAGGGTATCATACATGGAAGAAAAGATTTATAAAACAATGAGTTCCACAGGTGCTGCAAATCTTGCAATCGGGATCTGCGTTCTTGTTGGCGGAATTGTTTCCGGAATCCTTTTGATCGTAAACGGTGCAAGATTATTAAAACACAAAGGAAAAATTATGTTTTAATGGTATCTTTCCAAAAAGGAGAGAAAGTATCCCTTTAAAGGGACACTTTCTCTCCTTTTTTCTTGCAATAAATGACCAGTCCGATAATAGAAACCAGATCAATCAGCACAACAACTGCTACCGACGCCATTCCCGGTCCAATTCCCTTTTTATCCGCAATTTTTCCAATAATGGACGGCATGATGATCGATCCGAGACTTGCGATCGTGAGAATGTAGCTCCACGCCATCGGGAACTTTTCAATGATTCCACCGGAAAACGAAACGGTTGTCGGATAAATTCCAGCCATGCTGAATCCGAATCCCATAATTCCTGCCACAATCCAGAATGTTGTCGTACTATTGATCAGAAGGAAGTAGAAAAAGACAATGCCAAGTCCCATAATGACCAGAAGATTCTCTTTTTTGATCTTCGTTGACAGTGTCGCCGTGAGAAGTCTTCCTGCCAGGATCATAATCCAAAGCACGCTCGCCATAAGCTGTGACAGGGAGGCGCTCAAAAGCCCGGTATCTTCAAAATAAGTGATCAGCCAGCCAATAACGCCCTGCTCTGCGCACAGATAGAAAAATAAAGTTCCTGTACACAGATAAAAAATCGGCTCTACAAAAAATCCAAGTCCGCCCTTGCCTTTTTCAACTTTTTCCACTTTGTCATTCTCAATTGGCATCCGCAAATATAAGATCCAGGACAGGATTCCCATTCCAACCATGACATAACAGGCAATGATCCAATTGTCCACATTATTTGCGGTCAGTATCGTCAAAAAGATTGGAAATGCGAATGCACCTACGGAAAACATTGCGTGTAACCCATTGATGATCCATGCTTTTCCGGGTGCCAGACTGTTGATCTCCGTATTGCAGAAATTGCTGCTTGCCCCTCTGGCAATCCCCGTGAGAAAGAATGCTGCTGCAAGCCAGAATGGATTTTTTCCAAATATAATAAACAGATAGGATAGCGCAAAAAACAGATCAAAAAAGAGGATATTCTTTTTCTTTCCGATCACTGCTGGAAGTGCACCAGCCACAAAACAGGCAACCAGATTCCCCACAGAATGCAGGCTGACGATCAGACCCGCAAATCCGTAGCCTATACCTCTCTCAGAGCGGATGAACGGAAGCAGCGATCCAACTGACAATGTCAGCAATCCGTTGATCATAAATACACAATAGTTAAAAATGAACAGTTTTCTTTTATTGGTGTCTTTTAAGAAATCGAACATGGTGGTTCATTCTTCTCCTTTGTTGTTTCGTAATGTAACTTTTATTATACACGTTTTTTTAAATCAGCCTATTTTACGAATTCCTCAATCACACAGGAATGCTTCTTTGTCTTCACATCATAATTAATCCCGACAAGCAATAGATTTCCCTGATATTCTTCCAGACTTTCACAATATTCTTTCCCTTTGATCTGGCTGATTGCTCCGGCTGCGCTCTTATCCCATTTCAATTCGACCACAAGTGCCGGTTTCTCCGGGTATTTTTTTCTTGGAATATATACCATATCTGCGAATCCTTTTCCCCCTGCCAGTTCACGATGCACAGTATAAAAATTTCTTGCAGCGTATAATGCCAGCGAGATTGTATAGCTTAATGCATTTTCGTCATTATACTGAATATGTGACGTCTCAAAATGAGCCTGTCTGATTCCTTCTGCAACCTGTTCCGGTCTTCTCTGCCAGATGGCATTCAATATGTCTGCGGAATTTTTCAGTGCCTGTGATACTTCTCCCCAGTCAGACACAGACACCGCATTCACATACTCACTTCTTATTTCATTATTTGGAATAAACACACATTTTTCATTCGAGTCATACCCCAAATAGCCTAGATGGATCAACAGTGTCAGGACATCATCCTCGGTGCGGAAAGTCGTCATATCGTTTGTAAAACTGCCCGTATTCACCGGTACTTTTTCCCCGGCGATCATGCTTAATACATCATCTTTCAGTCCGTCAAAGTTCATATCAATGTAAAACTGTAACGCTTCAAATGTTTCTGTCTGATTCCAGTAATTTTCTATTTTTTCAAAACGCATACAGTTCACAACCGATCTCGGACTGTAAATGGATTTCTCTTTTTCAAAGGAATAACCATCATACCAGCTTTTCACCTCTGACATGTCTGCTTTATATTGTCTGCACAATGCTTCTACTTCTGTTTCCGTGAATCCCACATAAGATGCAAGTGGTCCGGGACTGATCATGGAAAATTCATCAAACATATTTAACGCAGAATGCGTCCCATACTTTTTGATTGGCAGAATTCCTGTCATATACGCAAGGTGAATGTATCCTTTATCTTTTAGCAGATCTCTCAGAAAATCAAGGTATTTCTCCTGCGCTTCCTTGTCCTGCTTGTATTCCCTGAAAATACAGTCCCATTCATCAATAATCACTACGAACGGAATCTTCTTCTCTCTGTAAATATCCTGCATGGATTCCACAAGGTCTGTATCGTCAAAATAATCCACATCTGGATGCTCTGCTTTCAGTTCCCGGATCACCAGCTTTTTGATCCGGTCGATCAGCTTGTCAACATCACCGGTTCTGCTTAAGAATTCCTGCATATTCAAAAAAATAGTATCGTACTGATTTAAATGCTTTTTAAATCCGCTCTCTTTTGAAATTTCCAATCCTTCAAACAGTTTTTCCGAATCACATTCTCTGCTATAATATGCGGACAACATGTTAGCTGCCATTGATTTTCCAAAACGTCTCGGTCTGCTGACACAGATGTATCTCTGCATTGTGTTGATCACATGGTTACAATACCCGATCAAACCTGTTTTATCCACATAGATCTCGGAATGAACCATCTTATAGAACATGTCATTTCCCGGATTCAGATAATTTCCCATGAAGTCCTCCTGCTTTTCTATTATCGGCTGACGTTCACTATATGTTCCCCGTCACTGCCTGCCCGGCATTGCCTGTCATATTTTCGTTGCTTATTATGTTTATTGTAACGCTTTTGTAAGAAATACAAAAGAGCTTTTAAAATTTCTTTTTCGCATAAATAAGCATATAGATAACTCCAACAACCCAGAACAGACACGAATAGATTCACCTTTTATCACTCTTTTATAGTCATAAAGAATGTTTGCAAAAAGACTGCCACGCTTCGCTTCTGCCTCCATTTTCTGCAGGCAATTATCTATGTCTAACTCTTCCAGTTTTCTCTCTTGAATCCCCTCACAAAATAAAATTGCTCCCTGTATCCTCTCCTGCTCCGCTTTTAATCTGTCTTTCTGCTGTGCAAGCGCTGTCGGCAGATCAATTGCTCCGTCCAGCAGATTTCGTATTTCTTCTAAAGGCATATCCAGTTTTCGGAACAGATAAATGAATTTCAGCCGTCTGATATCTTCCTCTGAATATTTCCGATATCCGTTTATCGTATTTCTGTCTGGATGAATCAAACCCATTTTTTCATAATAGCGGATGTTCTGTTTGTTAATTCCGCTCTCTGCTTCTGCCTCTTTGATGTTTTTCATAATTGCCCCCCTGCCTTTTCTCTCTGATTTTTGGTTCATTATAAAGGGTGTAGTTACTATAAGGTCAATGATTTTTCACAATATTCTTTACGATTTCTTCCTGATCCCATTCACGATCGCATAAAACGCCGGGAATAATACACCGACAACCGGCCAGATGATCCATGTTCTGTCCCAGTCATTAGTTGTAAAGCTCCATGCAAGATAAATGGCTGTGGCGATCAGCCAGTAAACAGTTACCGGGCCAGACATCTTTCTATTTTCATGTTTTTTCTGCCTTGTGTAGTCTTCTTCCTCCAGAAGCTGGTTCATCGCATTCATTTTGGCAGCACTTCGCACAATAAAATAGGTTCCGATTGCAACAAGTGCTAGAAGCATACATACCGCTGAAACCATATAAAAATCACTTTCAGATACCGCAAGTGTTCCAAATAAAGGAATCACAGAGCATATGCAGCATGCAATTCCGATGACAAGCTGGGTCACATACATACTGTGATAAGCATCTCTTTTTTCCTTCACCATGCCGCTTACTCCATAGGCAGTCTCTATGTCTTCCTTTTCCATAAATTCATATTTCTTTGTTTTCATACCGCAAAGAATAAAAATTGTTACCGCAATTGCAATTAAAACGATCAAAACACAGATTCCTATTCCAGCCGCTGCATTTTCACTGATATGATAATCTGGCAGCTCACTCATTGCTCCAAGCATTAATAAGACAATTGGAGATAAAATGCATAGCATCGTAGCAAAGGCTGTTTTTCCTGCCGTCCAGTCAATGATCTGCAAATATTCATTTGCCATTTCCATTGTAACTTTATGTACGCTCCTGTCGCTCTCGCTTTCATTTTCCTGCATCTGTGACGACGCGTATTCTTCCTCTTCCAGTTCATCTTTGATCAGGTAATCTGTGGTCACTCCAAAAATCTCGCTGAGTTTTAAAATCTTATCCAGATCAGGGATAGACTGCGCACCTTCGTATTTTGAAATCGACTGGCGCGTCACTCCGAGTTTTTCTGCAAGCTCCTCCTGTGACCATCCGTTCTTTTTCCTCAGGTTGATAATTTTGTCTGCTAAAATCATAACTTCCTCCATTTTTTCGTCTTTTCTTTTTCCGGACAATTGCTTTTCGCTTTCAGTTCTCTTTTTCGTGTCCTCGAAAAATTTCTCTGTGTTGTGCCAAGATTGAGCGTCTGTCCATAAGAAAAAACTATCATTTTTTACCATTACACACCAGAAAGCCGCCCCGTCAATTTGTCAACTGATGGTTGCGATGCGCTTGTTTGCGGTATTTTATAGCAAAAAGAGAATCATTTTCAGATTTAACAAAAAATTAACTTGAAAGTAATTTACTTCAAAGTTAATTACGTCATATGTAGTTTGCTAAACGTATTATATCAACCCATAGTCTCCCAGGCACCGTTTCAACCCATCCATCACACCACTGAACACGACTCCATGCTCCGCTGCCTTGCCACAGTCCATCCAAAGATTATGCACCGCAGAACCTTCTTGTACTTGCTGCCTGCTTCCGGTGATACGCAAAAATTCTTTTGTGATTTCATACATGGACTGAGTTGTCTCACTGCCAAAATTATAAATGCCACCTGGAAGTTTTATCACACGTTCCATATTCTCGCACACCTCACGCAGATAAGTGATCCCGCGGTACTGCTTTCCAAAGGTAAGCGTCTCTTCTGCATTAAGGACATTCAATAAATAATTGCCTCTCGGTGAAATATAATCATACATCCATTCCGCCCGCAGCATCACAGAATCCGGCTGTCTGTCCAATACCCGCTGTTCCATTTCCAGTTTATGCGCTCCGTAGATATTCGCAGGCTTCGCCTCATCTTCCCGATATTGTCCGTCACTCTCGCAGCCACGGTACACCTGATCAGAACTGAAACAGATCAGCTTTCTTCCGTCTGATGAGTTTGCCAGATAAACCGGAAGAAGTACATTTGCATGATAGGAAGCCTCCGGGGTTTTCTCGCAAGTTCCCACATCCGAGATTGCGGCAGTGTGGATGATCACATCTGCTTCGCTCTCCTCCACAATCCGCTTGATCTGTTCTTCGTTCATTCCCTGAATGGACGGAGCCGCGATTGCTCCTTCTAACTCTTTCATCAGGCGTGCACCCACAAATCCGCGTGCTCCGGTAATTAATATTTTCATTCTGTTTTCCTCCTCATTCTTTTTAATGCATCTTCAACTCAAAGTCTTGATTTTCCTCCTCACATAATATCACTCATCGCCCTGTGCAAAATATGCATCGCAGAACCCATTCCATTTTTCTTCATACTCATCATGTTCTAATTCCGTCAGATCATATGGTGTGTAAATATTTCTTTTTTGTGCTTCTGTCACAAAATATTCCAGATAATCTGCCTCTTCCGCTGACCAGAAAGCCAGCACCGTATCCAACCCTTTCTCTGCCGCAACCGCCATCCCCGTGTGTCGTTCGTTATTCTGCTTACATAAAAAATCCTCATGTGTCATACATCAACGATAACACATAAGGATTTCCTCTTCAAATTATTTATTTCAGGGAGATTAATGAAAAAAAGTTTTGCATCACCAATGATGGTGTATCAGATTTTATCGGCACTATGCATACCATCTTTCTAGCAGATTCCCAGATAACTTCCCAGTTTCTCAAACTCTTCCGGATTAATGCAGTTCGGTATTTCCACATCTGCAATCTTTTCCCTGCACTCCTCATAATCCATCCAGCAGACTTCTGCGACTTCCGACTCTTGCAGTTTCAGTTTACCAATATCCACCGGCTGTCTGTATACAAAATCATTACTGAACTCATTATCCCGGAATATTTTTCCAGCAAAAGTTGTCCCAAACTTCACGAGTGTTGTTCCGAATAGTTCCAGCTGCTCCGGCTGTGCAGACAATCCCAGTTCCTCCTCAAACTCCCGCAGTGCACTCTCCATGACCCCATCTCCGGCACTGATATGCCCGGCAGAAGAGATATCATAGCAGCCGGGGTACGAATCCTTGTTATCGCTCCGCTTCTGAAGCAGTACATCATATCCGCTCTTATCATTTTCCCGCACGATCCAGATATGAACAGTTCCGTGCAGTGCGCCTTCACGATGTGCCACACCGCGTTCTTTTACTACGCCTGTTTTACTTCCATCCTCATTTAAAATATCGAAAAGCTCCAACTCTTTTGCATCCAGAACTGCCTGCTCCAGAATATCCTGCTTATTGTATACAAGCTTTAAAGAAAAGAACTCCTTCTGCTCCTCTAACAGACGGAAGAAAATCCGGTCGCCTTCCCAGAGATTCAATTCCGGAATCTGGTCTTTTTCTACCCATTCCAGCACACCTTCGTTGCAGTCGATTGGTGTTCCCTCGAATCCATCTGCTGTAAAAAGTGACATGTATTCTACGGTATCTTCCCCCAGAACAAAAGTTATAATACCACGATATTGCCAGGAAGTCAGGGTATAACCGGTTTCCTCCCAGACTTCCCTTAACATGCATTCTTCCGGGCTTTCTCCCCACTCAAATTTTCCTCCGACACCGATCCATTTATCATGATTAATGTCATTTTCCTTTTTGATCCGGTGAAGCATCAGATATTTGTTATCTTTTTCGATATAACATAAGGTTGTTAATTTGTTCATCTGTGAAAATACCCCTGTCTCTTTTCATTTAATTTTAGCTTATCACTAAACCAGGGGATATTGCAACCTATACGCTGTGAGCACTGCTCATTGCTTACGCATAGTATTTTGCCTGTGCGCTCCAGAGTTCATAGTATTTGCAGTTCGTCTGTTCCACGAGTTCCTCGTGTGTGCCCTGCTGCACGATCCTGCCCCGGTCAAAGACAACAATCTCATCGCAGAACCGGCAGGAAGAAAGCCTGTGGCTTATGTAAACCGCTGTCCGGTCTCCTACGATCTCATTGAAACTGCTGTACACCTCTGCTTCCGCGATCGGGTCTAAGGCGGCAGTCGGTTCATCTAAGATCAGGAATGCCGCGTTCTGGTACAGTGCCCTTGCAAGTGCGATCTTCTGTTCCTCGCCACCGGAGATGTTCACTCCGTCAGCATCACAATCCTTGTAAAGCCAGGTGTCCAACCCCTTTTTCATCCGGTCGGAATGTACATCAAAGCCAGCAAGCTTCAAGCATTCCTGCACCTTGTCTGCATCATACTCTGTAGATGCCGCCACATTCTGACCTAGTGGAAGGGCAAATAGTTTAAAATCCTGAAAGACAACCGAGAATACAGACATATATTCCTTATACTTGTATTTCTTAATGTTGATTCCATTTAACAGGATCTCGCCTTCTGTCGGATCGTAAAGACGGCACAAAAGCTTGATAAACGTTGATTTTCCAGAACCGTTCTCCCCAACGATTGCTAATTTTTCCCCGATACGGAATTTCAGATTGACATGGTCTAACACTTTTCTGTCTGTGCCTGGATAGCAGAAGCTGACATCCTTAAATTCCACTTCGTACTGACAGTCATTTCTTTTTCCACGGTAAGGCTTCCCTGATACATATCATTCGGTGTATCCAGAAAATCAAAGGTTTTCTTTAAAAATTCCCGGTTTGTATTCACTTCACCAATTGCACCCAAAAATTCCTCCAGATTATGGCTTAAAGCCGTCACCGCACCGATATACTGTGTCACAGCACCGATTCCAAATGCACCTCCGTATGCCTTCAGACAGACAAGCAGATACACCAGACCACTGCAGAGCCGTTCTGTCATATTTGCAGCCGCTGCCAGAACTCCTACTTTTCCTTTTTCCAGACGATCCATCTCGGTTCCGATTCCCCAGACTTTATTTTTCTCATAAAGTCCCATAGCAGCCGGGATCTGCTCATAAACACGGATATCCTGCTCCCGTTCCCGTTCTCCTGCCATACCTGCCATGAAACTCCAGACACGATTTCCAAAAGTTGCACGCTCCGAAAGCTCTGCAATCATGTTCTGTGCCCGTTCCACAATTCTCGATGCCAAAGTCGTAAATCCCAGTATTCCAGCAAGAAACACAATCGCAAAAAGAGGGCTGTTCATCCACAGAAACGCGCTTTTCACCGCTTTTGCCTGAAAAAAACTCACAGTGAGCATCAATGCTCCGGCAATACCGGCAATTGCCTGCAGCATCCTTTCCAGAGTAAAGACAACCATACACAGCCCAAATCTGCTCCACCGGTTAATTTGTTCAATCTGTAATACTTTATCCTGAATGACGGCATCATCCACTTTTTCAAAATCCAGTGACAACATTTTTTCACTCAAAATGTATCTTAATTTTTCTAACATGCGGTTCCGTTCTACTGTGTAACGGTTCTTAAAATAATGGTAAATCAGTCCCAACAAGCTCTCGATTCCGAGTAAGAGCAGTACCAGATTGCGTAGAACAACCGGATTTTTCGCTCCTGCCAGTTCCGTAATGATCTGTGCCGAAAAATAGATCCCGGCATAAGGAAGCACTGCACCGGTAATCACGTAGAAAATCAGCTCCACTAACATTCCCGGCGACTCTCTCCACCAGATTCCGATTGCCCTTTTATTCATCCCAATTGTCTCACGCATCGAATGCAGCATCTTCCATTCCTCCTTCCGTGTAATACCTGCTCTGCACCTCATACAGATGTGCATATTCTTTTCCTGCTTCCATGAGTTCCTCATGCGTTCCCATCTCCGCAATCCCACCTGCTCCGATTAAAATAATGCGGTCACAGAACCTTGTGGACGCAAGACGGTGCGACACATAAATAGAAGTGGAACCCTTTGTCAATTCATGATATCTCTCGTAGAGATCGCTCTCTGCGATCGGATCTAATGCCGCCGTCGGCTCATCCAGCACGATCACCGGAGCATTTCGGTAGAGTGCCCTTGCAAGCATGAGTCTCTGTGTCTCGCCTCCGGAAAGCTCGTATGCATCCAGATGAACCTTCCGCCCCAGTTTTGTCTCATATTTCTCTGACAGTCTTTCAATGTTTTCTTCCAGACCTGCATCCTTTACTGCCGCCTTCACGCGAGAAAAATCAATCTCATCCACGCACTGTGCCACATTTTCTGCGATTGTTCCCGGCAGAATGGAAAAATCCTGAAAGACTGCGGAAAATAGTCTGTAATACTCTTTTCGGTTATATTTTCGGATATCCTCGCCATTTAAGAGCACACACCCATCTGTCGGGTCAAAAAATCCACACAAAAGCTTCACCAGTGTTGATTTTCCAGCTCCATTTCTTCCCACAACCGCGAGCTTTTCCCCATTTTGTATCGTAAGATTTAAGTTGTGTAACGTATCCTCTGATGCCCCAGGATACCGGAAACTCACATTTTCCAATCGAAGCTCATACTGTCCTGCTGCATTCTTTGGAAGCGGCTCCCCATCTTCAAACCGGTACGGCTCCTCGTAGGAGATCAGTTCCATCACGTCAGAAATCCCAACACCTGACTGCCTGATCTGTGCCACATTTTCCATGATTCCCTGCACCCAGCTTGTAAAACCGCTCACCGCGGAAAAATATAAGATAAACTGTGGGGCATCCATATTTCCTGCAAGCACCTGTCCGATCAGATAGGCATACGCAACTCCATTCCTGATCAGTGCAGAAAAAATGTTCACACAATCTGCCATAAAATGATGGTTTCCCAATGCCCTTTCAAAATGCATGAATATCTCATAATTCTGCTTCATCGTTTTTAACAGCCATTCCTTCATATGAAGAATCCGGATATCTTTTGCAGAGACCGGACTCCACGCCTCACCTCTCAGATACCACATGCATTGCCGCGCATGGTCATTTTCTGCCCTGTTGTTCTGCAGCCATACCACAGACCTCTGTGCCGCCAGATAACTGACAACTGCTGCAAGGATTGTGACTGCCAGAATAAGCACATTCATCCTTTTCATGACAAACAGGTACGCAAGGAATCCCAAAATACAGAACACAAGCTGATTTAACTGTATCCATATAATCTCCGTTGCACTGCTGTTGCTGCTGGTTGCCTGGTTCGTGCGCTCTTTCTTTTCCTGAAAATCTTTTTTCCAAGGTTACAGTAAGATGTTGCGCCAATTTTTTCCGTGATTGCTTTGCAAAGTGACATGCGGATTTCTATCTTTCCCTGATAGGTTGCATTGTTTATGTATTCTTTCAGTCCGGTAAGCAACAGGATTCCACTTGAAAAGAACAGGATAGTTGTCACTAACTCTTTCAATGCGATCTGCTCCTCAATATCGCGCAGTAATACCGGTGTCACGTATAATTCGAGCAGCTGTAATATAAGTGCCAAAATTGCGTCTACAACCAGCCATACCAGCACAGCCGGAGCTTCTTTTACCGCCTGCCGGATCATGAACCTGATCGTTTGGATGACGCCGTATTCTGATTTGTGGTTATTCATTGTGGTTCCTCCGTGAATGTGAAATTTCTAACAGTCTTTACTATAGTACAAAGAAAAAAAGATGCATGTTTCAGGGACGAACTGCATCTTTTCTGGGACGAATTGTATTATTCCTGTGGCAGCAAAATCTCCGTTGTGAAAGCTCCGTCTTCGCTGTTGCGGCTTAGATAGCCACCATAACGCTCCACAATATCATCGATACGAACAAGCCCGAATCCGTGTCCCTGTCCTTTTGTGGTGTGAAATCTGCCACTGATTTTTTTCTGTTTTTTCGTTGCGGTAAAATTGGTGAACGACATGTAAAGCTGGGTATTTTTCATATCCATGTAGATGCGGATCATCCGCTTCTCTTCGGGCAATTGCAGACTCGCCTCAATGGCGTTGTCGAAGAGGTTTCCAATAATAATGCAGAGATCCATCTCCGATGTTTTTAAGGCAACCGGTACATGTGCATCCGCCACAACCGGGATATGCTTTGCTTTTGCCAGAGAGATCTTACTGTTTAAAATGGCATCGGTCATTTTGTTTCCGGTCTTGATCACGGTATCTACGGTAGACAGATCCTCGTCTAACTCATCAAGATATTTGCTGATCTGCGCTAAGTCACCGTCTTTCGCATAACTTTTGAGTACCTGGATATGATTCCGGTAATCATGACGCCAGCCACGGATCTGACGGTACATGTTCTCCACCTCCTGATAGTGAGTCTGAACTAACTCGCTCTGGTAGGCGGCTAATTGTCTGTTAATGTATTTGGATAGCAGGGACATTGTTTTTTATCTCCTCGGGCAATTATTCTTTTATTTCAATTTTTCACGTATCTTAAAAATATTTTATAAACGCCTCATTCAGCTTCTTATAGCTTCCTCTTGGAACCAGAAGTTTCTCCCCGGTGTTCAAAATCAGCTCCGTCTTGCCAATACGTCTCACATAATTGAGATTCACCAGATATGACCGCCCCACGCGGACAAATGCTTCATCCAGTTTTGCTTCCAGCTCTGACAAAGTGCCACGCACCTCGTAATCATTATCCGCATGGATGATATTATAATTCCGGTTTGATTCGATAAAACGGATCTCCTTGAGTGGAAGCCTAAGAACTTCTCCGCCACTTTCGACGAGAAGCACGGCATCCGCTGTCTTCAAACGCTCTACCGCCCGATCTAAAACACTGTCTATTTTCTCCTGCGACACGGGTTTTAACAGATAGTGAAGTGCCTCCACATCGTAACCTTCCTGAATGTACTCCATGTACCCAGTCACAAAGATGATCTGCATCTGGCGGTTGTGTTTGCGGATTTCCCTTGCAAGTGCGATACCGTCCATTTTCTCCATCTCGATATCAAGAAACAAAATCTGCGTCCTGTCATATGCCTGTTCAAATAAAAACTGTTCGCTGCTTGCATATTCCTGAATTTTTGTATGATGAAAAGTCTGGCGGAGCCATCCCTCCACCAGACTTTTGATATACGCTCTCTGTTTTTCCTCGTCGTCACAAATTGCTATTTGATATGTCATATTAGCAGATTTCCACAAGTTCGATCTTGAAATTCAATTCTTTTCCTGCCATCTCATGATTTGCATCAAACGTAATAATTCCGGCTTCCTTTGCCACAACCGTAACCGGGAATGGCTGTCCCATCTCATTCTGAAGGTAAACCTGCTGTCCTTCTTCCAGTTCTTCTGCACCCGGCAGCTGGCTGATCTCCACATGAAAGATTGCATTTGGATCAGGCAGACCGTATGCTTCTTCCGGCATCAGGTGGATGTCTTTGATCTGTCCGATCTCCATATCTGCCACTGCACTGTCGAATCCTTTTATGATCATACCGGCTCCGCACACGAACTCTAATGGCTCACCACGGTCATAAGATGAGTCGAATTTTGTTCCATCGTTAAAGGTTCCTGTATAGTGGACTTTTAATGTCTTTCCTACATTTGCTCCCTCGATCTTGCTGCGTTCTCCACAGCCGCATCCACAGCCTTCTCCGCTCTCTGTTCCTTCATGGGAACCGCATCCGCAACTGTGATTTTCCTCTGCATCATGATGTCCGCATCCATGTCCCTCTTCATGATCTCCACAGGTATGTCCCTCCCCATGGTGGTCACAGGTCTGTCCTGCATCTATAAGTTTTCCATTTAAGTAATCTTCGACTGCTTTGTCAGTATCTCCGGATGCACCTGAGCAAACTTCAATCCCCGCCTCTGTAAGGGCATTGATCGCACCGCCACCGATTCCTCCGCAAATCAACGCCTTCACGTTCCTGTCGGCAAGTACTCCGGCAAGTGCGCCATGTCCTACTCCGTTAGAACTGATCACCTCACTAGAGATCACTTTATTATCCTCTATTTCATACACTTTAAAATTCTCTGTTCTTCCAAAATGCTGAAAAACCTCTCCGTTATCATAAGTTACTGCAATTTTCATACTTTCTTTTCCCTTCTCTTTCTTAATTATAAATAACTGACAAGCCACTCTTTTTATTATAACGGATGCATCTGCTTCTGGCAACCTGCCAGCCTCACGCTTCCTGTCGGCGCTAAAATATCATTACTGTGGATCCATAGCTCGTTCCAATCATAAATTATCCTGCTTCAAAAAGTAATTTTTAATAGCCTGCTCCTTTAACTCTTCCCCGATCACAATGATCACTTCCTGCCCCTTCTCGATCGGGTTCATGGTAATTCCATTATGCGTTGCATTCAGCTGTATCCAGCTTCTATCCTCCTTCTGCAAAAAACCTTTTACACGGAATACCTCGCCGCATTCCCTGTCATTCATCAGTTTTCCCACAGTAGTCTTTAACTGTTCCTCCGTCATTTTCACATTCATAAAATAGACAGATTCAAACCCTTTTTTCTCTTCCATATCCAGTTTGCGGTAGCTCTCCATCTGATAGCCGCAGCTAATCAGCCGGTTGAAATCTTCTTCATTCAGATCCAGTGTGCTTTTGCGCAGCACCTCTTTGTCCACCCTGCGCGGACACTTTATCTGTTCCAATGCACGGTTTAGGTGTGCGACCGTGGTGTCTGCCTGCTCCGCTGACACTTCATCCGCATGACTTAAGATAATCTCTCCTGCATTCGCCACCTCCGAAGCCAGAATATATTCTGCCTCCTCAGATAAATGCTCTTCCAGATTTGCATCCACAATCGCAATCACATTTCCCACCTCATACCAGCGGTCTAACGGTTCTTCCCTCAGCGCATCAAAAAATTCGTCCACATCAAAAATACCAGATGGCTCTACTATGACACGGTCATAGCCACACATTCCCATTGCAATCAGTTTTGTCTTAAAACGTCTTCTGTGACAGTCCGCATCACAGCCACCGGAAACCATTTCCAACTCGCAGTTGTCTCCCATCAGATCCTGTAACAGCATCATATCAACATTCACGGCTCCAAAATCGTTCTCAAGGATTCCGATGTTCTGTCCTTTGGCAATGAGATATTCTGCATATTTTTTCAAAAAGGTTGTTTTTCCAGCTCCTAAGAAGCCTGTGATTAAGTCTATTTTTACCATCGCTACCGCCTCTCTACTCCCCATCAGGTTATTTTCTTTCAAAAACTTCTGTCAGAATTGCATTAAATACAGAATACACTATATAGTGGGACAGATTTTATTCCCTGCACCATACCGAAATTTCTTGCTGAAATTCTGATTGCGTATGCAGGCGCATATTTTTCCATGTAAACCATCATACTTTTTGCTTTTACATGATTTCCTGCTTTACATTCCACCGGAATTACATGATTTTCTTTTTGTATCAGAAAATCCACTTCTGCTGTATTATCTGATTCCCATATCGCTATAATATAGTTTAAATGCACTTAAATCCTGATATGCAACAACTGTATAAAATCCCTGTGTGCACTTCATGCATTTGTTCAAATTCCTGCATAGCCTCCTCATGAAGTGCATCCTCTAATGGTACATTACTATTATAATGTTCCCGGATGGTATCTGAAAGTATTTGTTTTCCCTTTGCCCACAACACCTCTTCCAAATCCATTGGATACATTGCCAACATTTGTACTTTTCCTACCGGGAATGAGTATTTTTCACGATTTACAGCTACTCTTAATAAACTTCCAGCTACCATTACATGATACTCTGGTGCCTCTTCCGCAAAATATTTAAAAGATGTCAATGCCCTCTCACACATCTGTATTTCATCAAAAATGATAAGAGTTTCTTCCGGCACAATTTTTACTTGATAATATTTTTCCAACCTGTCTTGCCCCATAGATCAAAAGTGGCATGCGCCCCTTTGTCTGCTTTTTCCATTCACATAATTTATCCGTTATTTTTCATTTCATATATGCATCGCCCTTGCATTCGTGTGTTTTAGTATATTATATTACACTTTTCATATGAATAAATGTATTTTTTTACATTTAATACCGGTTGTGCACCTTCTCCGCAAAACATAAAACATCCTTAATCTCAACTTTCGTTCCATCATCCAGCACTGTGGTTCCACTCATCCGTCCAAACACCTGATGCTGGTCAGATACGATCAGTTTATAATCCAGACATGCGGATCTGTCCAGAAGCGGCATAAAATCCATCTCAAATCTTCCGTCACTGGAAGTGAATTTCCACGGCTTGCAATAATCATCCTCCGGGATCACAAAAGTCACATCATCGATTTTGTGTGCCACGCCGTCATAGAAGATCACGTTTTCCGAAGCTGCTTTCGTATTTCCGAATCCATAGCCGATATTAAACCCAAATGCATGTCCATCTACATCGCAGTTCCCGGAACCCCAGTACCAAGTGTTATCATATGTCCACACACCTCGTCCCCAGTCGAGCGTTCCGAAATGTTTTTCCGGATGAAATTCGTACCGCTTTCCATTATATTCTGCAAAACCTTCCGCGCGCATACAATTGATTTTCTGGTTATAATAGAATCTTCCTTTTTTGTCCCACGGTGTTGCGATAACCATCGTATCCATTTGGGGCTGCTGCAACCGGATGTCGCAGGAGAATGGCTTGCCCTGATAGAAGTTATCAAACTCACAGATAATATGACGTATTATAATATTTCTTCCTGTTTTTTCTTTTCCAGCTATTGATTTCCCTACTACACTTCTTTCTGATAGATTTTCAGGATTTTTTTCTAATACATATTTTAACCGCAAATTCTTCTTCTCATAAACAATATCGCCCTCTGAAGAATTTGTCGGCATTTGCAATTTTCCCATTGGAAATGCATCTAAGACTGTCTCTGTATGCTCCCACGGCTTCCCGGAAAAATCAAGCAGCGACACTGACTGTAACCCCACATACCCATCATCCGAAAGCGTAAATGCAACTGCACAGTCGTCTCCGACCACAAGATAGTAATCCCACTCTTTGATCAGAAACTTCAGTGCTTTTGATCTGTGTTCTGGAATACTGCTGCAGCTGGCTCCTCGACCAGCCCGGCTCTGCGATATTGCCATTTGCATCTAATAACTGCTGCTTTGCTGTTACTTCGTGATTTCTTGCTGACATATGCATTCCCCCATTTCTACCAAAAATC
This sequence comes from Roseburia inulinivorans DSM 16841, assembly GCF_000174195.1. Classification (GTDB taxonomy): domain Bacteria; phylum Bacillota; class Clostridia; order Lachnospirales; family Lachnospiraceae; genus Roseburia; species Roseburia inulinivorans. Next base: position 49,561 of record NZ_ACFY01000086.1, on the reverse strand, counting down.
CGTATGTGCTATATCTCAACCATAACACATAAGGATTTTCTCTTCAAGAAGTGTAAATATCATAATTTTTCGGCTGAAACCTTGGATTTTTCACTCCAATACCCGGTTCGAAACTCTTCTCATAAGCATCCCTGTCTTTAGCTTGCAAATCCATATAAAAATGGTTCTGCACCATATCCCGGTACTCATCTATCACCTGCTCATAGGACGCAGCCGCTCCGGCAACACTGTCCGCCTGATTTTCTGCTAAGCCCTGAAATCATCAATCATCTGTTGTATCTCATCCATTTCTTTTTTCGACAGCTTCTTTCCGGAAGCAAACGCTGCGATAAATGCCGGAAGGGAACCCTGAAATGTCTCTTCCACGAACTGTCCGCTCTTTGCAGCATAAAAGGCTTCCCTGGACACAATGGAAGTGACCACGCCGTCCTCATTTTTCATGATGCCTTTCTCACAGAGTTTGCGGAGCACCGTGTAGGTTGTGGATTTCTTCCACTCAAACTGCTCGCTGCACAGCTTCACTAATTCCCCGGAACTGACCGGTTCTCTCTCCCAGATCAGTTCTGCAAATTCTGTCTGGATTGCGCCCAATTCGTAATCTCCCATAGTTTTCCCCCCTTATTTAAAATGGTCGGTTTATTTGTAACAGATCTTACTTTTTGGTTTATTCCGAATAAACCTTATGGTTTTAGCCTATCCAAAATAAACCAGTCTGTCAAGTAGATTTCATTATTTTAATAGAAATAAAATCTTTTGAAGCATTGTTCATCTTAAAATAAAAAAATGAATTAAAAAAAGACGGATTATAAGGTGTCACTTTCCAACACTTTATAATCCATCTTTCTATTACGTTTTATATTTTCCCGCAGTTTTACGACTTTACGCTGCTTTTCTCCAACTTAGGATCTATGCGGCAATTCTTACACCTGAATCCGGTCTGCAATTTCATTTCCCATTGCAAATCTCGATCCTTTTACCCCAACGATCAATGCGTCCTTCAGCTTTCGGATAATCTGTATATTATCTCCCTCTTCCACATGATGTTCGCGCAGGAAATCCATGACTTCCGGCACACCAAACATCCACTGGATCGTATAGCTTCTTCCGATTGCAGCCTTTGATAATTTCTGCATAAAAATGCCCCCTTTTCTTTCATTGTAAGAACAGTATGCCCTGTTAGTCAATGGAAATGTAAGGTTAGGAAAGACTTTTTTTGCAGGTATTTTTTCCCTGAAATTCAAGGTTTTGTTGCTGCTATCCACATGACAATCTGTTTGTTTTGAATAACTTTCGGTTAATAAGTATTCATCTGCGCCGCAAAAATCCTGCTGCACAGCTCATTATATGTTTCTTCGGAAACTTCGTCGCTATTGATCACGTATATTGAACCTTTTTCCGGATCATTTTCATCTCTGTATTCTTCCGAAAAATCCATCTCATTCACTTTGCTGTCAGCCCCATCATATCTTTCCATATGATAAACCTTGTAACCACTGTTCATCTCATTGCTGTACAAGATCCATACATATCCCTGATAATAGGTATAAGACAGACTTTCAGCTGTCCCATCTCCTGCAGCAAATTCATACACTTCACCATCTCTGGCATCCAAATATTTTCCGCCATAAGGTCCACAAAGTATCAGTTCCTCTTCTCCATCATTATCAAGATCTTCCCGATCTCCAATGGAATAAGCATCCCACTCTTCGCTATCCATATCTAATTCTGTAATATAAAAAGTTTTCGCTGTGTCATACAGACAATGCGCACTGACTTCTCCATTTACAAATCTGTCCAGCAGTTCATCTGCTGACATCTGCACAAAACCTTCATTTGAATCCCCACTTGTCTCCTCTGTAGAAAACGTAATATCTCCTTCTAACGTGTCATTTTCGACCAGATTACTGTCTTTTATCTCCGATACAGATTTACCACACCCTGAAATTATAGTAAAACCCACAAAAAAAATGACTGATAATTTTTTACTATTCATGTTGCCGCCTGTCTCTGTTGTTTTCTGTAAAATTCTAAATTAATATCATTTTCTGCTTTTTCATTACAGCGCAAACATTTCCTGACAGATGTTCTTTCCACTCTCTGTCTTAAAAATATTTTGATATGCCTGCAAAGCTGCTTCTTTCGCCAGTCCATCCTCCAGAATATTCACCAGAAAATCAGCCTCCACAAGAATCTGATAATCAATACCATCGATTGCATCATAAGTATGATGATGTGCGATCAGGTATTTCACACGCTCGATCACGTTTTCCTCAAACTGCAGCTCTTTTAACAATTTTTCTGCAATCGCAGGTCCTTCCTTTTCCTGAAGCTTTCCGTTTGAACTGCCGTATTTTTCCTCACACAGATGGATACCAATATCATGCGTCAACGCAGCCGCTTCCAGAATAAATAAAGTGTCTGCATCTACGTGCTCCATCTCCGCGATCAGCTTCGCATAGCTGTGCACCTTGCAGAAATGCTGGATTCGCATTGGATCTCCACTGTATAAACGAATCATTTCATAATGTAATCTGTTGATCATATTGTTTTCTTCCTTTGCTTCTTCCAAATCTTAAATAGCAAGCAGATTCTTAATCGCTTCCATATATATAAGAACCGCCTCTTCCATCTCAGAAACAAGGATAAATTCATCTGCGCTGTGAATATGATAATCCATTCCCATTTTTTCCGGTCCAAATGCAATGATATTCTTCAATGATTTTGCATAAGTACCGCCACCAATCACCATTGGTTCATGTTCTGTGTCACCTGTCACATCTACATATGCTTTGTACAGCGCATTTACAAGTGGAGATTCTCTTGGGAAAAATAATGGATCACCAATTTCTCCAATCTCAATCCGTCCATTTTCATCCTCTAACCTTGCCTCACACATTGTACGGACATCTGCTGCTTTCAATGTCACCGGCACACGGATATCGATCGTGCATGAAATGATACCATCTTCCGTTTTGACAATTCCGTTGCATAAAGTCAGGACACCATACTTATCCTCAAATTTCAATCCTACACCAGCGCCATCACAAGATGTTCCGATATGTTCATTATAAAATTTTACAAAATCATCTTCAAATCCGGCTTTTTCCATGCACTCAAATGTCACACCGGCCGCATTGACACCAAGTTCCGGCATACTTGCATGTGCAGGTACACCTTTTGCAAAAATAGTAATCTGTCCATTTTCCTCTGTCACACGATACTGCTGAAGCTTTGTCTCTGCAAGAGAAGCCTCTAATTTTTCTTTCAGTCCCGCCTCTGTTGGAATCACAGTTGTACAGGTATCACATACAGCATTTGACACAAATCCACCGTTCATGGAAATGATTTTTGTATTTTTCGAGTAAGCTGTCATAGACATATGCCCTTTTTCGCCGTGTATACATGGAAAATTGGCATCCGGTGTAAATCCACAGGATAACTCTTCCGCAACCTCGTTGTAATGCTCCATACATTTTGAGCCGGTCTCCTCGTTGCATCCCATGATGAGGCGGACTCTTTTATTCAGTTTTACACCCGAATCCCGGAGAAGTTTCATCGCATAGAGTGCCTCTAAAACAGGTCCCTTATCGTCCGTTGTTCCACGACCATATACATGGTCGCCTTCTCTGGTCAGCTTAAATGGATCATAAGTCCAGTCACCGCCTACCGGCACGATATCTAAATGTCCTGCAATACCAACGATCTCTTCTCCCTCGCCCATCTCTGCATAACCACAATAATGATCCAGATTTACAGTCTTAAATCCTAATTCTTCTGCAATTTTTAATCCTTCTTCCAGTGCCTTTGCCGGACCTGCACCAAATGGTTTTCCCTCTTTCGGTGTGCCGAGCTGTGAATCAATTGCAACTAATCTTCCTAAATTTGCTATCATTTCCTCTGACAATGTGTGGATTTGTTCTTTCATGTTCATAATTCTTTATTCCTTTCCTATATATTAAAATTTGTTTCAAACATCTCTTATATACCTAAATATGCGTTCACTTTTTCCGGTGTATCCAGCCGCAAAGCCATGATGGTTCCATAGATCATATAATCAACCACATCTTTCGTGATTTTCTCCTCAAATCTCGCCTTCATTTGATCCGGATATTGATGCACCAGAAAATGCACCCGGTAATTGTCATCTTTTCTGGAAATAAATGCACTGATATACAATCCATTTATAGCTGCGGTCAGGACCTCATCGTCTGTAATTTTTATATCCAAATGATAAGACTTTGAAACAAGATAAAAATCTTCCCCACGTTTTTCAATCTTCTTATCCGTAATCTCTCCAATGGAAAAATCCTGCACATGATTTGCCGTTACAAGAAGAAACTGCGTGTCTAATTCTTTTTCATAAACATAATTTAAAATATCTCTCGGTGTATACTGCATGATTCGGTCATCTCCATGTAAGCTTTTGGTATATCTTATAGTATCTGCGTTTTCTCAATGATTTAGATCTTCTTCTGTATAAAATGTACCTGTCATCTGCGCATTGATCTCTGCAATTTCACGTTTTCCATTAATATAATCTGCATAGATATCCCAGAGATCCATGTCGCAGTCCTGTAAACCGTCATCATCTGGAATCCATGCCTTAATCAGCGCAATCCGTTCCTCTTTTGTTGTATCTTTGATCAAATTTGATTTCATATTCTCGTCTGGAGACAATTATTGTGTTATCTCTGCTCCTTTGTTATTATAAAACGATTCATAATCGTTATATGATTAATTTAAGATTGCAGTGCACGCCAGAAAAATCAGAGATTTCCCTGGCTGACGGGCATTCGCTTCGCTCGGCAGTCTTTATTATACCATAAATCATTTCTGTGTGCGAATTGAATATCGTGCATCCCCACTGAACGTTTTTTTGTAATGGGAACCAAGTTTCCCGGTACATAAAAAAGACTTCCGGTATTTCCGAAAGCCCTTTTGTACACTATACAAACTTTTTTATCCACGGAAATCAATATGCTGTCCGACCTGCAATTCTGCTTCTGTCTGAACATTGTCGCTCTTCATGGAAAACGTATAATCATTGATTTTCTTGATCAGTTCCTCAATTGAACCTGCCGAAATCGTAATGGTATCGTCATCATCTGACGTTTGCTGTGCTTCCTTTAACTTGTCCTGCTTTTCCTTCTTCTCAGCTTTCTTTTCCTCTGCCTTCTTTGCTTCTTTCTTCTCGACTGCTTTTTTCTCGATACGCGCTTTCTGATCCGCAGAAGATTTCTTCAGAACTGCAAAAAATGATGCTGTTCCTCCATCATTAACCTTCATTCCGTAGCCTACAACGTTCTGACTCTGACCGGATGATTCAATCTGGGATTTTAACTGTGATAAGCCGGACGCTGCATTTTTAATAATGCCCTCGTACTGTTTTCTATAATTTTCATCTGTCGCCATCCGCTCGATTTTTTCTTCATCAATCAAAACGACCATTTTGTTTCCATTTGCATAGGATGCTGCATTTGCCTGTGCATTGGCTTTCTGTTCTTTGCTCACCAGAATAAAGTCCATATTAGAATACTTTTTCTTTAATTCCTGATAATACTTTACCCCTTCTTCAGAAAGCTTCGCATTTCCGATGGTCTTACCATAATTTCCGTTTGTCTTGGAAACTTTGGAATTTTCTGTACCTATCACATTTTCCTTATTTGTTTTTCCAGTTTTGGACTGTGTACTGTAAGTACTGTAAAGATTAGATACAATTGAATCTGTGTTGACTGCCATGTCATTCCCTCCCATATCACGATACGGTTATTGCAAATCCGTTTGCATTTACTTGTTATTTATTATATCGGGCAAATTTCTGAAAAATTGACACACAAAAAGCAAACCTACTTATTTATCAGGTTTGCTTTTTTAGATATTAGAACATATTTTTTTCTGAATAAAATGCTTTCACATAAAGAAACCGCAACCCCTGATTACTCAAGGATTGCGGAATATAATCCAAAACCTGTTAAACAATAAAATGCACACTTCGTTAGCATTCTATTGTCATGAATTATAAATTACTCGATGATTGTAGCAACACGACCTGAACCTACAGTACGGCCACCTTCACGGATAGCGAATGTAAGACCCTGCTCCATAGCTACTGGGTGAATTAATTCGATAGTCATTTCGATGTTATCACCTGGCATACACATTTCAACACCATCTGGTAAATCGCAAACACCTGTAACGTCTGTTGTTCTGAAGTAGAACTGTGGACGATAGTTGTTGAAGAATGGAGTATGACGTCCACCTTCGTCTTTTGTTAAAACGTAAACCTGAGCTGTGAATTTTCTGTGGCATGTTACAGTACCTGGTTTAGCAAGAACCTGTCCACGAACGATCTGGTCACGGTTAACACCACGAAGTAATGCACCGATGTTATCACCAGCCATAGCCTCGTCTAACTGTTTACGGAACATCTCGATACCAGTTACAACTGTAGACTGAACATCTTCTTTAACACCTAAGATCTCAAGTGGATCATTTAAGTGAAGTGTTCCTCTCTCTACTCTACCTGTAGCAACTGTACCACGACCTGTGATTGTGAATACGTCCTCTACTGGCATTAAGAATGGTTTATCTGTATCACGCTGTGGATCTGGAATATAGGAATCAACTGTATCCATTAATTCCATGATTTTGTCTCCCCAAGGTCCCATTGGATCTTCAAGAGCTTTTAAAGCAGATCCCTGGATGATTGGGCAGTCATTGAATCCGTACTCTTCGAGCTGTTCTGTGATTTCCATCTCAACTAACTCTAATAATTCTGGATCGTCAACCATATCACATTTGTTCATGAATACTACGATGTAAGGTACACCTACCTGACGGGATAATAAGATGTGCTCTTTTGTCTGAGCCATAACACCGTCAGTAGCAGCTACTACAAGGATAGCTCCATCCATCTGAGCAGCACCAGTGATCATGTTCTTAACGTAGTCAGCATGTCCAGGACAGTCAACGTGTGCGTAATGTCTCTTCTCTGTCTCGTACTCAACGTGAGCAGTAGAAATTGTGATACCACGTTCTCTTTCTTCTGGAGCTTTATCGATGTTAGCGAAATCTACAGCTGCGTTACCAGCTACTCTTTCAGATAAAACTTTTGTGATAGCTGCTGTTAAAGTTGTTTTACCATGATCTACGTGACCAATGGTACCGATATTACAATGTGGTTTTGTTCTTTCAAACTTAGCTTTTGCCATTTTGAATATCCTCCTTAAATTGATGCCATATTGGCTATAGTTGTTATATTTAATAACTCGGCTATCTATGATTATATAAAATAATCTTAGCTTTTTCAAGTTATTTTTATCACAGAATCCCTTATTTTAAGGGATTTCTGTGATTTAATATTGTTTTTAGATTCTGTTACACAGAAATAACTGAAATCAGTTATAAGCCATGCTTTTTTTCAGAATTTATTTGGATTTATCTGCAAGAACTTTTTCCTGAACAGATTTTGGTACTGGCTCATATTTCTCGAAGAACATAGAGTAGTTACCACGTCCCTGTGTCTTAGAACGTAAGTCTGTAGAGTAACCGAACATCTCAGCAAGTGGTACATATGCTTTAACCATTTTACCACCACCGATATCGTCCATACCCTCGATACGTCCACGACGGGAGTTGATATCACCGATTACATCACCCATGTATTCTTCAGGCATTGTAACTTCTACCTTCATGATAGGCTCAAGTAATACTGGTGAAGCTTTTGCCATAGCCTCTTTGAATGCCATAGATCCAGCGATGTGGAATGCCATTTCAGAAGAGTCGACCTCATGGTAAGATCCATCGTATACGTTAGCGTGAACACCAAGAACTGGGAATCCGCCAAGAATACCTGCCTGAGCAGCTTCTTCGATACCTTCACCAACTGCTGGGATGTATTCCTTAGGAATAGCACCACCGACAACGGTAGATTCGAATTTGAATGTCTCTTCGCCGTTTGGATCCATCGGCTCAAATTTAACTTTACAGTGTCCGTACTGACCACGTCCACCGGACTGTTTTGCATATTTGTACTCAACATCTACAGGTTTTGTAAATGTCTCTTTGTAAGCTACCTGTGGAGCACCTACGTTAGCTTCTACTTTGAATTCACGAAGCAGACGGTCAACGATGATTTCCAAATGTAACTCACCCATACCAGCAATGATTGTCTGACCAGTTTCCTGATCTGTGTGAGCACGGAATGTAGGATCTTCTTCCGCAAGTTTTGCAAGAGCCTCACCCATTTTACCCTGTCCAGCTTTTGTCTTAGGCTCGATAGCGAGCTCGATAACTGGTTCTGGGAATTCCATGGACTCTAAGATTACCGGATGCTGTTCATCACAGATTGTATCACCAGTTGTTGTAAATTTGAAACCTACAGCAGCTGCGATATCTCCGGAGTAAACTTTATCTAATTCCGCACGTTTGTTGGCATGCATCTGTAAGATACGTCCAACACGTTCTTTTTTATCTTTTGTAGCATTTAATACATAAGAACCGGAGTTCATTGTACCAGAGTAAACTCTGAAGAATGCAAGCTTACCAACGAATGGGTCAGCCATGATCTTGAATGCTAATGCAGCGAAAGGTTCTTCATCAGAAGAATGTCTCTCTACTTCATTACCATCTAAGTCAACACCTTTGATAGCTGGGATATCTGTTGGAGCTGGCATGTACTCGATAACTGCATCGATTAACTTCTGTACACCTTTGTTTCTGTAAGCAGAACCACAGCAAACAGGTACAGCAGTACATTCACATGTAGCTTTTCTTAATACTTTCTTCATCTCCTCAACAGATGGTTCCTCACCCTCAAGGTACATCATCATTAAGTCATCATCTAACTCGCAGACTTTCTCTACTAATTCTGCATGATAAAGTTCAGCTTCATCAGCCATATCACCTAAATCATCTGTTACAGTGATATCGTCACCTTTATCATCATTGTAGATATAAGCCTTCATCTCGAATAAGTCGATAATTCCTTTGAAATCGTCCTCTTTACCGATTGGTAACTGAAGACAGATAGCATTTTTTCCTAATCTTGTACGAATCTGATCAACAGCTCCGTAGAAGTTAGCACCTAAGATGTCCATCTTGTTAATGAAAGCCATTCTAGGTACGTTGTAGGTATCAGCCTGACGCCATACATTTTCTGACTGTGGTTCAACACCACCCTTTGCACAGAATACACCGACAGCACCATCAAGTACACGAAGGGAACGCTCTACCTCTACAGTAAAGTCTACGTGTCCAGGAGTATCAATGATGTTGATACGATGCTCTAAAGCACCTTTCTTTGGTTTTGTGAACTCTTCCAAAGTCCAGTGGCATGTAGTAGCGGCTGATGTAATTGTGATACCTCTTTCCTGCTCCTGTTCCATCCAGTCCATGGTAGCAGTACCTTCATGAGTATCACCAATCTTATAGTTAACACCGGTATAGTAAAGAATACGCTCTGTTAATGTTGTTTTACCAGCATCAATATGAGCCATAATACCAATGTTTCTGGTTCTCTCTAATGGATATTCTCTTCCAGCCAAGGTTTTTCCTCCTTAATTTACTACGCCGATATGCGCAGAACATTTTTATAATACTTGAGAGCAAAGTTGCTTTGCTCCCGGTATCTATTCATATGGCAAATGATATTAGAAGCGGTAATGAGCGAATGCTTTGTTTGCTTCTGCCATTTTGTGCATATCTTCTTTTCTCTTAACAGATGCACCTGTGTTGTTAGCTGCATCCATGATTTCATTTGCAAGTCTTTCTTCCATGGTCTTCTCACCTCTGTTACGTGAGAAAGTTGTTAACCAACGAAGTCCTAAAGCCTGACGACGGTCTGGTCTAACTTCGATTGGTACCTGGTATGTTGCACCACCAATACGTCTAGCCTTTACTTCAAGAACAGGCATAACGTTATTCATGGCTTCTTCAAATACCTCAAGAGCAGGTCTTTCTGTTTTCTCTTCTACTCTTGCGAAAGCTCCATATACAATTTTCTGTGCTACACCTTTCTTACCATCTAACATAATGTTATTGACAAGCTTTGTAACGACTTTGTTATTGTAAATTGGATCTGCTAATACGTCTCTTTTCTGAGTATGTCCTTTACGTGGCACGGTTCTTCCCTCCTTAATCATAATTTACTATACAGGTCTTCCCTGCATTTACTGTGTCCGGTTTCCCGGCTCTGCAACATTTGCAATGAAAGTTCAATGCAACATGTTGTCAGTGAACTTCATTTCGATTAATTCAACGGTACTCACATGTGTAAAATGGGCAAGCCCATCTCGGAACAAAATCTTGTTCCCCCTTAGTGTTCGTGCGGAAATATATCTCTAGTGAAACAATTCCAACACTAAACCTTTTAGTTCTGTTTGTGATACTATTGGTTTTACTTCATTCTGTAATCAAAAATTACTTAGAAGCCTTTGGTCTCTTAGCGCCGTATTTAGAACGAGCCTGTTTTCTGTTAGCAACACCTGCTGTATCAAGTGTACCACGGATGATGTGATATCTTGTACCTGGTAAGTCCTTAACACGTCCACCACGGATCATAACAACGCTATGCTCCTGTAAGTTGTGTCCTTCACCTGGAATGTAACTTGTTACTTCGATTCCGTTAGAGAGACGTACTCTGGCGATCTTTCTAAGAGCTGAGTTAGGTTTTTTAGGAGTAGCTGTCTTAACAGCTGTACAAACACCTCTCTTCTGTGGAGAAGGAGCATCTGTAGGTCTCTTCTGTAAAGAGTTGTAACCCTTCTGAAGTGCAGGTGCTGTAGACTTCTTAACAGATGTCTGACGTCCTTTTCTTACTAACTGGTTAAATGTTGGCATTATTTTCACCTCCTGTTAATATTATGTGAACAAAAAAGTTCAAACTGCATGCCTTTTTGTGCACGCTAAATTATTATATAGGTGTCCATCCCAGATGTCAAGCACTTTTACATAGATTTTTCTTACGCTTTTAAAGCATTTCCAATATCTGGCTTTTTATACCAGATATTATGATTACGAAAAAAGAGGAACAGATTTTCATCCATTCCTCTCTTATTTCAATATCTTATTCTTCTACTGGTGCAAATTCTTCATCTGCAAAAGAATCGTCATCAAAATCAATCTCGTCATTTTCATTGACATCAGAATCAAGTTTGATATTGCGGTATCTCTTCATACCTGTACCAGCCGGGATCAGTTTACCAATGATTACGTTTTCTTTCATACCGATCAGTGGATCAACTTTTCCTTTGATAGCTGCTTCTGTCAGAACTTTTGTTGTCTCCTGGAAGGAAGCTGCCGATAAGAAGGAGTTCGTAGCTAAGGAAGCTTTGGTAATACCAAGTAATACCTGTTTTCCTTCTGCCATTTCTTTTCCTTCACTCTCAAGCAGTTCATTTGTATCCTCAAAATCAAGAGTATCTACTAATGTTCCCGGAAGCATATCAGAATCACCGTTTGTCTCAACGCGGACTTTCTGCAACATCTGACGTACGATCAACTCGATATGTTTGTCGTTGATTTCAACACCCTGTAAACGGTATACACGCTGAACCTCGCGGAGCATGTAATCCTGAACGGCACGAACACCTTTGATCTTTAAGATGTCATGTGGATTTACAGAACCTTCGGTCAGCTCGTCACCAGCTTCAAGCACTGCGCCGTCCATTACTTTGATTCTGGAACCATAAGGGATTAAGTATGCCTTAGATTCACCAGTCTCATTGTTTGTAACGATGATCTCACGTTTCTTCTTAGTATCTTTGATGTTAGCTACGCCACCAAATTCTGTGATAATGGCAAGTCCCTTCGGTTTTCTTGCCTCGAAAATTTCTTCGACACGAGGAAGACCCTGTGTGATATCGGTACCGGCAACACCACCTGTATGGAAAGTACGCATGGTAAGCTGTGTACCAGGCTCACCGATGGACTGTGCTGCGATGATACCAACAGCCTCACCAACCTGAACTGCCTGACCGGTAGCCATGTTTGCTCCATAACATTTTGCACATACACCCATATGGGAGCGGCAGGATAATACGGTACGGATCTTCACTTTCTCGATAGGATTGCCATTCTCATCAACACCACGGCTCATAACTTCTGCTGCACGTTTTGGTGTGATCATATGGTTTGCCTTTACAATGACATTGCCATCTTTATCACAAATTGTATTGCAGGAGAAACGACCTGTAATACGTTCCTGAAGACTTTCTATCTCTTCTTTTCCATCCATGAATGCAGTTACCCACATACCAGGGATTTCTCTGTTCTTGCCTTCACAGCAGTCAGATTCACGAACGATCATATGCTGTGATACGTCTACAAGACGTCTCGTAAGGTATCCGGAATCGGCTGTACGAAGCGCTGTATCGGACATACCTTTTCGTGCTCCATGCGCAGACATGAAGTACTCCAATACATCAAGACCATCACGGAAGTTGGATTTGATAGGCAGCTCGATTGTTCTACCGGTTGTATCAGCCATCAAACCACGCATACCTGCAAGCTGTTTGATCTGTTTATCAGAACCACGGGCTCCGGAATCCGCCATCATGAAGATGTTGTTGTATTTATCAAGACCTTCCAGAAGCACTTTTGTAAGCTCATCATCGGTCTCTTTCCATGTCTCAACAACTTCTTTGTAACGTTCTTCCTCTGTAATAAGACCACGTTTGTACTGTTTTGTAATTCTGTCTACTGTATCCTGAGCTGCTTTGATCATTGCAGGTTTCTCTGGTGGAACCGTCATGTCGGAAATGGATACGGTCATCGCTGCTCTTGTGGAATATTTGTAACCCATAGCTTTTACAGCATCCAGAACTTCTGCTGTCTTGGTAGCACCATGGATATTGATTACTTTTTCAAGAATCTGTTTGTTCTGTTTCTTGGCAACAAGGAAATCTACTTCCAGTTTTAATTCATTGCCAGGAATGCTTCTGTCAACAAATCCTAAATCCTGAGGAATGATCTCATTGAAGATGAAACGTCCTAATGTGGACTCAACAACTCCTGTGATTTCTTTTCCATCCGGCATTGTCTTTGTCATACGGACTTTGATTCTGGAGTGAAGTGTTACTGCTCCGTTCTCGTATGCAAGGATTGCTTCGTTGACACTCTTGAAGATCTTGCCCTCTCCCTTAGCTCCCGGTCTCTCCTGTGTTAAATAGTAGATACCAAGGACCATATCCTGTGAAGGAACTGCTACAAGACCACCGTCAGATGGTTTTAACAGGTTGTTCGGTGAGAGAAGCATAAATCTACACTCAGCCTGAGCCTCTACAGATAATGGAAGATGTACAGCCATCTGGTCACCATCGAAGTCGGCGTTGAACGCGGTACATACCAATGGATGTAACTTGATTGCTTTACCTTCTACTAAGATTGGCTCGAATGCCTGAATACCTAATCTATGCAGTGTAGGAGCACGGTTTAACATAACCGGATGCTCTTTGATAACGTCTTCTAAGACATCCCAAACTTCTGTCTGGAGTCTCTCAACCATTTTCTTAGCACTCTTGATGTTGTGTGCAGATCCGTTGGCAACAAGTTCTTTCATAACGAAAGGTTTGAATAATTCAATTGCCATCTCTTTTGGAAGACCACACTGATAAATCTTTAATTTTGGCTCAACACAGATAACGGAACGTCCTGAATAGTCAACACGTTTACCAAGTAAGTTCTGTCTGAAACGACCGGATTTACCTTTTAACATATCGGATAAGGATTTTAATGCTCTGTTTCCTGGTCCTGTAACCGGACGTCCACGACGACCGTTATCGATCAGGGCATCAACAGCTTCCTGTAACATACGTTTCTCGTTACGAACGATGATATCAGGAGCTCCTAACTCAAGAAGTCTTCTCAAACGGTTATTTCTGTTGATGATTCTTCTATATAAATCATTCAAATCAGAGGTAGCAAAACGTCCACCATCCAACTGGACCATTGGACGAAGATCTGGTGGGATAACCGGTACAACGGTCATGATCATCCATTCTGGTTTGTTTCCAGATTCACGGAATGCTTCTACAACTTCCAGTCTCTTAATGATTCTGGCACGTTTCTGACCAGTTGCATCTTCTAACTCTGCTTTTAATTCAGCAGAATCTTTTTCCAGATCAATCGCCTGTAATAATTCCTGAATTGCCTCAGCACCCATTCCTACACGGAATGCATTGCCGTACTGTTCTCTTGCATCCTGGTATTCTCCTTCGGAAAGTACCTGTTTGTACTGTAATGCAGTATTGCCTGCATCCAATACGATGTAAGAAGCAAAGTATAAAACTTTCTCCAATGTTCTTGGAGATAAGTCAAGGATCAATCCCATACGGGATGGAATTCCTTTGAAGTACCAGATATGGGATACAGGTGCAGCAAGCTCGATGTGTCCCATACGCTCTCTACGAACGCTGGATTTTGTGATCTCAACGCCACAACGGTCGCAGACAACGCCCTTGTAACGAATTTTCTTATATTTACCGCAATGACATTCCCAGTCTTTGCTAGGTCCAAAAATCTTCTCACAGAAAAGACCATCTTTTTCCGGTTTCAATGTTCTATAGTTGATTGTTTCCGGTTTTTTAACTTCACCGCGGGACCATTCTCTGATCTTTTCCGGGGATGCTAAACCAATACGGATGGCATCAAATGAAACAGACTGGTTAATTGCCTCTTTATTTGTTGTTTCTGGCATCTATGACACTCCCTTTCTCTACTTTACAGAATCGACTCTCTTTATCGGTCTGTGCGGATGCACAGACCTTAAATGCTTATTGATTATTTACTCTTCGAAATTGTCTTCCGGCATATCATCGTAAAAATCAGAGTCATCATCTGCATCGGTGTCTTCCTCTTCTTCTACGTCAACAAGTTCTTCGTTTTCAGAATCAAATTCTTTCTTTGTGAATCCCATCTTGGAGAATGATTCACTGTCTTCAAAAGCGAAATCTTTATCGCCTGAAATAATGGAGTTCAGGTCGGTGTTACCGTACTCACTTGTTTCCATTAATTCAACTTCATTTCCTTCGTCATCTAATACTGTGACATCAAGTCCTAAGGACTGTAACTCTTTCAGTAATACCTTGAATGATTCTGGAATTCCCGGTTCAGGAATATTATCACCTTTGATAATTGCCTCATAAGTCTTAACACGTCCTACAACGTCATCAGACTTCACTGTAAGGATTTCCTGTAAGGTATATGCTGCACCGTAAGCTTCCAGTGCCCAAACCTCCATCTCACCGAAACGCTGTCCACCGAACTGCGCTTTACCACCAAGTGGCTGCTGGGTAACTAAAGAGTAAGGACCAGTAGAACGTGCATGGATCTTATCATCTACCAGGTGGTGCAGTTTCAGGTAATGCATGTGTCCGATTGTTACAGGTGAATCAAATGGTTCTCCGGTACGTCCATCACGCAGCTGAACTTTTCCATCACGGGAAATTGGAACACCTTTCCACAGTGCTCTGTGGTCTCTGTTGTCCCATAAGTACTTCATAACTTCTTCGCCAAGTACATCTTTGTATTTTGCTTCAAAATCTTCCCATTCGAAGTTTACATAATCATTAGCCAATTCCAGTGTATCCTGGATATCAATTTCCTTTGCACCATCAAATACCGGTGTTGCAATATTGAATCCCAATGCTTTTGCAGCAAGACTCAGGTGAATCTCAAGGACCTGACCGATATTCATACGGGAAGGTACACCTAATGGATTCAATACGATATCAAGAGGACGACCATTTGGAAGGAATGGCATATCTTCTACAGGTAATACACGGGAAACGACACCCTTGTTACCATGACGGCCGGCCATCTTATCACCGACAGAGATTTTTCTCTTCTGTGCAATGTAAATGCGGACTGCCTGGTTTACTCCTGGAGATAACTCATCTCCGTTTTCTCTTGTAAATACTTTGGCTTCCACAACGATACCATATTCGCCGTGAGGAACTTTTTAAGGAAGTATCACGTACTTCTCTTGCCTTCTCACCAAAAATTGCACGGAGAAGTCTCTCTTCTGCTGTCAGTTCTGTCTCTCCCTTAGGAGTAACTTTTCCGACTAAGATATCACCGGCACGAACCTCTGCACCGATACGGATAATACCTCTTTCATCAAGGTCTTTTAATGCATCATCACCGACACCTGGAACGTCACGAGTAATCTCCTCCGGTCCTAATTTGGTGTCACGTGCTTCTGCTTCATATTCTTCAATATGGATGGATGTATAAACATCATCCTGTACAAGTCTCTCACTTAAAAGAACAGCATCCTCGTAGTTATAACCTTCCCAGGTCATAAATCCGATCAATGGGTTCTTACCAAGTCCAAGTTCTCCGTTAGAAGTAGATGGTCCGTCTGCGATAACCTCACCAACCTCTACATGGTCACCCTTGAATACGATTGGTCTCTGATTGTAGCAGTTTGACTGGTTACTTCTTGAAAACTTTGTAAGTTTGTATACATCTCTTGTTCCATCATCATTTTTTACAATGATCTGATTGGACTCAGAGCTTTCAATTGTACCTGCTTTTTTTGCAACAACGCAGACACCTGAGTCAACGGCCGCTTTTGTCTCCATACCTGTACCAACAACAGGAGCTTCTGTTGTAAGAAGAGGTACTGCCTGACGCTGCATGTTTGATCCCATCAGCGCACGGTTCGCATCATCGTTCTGTAAGAACGGAATTAATGCAGTCGCAACAGAGAATACCATCTTAGGAGATACGTCCATGTAATCAAACATGGTCTTCTCATATTCCTGTGTCTCATCCAGATAACGACCAGATACAGAATTACGAACAAAATGTCCCTCTGCATCAAGTGCCTCGTTCGCCTGTGCTACATGGTAATTATCCTCTTCATCCGCTGTCATGTAGACTACTTCATCTGTGACACGAGGATTCTTTGGATCTGATTTATCAATCTTACGGTATGGAGCTTCAATGAAACCATACTCATTAATACGCGCATAACTTGCCAGTGAGTTGATCAGACCGATGTTAGGACCTTCAGGCGTCTCAATTGGACACATACGTCCATAGTGAGAATAATGAACGTCTCGAACCTCGAATCCGGCACGGTCTCTGGACAAACCACCAGGTCCCAATGCAGATAAACGTCTCTTGTGAGTCAGCTCACCAAGAGGGTTGTTCTGATCCATGAACTGAGACAGCTGGGAAGAACCGAAGAACTCTTTCACTGCTGCAGTTACCGGTTTGATGTTAATTAAACTCTGTGGAGAAATACCATCCAGGTCAAGTGTCGTCATTCTTTCACGGACAACTCTCTCTAATCTGGAAAGTCCGATTCTGTACTGGTTCTGTAATAATTCGCCAACCGCACGGATACGTCTGTTGCCCAAATGGTCGATATCATCATCATGACCAATACCATACTCTAAATGCATATTATAATTAATGGATGCGAAGATATCATCTTTTGTAATATGCTTTGGAATCAGATCATGTACATTTTTCTTAATTGCTTCTTTTAAATCTTCCACATCCGGATTTTCTTCCATTAACTGTGCAAGAATCGGGTAGTAAACTAATTCTGTAATGCCAAGTTCCTTTGGATCGCAGTCAACGTAATGTCTTAAATCTACCATCATAGAAGAAAGAACTTTTACGTTTCTTGTCTCAGTCTGAATCCATACATATGGAACTGCTGCATTCTGGATATCATCAGCTAAAGAACGGGTTACTTCTGTACCTGCTTCTGCGATGATCTCACCAGTTGTCACATCAACAACATCTTCTGCAAGAACATGTCCGTTGATACGGTTCTTTAATGCTAACTTCTTATTGAACTTATAACGTCCTACCTTTGCAAGATCATATCTTCTTGGGTCAAAGAACATAGCATTAATAAGGCTCTCCGCACTTTCTACTGAAAGCGGCTCGCCTGGTCTGATTTTCTTATATAATTCAAGAAGTCCTTCTTCGTAATTTGTAGCAACATCCTTGCCAAAACTTGCAACGATCTTAGGTTCCTCACCAAATAAATCAATGATTTCCTGGTTGCTTCCAACACCAAGCGCACGGATCAATACTGTGATCGGCACTTTTCTGGTTCTATCTACACGAACGTAAAATACGTCATTGGAGTCTGTTTCATACTCTAACCAAGCTCCACGGTTTGGAATTACAGTACAAGAATACAATTGTTTACCCACTTTATCGTGAGAGATACCATAATAGATACCAGGGGAACGAACCAGCTGGCTGACGATTACTCGCTCTGCACCATTGATTACGAAAGTTCCAGTTTCAGTCATCAAAGGAAGGTCGCCCATGAAAATTTCATGCTCGTTGATTTCATCAGTTTCTTTGTTGTGAAGTCTTACCTTTACCTTTAAAGGTGCTGCATATGTTGCGTCTCTTTCTTTGCACTCAGGGATTGTGTACTTTACATCATCTTCGCATAATGTAAAATCTACAAATTCCAGACTCAGATGACCGCTATAATCTGCAATCGGAGAGATATCGTCGAAAACTTCTTTTAAGCCTTCGTCCAAAAACCACTTATAGGAGTCTTTCTGAACTTCTATAAGGTTTGGCATTTCCAATACCTCTTTCTGTCTTGAGTAACTCATACGCATGCCTTTTCCGGCTTTCACCGGACGTATTCTGTTTTTCTCCATTGACGTTTCACCTCTCGTTTTTATTCTCAACAAACAAATTGCCTGTTGTATTGCATCTACCGCCTATATATGCGGTATGTGAACACTCACATCTTATGGCTATAAGCCTACTGCACCACAATAGTGCAACGTATATTATATATCAAGTCAAGCAAAATCGTCAAGATAAATTTCATTTTTTCTAATAAATTTATTAGTATTTATAAAAAAGAAGAAACAGATACCTATCCGTAGTATATTGTGTATCTGTTTCTTCTATATATAGTGTTTTATATTTCTATTTTGTCTTATGTATTATTTCAAAGCTGCAGTCGCTATCATTTATTCACACTGGAATCCTGCAACTTCATTCTTCAATGATTCTGCGATGTTCACATTCTTCTCAACAGATTCATTGATTCCGGTCATATGGCCCGCAAGTTCAGAAGTGTACTCTGCCGCATTGGACACGCCCGCTGCACTCTGGTTCACTGCATTGGACACGCCATCTGCAGCCTCCGAAATTTCATTTGCAGCCCGGCGGAGATTCTCTGCTACATTCTGAAGATCCTGCATCATCTCATTCATCTGTACGGCATCCTCATTGTAAGTCTCACCGGATTCAACCATTCCCTTGTAGTCATTCAATACATCCTGATTTACAAAATCAAGCATCTTGCCCGCATTTCCAGCTAAGTTTTCTACCGATTCTGTTACCATCTTACTGATATTCTGAATTCCATTAGCTGTATTTCTGCTTTCATCCGCAAGCTTCCGAATCTCATCTGCAACGACCGCAAAGCCTTTTCCGGCTTCCCCGGCTCTTGCTGCTTCAATGGAAGCATTCAATGCAAGAAGATTTGTCTGTGAAGAAATTGACAAGATCTCATCTGTAAGCTTATTGATCTCTTCCACCTGTTTGCTCTGTTCAATCGCAGTGGAGAGTTCTCCTGAAATACGCGCCACCATATCGGATGCTGACACCTGGCTTGCAGTTGCATCTGCCTTCATACCCTCTGCCTTCTGGCGGATACTGTCCACACGTTCAAGTCCCTCTCCCGTCTTATCCGCCATAACTGTGATATCTTTTCGGATACTCTCAATGTTCTCAGTAATATTAATAACGGTTGCGGATACTTCCTCCATGCTGGCTGCCAGCTGTTCCATCGTCGCAGATGTGCCTGTGATCTTATCGCCCGCTGCACGGATTCCGTTGTCAACGCTCGCAGCTGTATGTTCGAGTTCTCCGGAACCTTTTTTTATCTTCTCGATCAGATTTCTCAATACATCTATAAACTGGTTGAATCCACGAACCATCTGTCCGATCTCATCATTGCCTCTGACCTTCAGATGTGCAGTAAGATTACCACTTCCCCCATCGATCTCAGTGATCATCTTCATGAGATCGCTGGTTGCTGCGCGCATTGGTTTCACAACGCCGATCAGAATAACAAGAATTCCAGCTATTCCAACAAGAATAGATACCGCAGCCATTCCAACGCACACCTTGGAAACTGCCTGATAGGTAGCATGTGACTGGGCTGTTGCCTCATCCATCTCATTCACACTCTTCTGCTGGATTCCGGTAATATAAGTATTCACCTCTTCCATGCAGACACGGATCACATTGACTTCGATGGAAACTTTTCCAGTCTTTCCATCGTCGTATTTTTCCATGGCATTGTCCATACGTTCCAGAACATTGTTCACACCATCATAGATTTTCTGCATAATCTGTTTCTGTCCGTCACCCTCTGTGGCATCATACATCTGTTGCACAAGATCAGCCACAGCCTCCCGATCCGCTGCATAATCATTTCTGGCTTCTGTATGGCTTGTCTCACCTTTTGTTGTCGCAAGATAACGATAGAAATCCTTCTGTACTGCTTCAAGACTATACTGTATGTTGTAAGCATTCTGCAGATCCGGCACTTTGCTGTCTGTGACATCTTTGATTGAATGGTTCATCTTCACCATTGCATCATAGTTAATCACATTTGATACCATGGTCACAGCTACCATCAGTACAAGAATTGCCACCAGTTTGACTGCCATGCTGCTGTTTCTGGTTTTTTTAGCAGTTTTCTTTGTCACTGCGCTTTTCTCCTTTTTCACTGACCGCTGTTTTTTCTGTTTTGGAATTATCGTTTTCATTTCGTTTTTCTGCGTTTTGTTCTTCATGTGGTTCGCACCTTTTCTATTTTCGTATTATCACTATTGTACATTCTTTTTTCAGTGAAAGCAATGGTTATTCATCATTTTTACCAACAAATGTCAAAAAGCGACATATAATTGCATGTGCGCAAAAAAAAGCCATGGTGCACACACCATGGCTTTAAAATAGCTGTTTTTTCAAAAATAATGAAATTATTTAAGAGTAACTTTAGCGCCTTCAGCTTCAAGTTTAGCTTTGATATCATCAGCTGTAGCTTTGTCAGCTGCTTCTTTAAGGATCTTAGGAGCTCCATCAACTAAGTCCTTAGCTTCTTTTAATCCTAATCCTGTTGCTTCACGAACAACTTTGATAACTTTAACTTTGTTTGGTCCAACTTCTGTTAACTCTACGTCGAACTCTGTTTTCTCTTCAGCTGCTGCTGCTTCTCCGCCTGCTGCTGCTACTACAACGCCTGCTGCTGCAGATACGCCAAATTCTTCTTCACAAGCTTTTACTAAATCATTTAATTCTAATACGCTTAACTCTTTGATAGCTTCAATAAATTCTGCTGTTGTTAATTTTGCCATTTTAATTTCCTCCATTAAAATTTAATTATTGACCGGCTGTTACCGGTGATTCTTGATTTCATTCCTGTCTGACAGGATCTCTGTTTGCTGATTAAGCCTCAGCTGGAGCTGCTGCTTCTTCTGCCGGAGCAGCTTCTGTAGCTACTGCACCACCGTTCTCTGCGATCTGGTTAAGAACACGAGCAAGGTTGGTGATAGGAGACTGTAAGCTTCCAAGTAATTTGGAAAGAAGTTCTTCTCTTGATGGTACATTTGCGATAGCTTTCATACCATTTGCATCGTAGAAAGTTCCTTCTACAACACCGGCTTTGATTTCAAGAGCTGGAGCTGTCTTTGCAAATTTTGCCAGGATTCTTGCTGGAGCTGTTGCATCGTCTTTAGAAATAGCGAATGCGCTTGGTCCTTCAAGAGACTCTTTTAAGCTTTCGAATTCAGTTCCTGCAATAGCACGGTTAACTAATGTATTCTTATAAACTTTGTAAGAAACACCAGCTTCTCTTAATGCTTTACGTAACTGAGTATCTTCTGCAACAGTAAGTCCACGGTAGTCAACAACTACTACTGACTGTGCATCTTTGATGTTTTCAGAAATTTCCTGTACGATAGGCTGTTTAAGTTCTACTTTTGCCACGAATCGTGCACCTCCTTTTATTATTTTGGGCAGTGATCAAAAACCACTGCATGACTGCATAAAAGACGTTGAGGTTTATCACTAAAAAACCTCTCTGTCAAAGACAGAGAGGTATAAAATCATAAATGATTCTGCTATAGATGAAATTCATCTATAAGATCTCCTCGGTAGGTCTAGTGTTACGCCTGTCAGGCACCTACTGTCTTCGGCAATATGCAAGACGCTGTTCTCACAACGCCTTGTGCATTATAACATTGTATATTGGGGTTGTCAACAAAAATTAAAAATAATTCTGATTACTGAGCAATCTTAACTACGTTTAATTTTACACCAGGTCCCATTGTAGAAGTGATTGTTGCACTCTTAATGTACTGACCTTTTAAGCTTGAAGGCTTAGCTTTGTTGATAGCTCCCATAAGGGTCTGGAAGTTGTCGCTTAACTGTTCTTCTGTAAAAGAAGCTTTTCCAACTGGCACGTGGATAATGTTTGTTTTGTCCAATCTGTATTCAATCTTACCAGCTTTGATGTCGTTAACAGCTTTTGTAACGTCCATAGTAACTGTTCCAGCTTTTGGGTTTGGCATTAAACCTTTAGGTCCTAATACACGTCCTAAACGTCCAACAACACCCATCATATCAGGTGTAGCAACAACAACGTCGAAATCTAACCATCCTTCGTTCTGGATCTTTGGAATTAATTCCTCTCCACCAACGTAGTCAGCTCCAGCTGCCTGTGCTTCATCTAATTTAGTACCCTTTGCGAATACTAATACTTTAACAGTTTTTCCTGTTCCGTGTGGTAATACAACCGCACCACGGATCTGCTGTTCTGCATGACGTCCATCACAACCTGTTCTGATGTGAAGTTCGATTGTCTCATCAAATTTAGCTGTTGCGTTTTTCTTTACTAAGCTGATTGCTTCAGCAACATCGTACTGAGCTGCTTTGTCGAAATTCTTAACAGCGTCCTGATATTTCTTTCCTCTTTTCATTCTAAAAAACCTCCTGGTGGTATTATCGGGAGAGGTCCCTCCCACATAATCGTTCATAGTGACTATCTGCCGGTGTGGTTAAACCGTCCGGCCTGTACTGTAAAATCTTATTCTTCTACAGTAACACCCATACTTCTTGCAGTTCCTGCGATCATGCTCATAGCTGCCTCAAGAGATGCTGCATTTAAGTCTGGCATTTTTAATTCTGCGATTTCCTGTAATTTTGCTTTGGAAAGTGTAGCAACTTTTGCCTTGTTCGGTGTAGCAGAACCAGATTTGATGTTGCAGGCTTTCTTAATTAATACAGGAGCAGGTGGTGTCTTTGTAACGAAGCTGAAGCTTCTGTCTGCGTATACTGTAATAACTACAGGAATGATTAAATCTCCCTGATCGGCTGTTCTTGCGTTGAACTGTTTTGTAAATTCAACGATGTTAACGCCGTGCTGTCCAAGTGCAGGTCCAACTGGAGGAGCAGGTGTAGCCTTGCCCGCAGGAATCTGCAATTTGATGTATCCTTCTACTTTCTTTGCCATTGGAAAATTGCCTCCTTAATAAATTTTGAACTTGTCATACAAGTCTGCTTATTTCATAAGCTTAATATCTGCGAAACTTATTTCTACTGGTGTTTCGCGACCAAAAAGTTCCACATTGATGGTAACGATCTGCTTGCTGTGGTTCATGGACTGGATCACACCAACGGTATCCTTCCAGACGCCGCCGATAACAGTCACTGTGTCACCCTCTGCAAAATCAACCTCAACGTTCTCAGTCTTGATACCTAATGGTTTCATTTCCATATCGGTAAGCGGTACCGGCTTGCTTCCCGGACCAACGAATCCGGTAACACCACGGGTATTTCTGACAACATACCAGGTGTCATCATTCATAACCATATTGATAAGTACGTATCCCGGAAACATCTTCTTTGATACGGTTTTATTTGCGCCATTCTTCAACTCAACAACGTCCTGCATCGGAACACGGACCTCTAAGATCTGATCTTCCAGATGTCTGTTTTCGATTGTCTTGTCGATATTGGCTTTTACCTTATTCTCATATCCTGAGTAGGTATGAACTACATACCAGTGTGCTTCTGCCATAATTACCTTTGCCTCCAATTAAAAACTTAAACCTACAAGGAAATCAACGCCATACTGGATCAAAAAATCCAGAAGGGCGATGACAAGACCTAAAACAACAGACGTCGCAACAACGGCTCCTGTCTGTCTTGCAAGTGATTGTTTGTCTGGCCAAATAATCTTGTTGAATTCAGCCTTGAGACCGGTAAACCAGCTCGACATTTTCGCCAGCAGGCTCATGTGCTGACCATTTTCCGGAGCTTTTACTAATTTCTCGGTTTCTCCCATTTTCTCACTCCTTCACCCAGCTAAACTATTTGGTTTCCTTGTGTAATGTATGAGTCTTACAGAATCTACAATACTTTTTGGTTTCCATTCTGTCTGGATGAGCTTTCTTGTCTTTTGTCGTGTTGTAATTACGATTCTTGCATTCTGTACATGCCAGTGTTATTTTCGTGCGCACAACTTCCACCTCCATTAAATTCTTTGTGTTTTTCTACACCTTTTAGTCGAAAATAAGTCCGACCTAAAAAAAGGCATAAAAAAAAGACCTACTTCCATCGCTAGACTAATATAGCACACAGAATATTTGTCGTCAACAAATTTTTTTGTTTTTTTCTTGCTTTTTTCCACTTTCCCAATGATAATGTAAAAAAAAGATAAATATTTTTTGTAGAACTACCGATATATATTCTGTAATCTAATGAAACGGATTTTCATCCCCGCATAACGAATTACTTCTTATTATATTAAGAAAGTACTGCATTATGATTTCAAGGAAGAAAGGAGGGGAACATCTATGGCAGCCATTGACAGCGCCTACCAGTACTATCTGAGTACCTATGGCAATTCGACTGTATCGCGCTATGACACGCACAAGAAAAGCCAGTTGCGTGACACCTATAATAAAATTGTAAAAACAAATAAAGAATCCCCTCTGTACAAGATCAAAAACCTTGGGGAAGCGAAAAAATATGCGATTGATATCAAGGAAAGTGTCGGAGACATCCAGCATATCGCAGCTTCACTTTCAAGCAGCGGCCAGGGCATTGAAAAAGCTTTTTCCAAAAAGATCGCCCAGTCTTCGGACGAAGATGTCGTAACCGCAGAATACATTGGAAACGACGACACTCCGGATACAACTACCTTTCATATAGCAGTAAAGCAGTTAGCAGCAGAACAGATTAACCGTGGAAATTACCTTCAGCCGGATCGTTATCAGTTTACACCCGGCATTTATTCCTTTGACCTGAACACGAATACGAATTCTTATGAATTTCAGTTTTCTGTCGACCGTAAGGATTCCAATGCAGATGTCCAGCAAAAACTGATGCAGTTGATCAACCACTCGAAAATCGGCATCAATGCCTCCATGGTCCAGAACGGCAAAGGAGATAATGCACTTGTGCTCTCCTCCAGCCAGACCGGCATTGCAGATGATGAAGACTATCTGTTCCAGATCCTGCCGGATGCAAGTCCCTCCTCCATGCACGCTATGAAGCTTTTAGGAATCAATCAGATCGCGCAGAAAGCCGGGAATTCTTCTTTTGTTTTAAATGGGAAAGAACATTCCTCCTACTCGAATTCATTTATGGTAAATAACCAGTTTAATCTGACATTAAACGGAATCAGCAAGGATGGCTCAGCGGCAACGATCGATTTCAAGACAGATGCCGATGCCGTTGCGGACAATGTCAGCAGACTCGCCAATGCTTATAACGAAGTGATCAGGATCGGTCATTCGTATTCTGATGCCCAGCGTCCTAATAAGCTCGTCTCTGACATGAGCAGTGTTGCAAAAGACTACCGCCATGAATTAGAAGCGATGGGATTGGAATTAGACGCCGATAATTATCTGCATATTGACCGCAGTCTTCTGTATGATGCCGCAACTGCAGAAGATGCGCAGGATAATTTTGCGATCCTGAATCAATTTAAGGACACATTAAACAGCAAAGCAGCAGAGGCGTCTATTGACCCGATGAATTACGTGAACAAAATTATTGTAGCCTACAAGAACCCCGGACATAATTTTGCGACACCATATATCACTTCGATCTACTCCGGAATGATGTTAGACCGCTATTGTTAAAAAGACTGTCACATGAATCAGCTTTCATGCAACAGTCTTTTTTATGCGATCGTCTCTAAAATTGTCTCTATACGGTTTACATAAGAATGATGTTGTTTCACTTTCTCATAGCCGTTATGGGCAATCTCCCTCCGCTCCTTCTCATGTTCCAGATAATAGCCGGCTTTCTCCGCCAGATCTTCCACACCGTCAAAACATATCAGGTCTTCCCCTTCTTTAAAATAAAGAGGGATCTCCGCCTGATAATTCGTCATCAGAAATCCTCCTGCCCCCAGTACATCCCACATGCGAAGCGGAATCCCGCTTTTAATATTGGGGATCGTGAAGTTCAGGTTAATTTTCGACTCGCGGAACACTTTTGGCATCTCGCTCCAATAATCGACAGAACCACAGTACTGCACCCGCACAAGGTCTGAGACATTACTGTTACTGTACACATTCACACGGAAATGTTTTGACAGTTCGATCAGCGCGCGCCGTCTCTCAATCTCTGCGATTTTAAACCCAAGCACCGTCGTCTGAAAGATCAGTCCGAGGTCTGAGAAAGAACCCTCCGACTTTTCCAGCGAAAAATGCTGTTGCAGTTGTTCTAAAATATCCGTTGTGAGCATTGGTTCCACGATATTTGCACCACTGATGTTAAGCTGTGCCTCCATCACCGCATCAAAGTAGCCCCTCAGATATTCCGGCAGCGTAGGCTTGATCCTGTCGTAGGAATTCCTCTCATAAAGGCTTCCCACGAATGCAATGTCACCGCTGTATTTTATGCTGTCCTCTGATTTCTGTAAAATCGTGTCGATCCGGTCAGCATCCACTGCAAGTGGAAGATACCAGATATGTTTTACTCCCATCTCTTTAAATTCCAGATAGTTTGTTTTATCAAATGTAAAAATGTAGTTGCAGTCGTTAAAAACAGAGACATGATACATGCTGATCAGTGGATTGTCACACGTCCATGACACATATTTCACACCCATTTTCTGGCAGGTATTTGAAATCAGCGCAAAATAATTGACCGTAAACACCATATCATAATGATTTTTTTCCATCAGCGCTTCGATTTCCGCCTCAAACTCAGGATCAATGTCATAATTCCCAAGTTCCTGCTCTATATTGTCCACCGTATGCCCCAACAGGCGGAATGTCTGTTCAATATCCCGGTAATTGTATGCCTTCCAACGATACATTAAAATGTGCATTCGTCTCCGCTCCTCCATTTTTACTCTATTGCATGAATGCATTTTTTCAGTCTAAATAGCACTCGCGGATATACTCCGCCCTGTTTTTCCACGTATGTCCCTCTTTTGCGGCGCGATATCCACAGTCTGCCAGCTCCTGCATGTGGGAGCTGTGGCCAAACAAGTCAAATACCCGTTCCGGCAGTGTCTGCAATTCCTTTAATGAAAACATCACAAGTTCTTTTCCATCCGTAAAGGTTCTACGCAGGTAAGTGGAATCATCTGTCACTACCGCCGCACCTGCAAGCATACCATTAAAAATACGGTCGTGCGCACCTGCTTTAAACCAGGTCATGGTATTTAACACGATCTTGGAGTCGTTCATAAGAGGAAGAATCTGCGGTGCAAGCACCTTACCCCCATATGTCAGATACGGATTATCACTCCATTCGCACTGATCCCAGCCAACACCATACGCGGTCACATGAATGCCGCTCTCCACAAGGATACGCACCGCCTGCTCCCGAAAAAAAGAAGTCGCGTAGGAATCCAGAAACCGCATTTTTACAATGATCTCCTGTAAACGCTCATCGGATATATCTCCACGCACTGACTTTACATATGCTTCTATCGCCTGTTCTGTCGTCTGTTCCGGGTGCTGCACCAGTTCGCCCAACACCGACTGCATCATATGCTCACCGTCGACTTCTGGGATGGAATGAAGATCCGGGATCATCTTTGCGACCGTATAGATTGGAAGTGCCCCTGCATACAGCACATCGATATTGCGGTCATTCAGAGGTTTATGCTTATGTCCCAGCTCCACTCCTGCATGTGGAAGGAAATCTGTCTGATGGATGTTTTTGAAAAAACGCCGGATATATTTCTCATGATTGCGGTCTGTGCAGAGGATCACTGCTGTTTCCGGCATATTGCAAAGCGGTTTCTCATAATGAAACGGATGATCCATGAGAATGTCAATATATGGGATATGAAAATAATTCCATATATTATGTTCTTCCGGTTTTTTCTCTTCGTCCTCCGCTGCTTCAGACTGTTCAAAAGAAAGATTGTATCCGAGGTTATTAAATGTCACTACTGCAAATTCCTGTGATTCATCCAGAAGGCGGAGCAGCATCTTTTTGCTCACTTCCTCATTTGCAGTGTGATACACAAATGTCCCATATCCCATGGATTCAAATGCCTCGATCAAATGATCTGTAAATAAATCAAGCGTGTCATAGACACCTTTAAAATAAATGATTGTCTTCAAATCTTTGCTCCCATTCATTTCCTGTCTGCCAGAAACGTTATCTGTCCAAATATTCATCCACATCATCCGGTCCGACTTTTGCATAAGGCATTCTTATGTATTTTCCATCCTCCAGATTCAGATCCTCCAGATTTCCGCCCGTGGCAAGTGCAAAAGAAAGTTCCAACATCCCCTTTGCCTGTCCTTCTTTGTCATTATAGACGGTACCGACCATCTCGCCATTCTTCACTGCCTCAAGTCCAACATTGGTGCCGTCAATTCCGACTACTACCGGCCATTCCTCCCGGCTTAGGTCTGAGGCCTTCAATGCATCGATCGCCCCCACTGCCATATCGTCATTGTTTGCGATCACTAACTCTATTTTATTGCCATTCTGGCTCAAAAGCTGTGTCATTTTATTCTGTGCCTGTGCACGGTTCCAGTTAGCAATGGCATAACCCAGTTTTTCCACCTCAATCCCGCTGGAAACAATCGTATTCACCGAGTATTCCGTGCGGACTATTGCATCCTGATGCCCCGGCTCCCCCTCAAGCACAACATACTGGTAGACTCCATCCTGATTTCTGTCGACCGATGGATCCTGTAAAAAAGCCGCTGCGGCAATCTGTCCTTCCATCATTCCAGATTCAAATGCCTTCGCCCCCACATAATACAGTTTATCCCAGCGCTCTAAATCCTCTTCCACCAGCTCACGGTTGAAGAAAATGACAGGGATATCATTTTTCTCTGCGAGATCAATGACCGTTGTAGGATCTGTACGATCCACTAAGTTCACACAGATAATGTCGCATCCATCCTGTGCCATAGCTTCCACCTGATTGTTCTGTGTCGTCTGACTCTGTGACGCATTATAGACTTCCACATTAATGGCGATTCCTGTCTCCTCTTCCTTCGCTGCTGCATAGGTGTTAAAATCTTCCATCAGCTCAGAAAGAAACGCATCATACTGGTCATAGAGTGTCACACCGATCTTGATACTTTTCACCTGTGTATTTCTCTCTGGCAGTTCACATCCCATAAGCATTGATGCGCCCACTGCCAGAATCAACGCACTTGAAATTCTCTGTTTTGCACTTCTCATGCTGTACCTTTCTCTCCTTCTTCCTGTTTTCCCTATACCATGATTCTCCTGATTTACTGTACAATTGGGAATAAAATCTTCTGATTCTCCTCATCATACAGATTCTGTCTATTGATCACAAGACTTTCCACCGTTGTGCTTTCAGCACTGGAAAACTTGTATTTGATTTGTTCCGCAATCGTATGTACGCTCTGGTATCCCATGTTAAATTCATTTGGTACTACAAGCGACTTAATTATGCCTTTGTCCAGATAATATACCGTTTTATCCGAACACCCTTCCCCATAAATCATAAACTGTCGTTTATAACTGGTATCCGCCTGCAGATAATCCACTGCTGTTTCTGTCTCCGCATTTCCCAATGTGATCAGAATATCCACCGGTTCATCTGCCTGTTTTGTCACAAGTTCCGATGACAGATTCTCCCCCTGACCGGATAAAATCCAGACCGGCTCTATGTTCTCATCCTCCAGCAGCTTTTTCACGCTGCCAAGCCTCTGCTGCATGGAAAGCTGATTCTGGTTTCCGCTGAGAATTCCAATTTTTTTCTCAGATAAAGAATCCCCATAATCCTGCAAAACTGTCTGTGCCAGTGCTTCACCAATCCAGAGATTATCCGGGGCTGTCACGGAATAAACTCCCTCCGACACCGCATCTGTTTCCAATAACATCACCGCTACAGAAGAATCTATTTTCTCAAAAACTGCATATGTGTCCTCACTTGAGACAAGCTGTACGATAATTCCATCTGCTCCATTCTCCACTTCACGCTCGATCAGCGCCTTTTCTTCATCTTCACTCGCAAAGACACCGGTGGAAACATAATTTAACTGAATATCGTCATCTTTCGCTGCCTGCTCCAGTCCCTCGCGCATTGCGATCCAGCGGTCATTGTTGCTGTCGTTGACGATCACAGACACACTGTATTTTTTCTCTTCTTTATTCACTCCAAGCATGCCAGCGGATGTCCAGACAATCGTCACTACCAGGGCAAGAATGAGCAATCCAAAATAAATCCTATTTTTCTTCATTGCTCTTTCCCCCTTTCAGTTCCTGCATCTTTCCGTTTTCCAGCAGTTCCAGTTTTTCCGGTTCATATGGAATATACGGCAAATGGATACGAATGGTGGTTCCCTCATCCGGCATACTCTCGATTTCAAGGCCATATGGCTTGCCAAACCGCAGACGGATACGATTATGTACATTGATCACACCCACACCGGAACCATGCTTTCTCACACGGTTATTGTCGGTCAAAAGCTGTTCCACCATATCCTGCGGCATACCAAGTCCGTTATCGCTGACTTCTATATAAATATCGTCCTCTTTCCGGTAACCTTTTACATGGATCTCGCCTTCACCGTCCATTCCTTCCACGCCATAATAAATCGCATTTTCCAACAGCGGCTGCACCACGAGTTTTACCGTACAGCAGTGCAAAATTTCCTCCTCTATGGAAAAATCAATTGCAAAGCTGTTTTTATAACGAATTTTCTGGATATTCATGTAATTCTTTGCGTGTTTGATCTCATCTTCAACGCTGATGATCGTTTTTCCGCGGCTTAGACTGATACGGAACAGACTCGCAAGCTGCGTGATCATAAAGACCGCATCCTCGTAGCGTTCGCCCTCGATCATCCATACAATAGAATCCAGTGTATTATACAAAAAGTGTGGATTGATCTGTGACTGCAATGCATCCAGTTCACTTTTTCTTTTTTCTTCCTGTTCATACAAAATATCATGCATCAACTGGTTAATCTGTTCTACCGTAGAGCGCAACGTCTTTCCCAGATGTTCTACTTCCAACGATCCGCCTACATATATAGTAGGATTCAGATTTCCCGCTTCCCATTCTTTGACGGATTCATTCAGACGCTGTAATGGTTTTGCGATTCTTGCAGACACAAGCTGATTGATGATAATAATCAGCAGCATCGACAACGCCATCAACATAATCACAAACATTCGCGTACCGTAAAGTCCCATATTAAAGGCGCTCATTGGCACAACGCTCACAATTTTCCAACCGGTATAGCTGACCGTCTTGACGGTGATAAGTCTCTTTTCACCCTGAAAAATCTCCTGATGGGAACCGTCATCATAATGAACCGCCTCAAGATTATTTTCCTCATAAAGATTCGTGTAAATCAGTTTCTGCTTCGGATGATAGATAATCTCACCATCGCTGTCCATCAGATAGACATATTCCGATGAATTATCTGTATTTGCCTTATTAAAAAGCTGCTCAATGCTGCTGTAGTTCATATCAACCAGCAAAACACCCAGCGTAGAATTTCCGTTGCTTGTCAGTTCCACTGCACGGCTTAAGGAAACAACCCAGTAATAGCGGTAAGCTGCATTATCAAACAGATTCTGTACATGTGGAGTGGAAAAATGCAGGTTTTCCATCTGATCCACCGCATTGACAAACCACTCCTGATCGACAATGTCCGAATTATCCTTCTCATTGGTGACCGGTGCTGCTGCAACCAGTTTACCATCGTTCGTATAACATGCGATACTGATCAGGTTGTCTTTATTCGCCTCATATAAAAGGTTCATCTCCTCATCCACAGAATCCACTGCAAGATCCTTATCCTTAATGACACTATAGTACATCGCATCCGAAATGCGCCGCATGTTTCTAAGATACGTTTCCAGATTGATGGCAGTCTGATTCAAAAGCTGCTCCGAGCTTTCGATTGTCATGTCCTCCATTCGATTGACAAAACGATTATAAAGTGTCACGCCAAGAATCCCCATACTGCATACAGAGACAATCGTAAATGAAACCGATATCGTAAACTGTATCGTCTGGGGTTTGACACGTTTTGCAAGGTATTCCGCTATTTTCCGGTAAAATTTTTCTATTGTTTTCACTTTTCGCCCAACTTACCTGCCTTATATTTTGATGGTGACATTCCAAATTGTTTTTTAAACACATAGCTGAAATAGTTCGGATCAGAATATCCAACTTTTTCTGCAATAATATAAGTTTTCTCGTCTTTCGTCAAAAGCAGATCCACTGCCTGCTCCATGCGATAGTCCGTGAGATAATTGATAAATGTTTTTCCGGTTTCCTTCTTAAAAACAGTGGAAAAATATGCTGCACTCACATTCAGATAACTGCATATCGTCTCAATACTCAACTCCTGATCTGCATAATGCTCCTTCACATACTCTACTGCTCTTGTCACAAAAGATTTTGTGGTGTCCTGACGTTCATTTGTCACCTGGCGCTGCATCTTCATACAGTTTTCCTTCAGCCATGCACCAAGCGCATCTGTGGATTCCAACTGTAATGCCTGATTATATAAATCGCTGTTGTTGCCAAACACTTCGTCCATGTTAATCTGGTTATTGCTTCCAAACCGGAAAATTTCTGCAATCAGTTCCATGACAAGAATCCGGTAGTTCTGCAGAGACATTCTCGTCTTTGCCATCTGCCCCGTAAACTCTGCAATTGCTTCCTCCAACGGCTCCTGCTCGCCCATCTTGACTTTCTTTAAAATTTTCTCGATGTAAGCTTCCTCCCAGTGTTCATCCACGCTCTCCTGTGGATCCATCTCTGCGATATTGATGGCTCTTGTATTTCCATATAAAACACGATAAGAGGTTGCATTCTTTGCACCGTGATAAGAGAGTGAAAGCTGCGAAAGCTGATTGCACACATGACCGATTCCCGCGGTGACAGTCGCCTTGCAGACACGCTTTGCCATTTTGCAGAACCGATCCATATCATCGGTAAAATGTGTGACGCTGTCCACATCGGAAAGCTGTGCGATCACAAGGATATCTCCAAGATAGGTCACCGTCCTGCAATTCCATTTTTCGGTCAACTGTTCCTCCGCAAGTTTTTTCACAGAGACAGTGAGTAAAAATGGATCAATTGGCACATTTTCCGGATTCGTTGTACTGATATGTAAAACAGTGACCACATAGTATGGTCCTGTCAGGTTGATCTGATAGTTTTGCACATACTTTTCAATCTGTGACTCCGGGATTCTTCCTTCAATCAGCGAAGTATAAAAATTCTCCTGTAAAACAGGAAGACTTTCCATATAATATTCCCGCAGTTTGTCGATATTTCTTTTTTCGTCCAGCTCTTTATCGAGGTTGACCTTGATCCGCTCAAACACTTCCCGCAGTTCATTGGAATTGATCGGTTTTAAAATATACTCCTCGGCCTCAATTTTAATTGCCTCTTTCGCATACTCAAATTCATCAAAGCCGGAGAAAATGATCACTTTCACTTTCTGGTAGAGTTCTTTGAGCTTTTTGCAGAGTGTAAGCCCGTCCATATATGGCATCTTGATATCTGTCATGACCACATCCGGCTGCAGTTCCTCCGCCATTTCCAACGCCTCCACACCATTTCTGGCATAGCCTGCAATGGAAAATCCCATGCTCTCCCAATCGAGTTTTTTCATGATGACCTGAAACACTTCTTCCTCATCATCTACAAGTAAAACGGTATATTGGTTCATAATTTCTGCCCTTTATTTTCTTTTATTTCTTTTCCATCTTTCTTTATGCACCGTATTTGTCATTCATTTTTTTCCACAAAACGCCAAAAATAATCGTACAGATTACAATCTGTGCCAGTGCGACATAAAGATCCACAAAAAGAAGAAACGTCATTACAAGTGTTGCAAAACCAAAAAAGAGAATGAGCGCTCCACCTTTTTTTGCATACGCCTTTTCATCTTTTACCGGTTCTTTATTCTTTCCCCGAATGGTTGAAACATCCTGCAAAATCATCAGTTTCAATCCATAATACATACAGATCACAAATAAAAGTAATGGAATTCCTGCCTGTTCTAAAATTGTCTGTGTTGTCATTCTTTTTCTCCCTTAAGTAATAATAGCGGCTGAAAAGCTCCAGCCGCTATTATTATAATATAAAACATATGATGTTTCAAAATTATTTGTATTTTATTATTTCTTAGCAACGTATTTTCTGATATCAAGAGAAATAGCTACGAAGATTACGATACCAATTGCAATGTACTGTGCGTTCGCATCTACTCCCAAGTACTGTAATGCTGCTTTTAATAACTCGAATACAGCAACACCGATGATAGCGGAAGAAACTTTACCACGTCCACCTGTAACGGATACACCACCGATCGTACAAGCTGCGATCGCTTCCATTTCGTAACCATATCCTAAGTTAACGGATGCACCACCGGCTTTTGCGCCAAGCATGAAACCTGCAAGACCATACATAGCTGCTGCTTTCATGTAGATTAAGATCATAGTTGCTTTTACAGGAACACCAGCAACTTCTGCTGCCTGTGGGTTACCACCGATCGCATACATATATTTTCCATGACGTGTCATGTTGAAAATGAACCATGTGATAACTGCTACTAAAATTGCGATCCAGATCAGCCAGCTGATTCCAAGGAATTTGCCGTTTGCGATATCTGTGTAGGATTTTACATAACCACCAAGTGGTGTAGCTCCTGTGTAGATCAGTGAAATACCATAAACAATTTCCATCATTGCCAGCGTAGCGATGAATGGAGGTACGCTTAGGTAAGCGATGAAGAAACCTGTGATACTACCAAATGCTGCACAGATTGCCATGACAACGATCAATGCCAGGAATACATTCATTGGCTGCATATCCGGGAAGAACTTTCCGGAATAATCAATACGCTGTAATAATGTACCGGCAATACATGCTGCGAAACCGATCATACGTCCTGCGGAAAGGTCACATCCTGCGGTGATTACACATCCTGCAATACCAAGGGCGATGACAAGTCGTGAACTCATGTTCATCAAAATGTTCATTAAGTTGTTTCGTGTAAGGAAGTTATCAGATGTCAATCCGGTGTAGATAACCAGAATAAACATTACAATGATAACGCCATTGTTGATAATAAAATCTTTTGCTTTCTGCTGTTTTGTCTTTTCCATTCTATTGTCCTCCTCTATCAGAATTTGGTTGCGAAGCCCATGACTCTTGCCTGAGTCATCTCTTCCGGCTGATCGATCTCGCCGGTAAGTTTACCGTTACACATAACGCAGATTCTGTCTGCCATACCAAGAAGTTCTGACATTTCTGATGAGATCATAATGATTGCTTTTCCCTGTTTTGCCAGATCACTCATGATCTCATAAATCTCATGTTTTGCACCGACGTCGATACCACGGGTCGGCTCATCCATGATCAGTACGTCAGGATCATTTGCAAGCCATCTTGCTACGATAACCTTCTGCTGGTTACCACCGGAAAGGTTTGCGATGTGTTCCTTCATACTTGGTGTCTTAATGCTTAACTTCTTAATGCTGTCATCCACAACCTGATTGATTTTCTTGTGGTCTAACACAAATCCTGCTTTAAGGAATTTATTGTATACAGAGACACCTACATTATCTTTGATGGAAAGACATCCGAAGATACCATTTCCACGACGATCCTCTGTAATAAGTCCGATACCTGCATTCATTGCATCAATAGGATGTTTGATCCTGGTTTTCTTGCCGTGCATATAAATCTCGCCGGATGCGATACCGCGGATACCGAAAATACCTTCCATCAACTCGGTTCTCTGTGCACCTACCAGTCCACCAAATCCAAGGATCTCACCTTTTCTCAATTCAAAGCTTACATGCTGGAATGATTTTTCATGGATAGAACATAAGTCTTTTACTTCCATGATGACTTCACCCGGTTTGTTCTCCTTCGGTGGATATACATTGGTAAGTTCACGGCCTACCATCTTTGCAATGATCTGGTCTGTTGAAAGTTCTGCTGCCGGCCAGGTTCCTACATAGGTACCATCCCTCATGATCGTGATATCATCCGCGATACGCTTGATTTCATCCATCTTGTGGGAAATGTAAACCATTGCAACGCCCTTGTCTCTCAGATCATTCATGATACGGAACAGTGCTTCTACTTCGTTATCAGAAAGAGAAGATGTCGGCTCGTCGAAGATCACGACTTTTGCCTGCTGTGAAACTGCCTTTGCAATTTCTACGGACTGCATCTGTCCAATGGAAAGAGATCCAAGCTGTGCTTTTGGATCAAAATCCATTTTTACCTCTTTTAACCATCTCTCTGTCTCTGCATACATAGTTTTGTGGTCGATCATCTTAAATGGTCCGAATCCCTTGGTTGGGAAACGTCCTAAATAAAGGTTCTCTGCCACGCTTCTTGCAGGTACCGGCTGTAATTCCTGATGTACCATCGCAATACCATACTTCATTGCCTCATCCGGATTGTTGATCTCAATCTTCTTGCCATCCAGAATGACTTCCCCCGCATCCATTCTGTAAATACCGAAAAGGCATTTCATCAGAGTGGATTTTCCTGCACCGTTTTCGCCCATCAGTGCATGAACTGTTCCTGGTCTTAATGAAAGCTGTACATTATCCAACGCTTTTACACCAGGGAAAGATTTGCAAACACCCTTAAGCTCCAGTTTATATTCAGCCATTTTGCTCCTCCTTTATAAATTCAGGTCTATTACCTGTTTTATTTTATGTTGATACAGATCAAAAATCTGTGTAATGTCAATATTCAGAATTCCTTACCCATTATTACTTCCGCTGTTTCAAATACATGACATTTTCATAATTCTTTTTGTTATCAAATCAATTAAGATCGTCTTGTGTCAGTCTTTTTTCAAGACAAGTGCGGGTGCCATTCAAACACCCGCACCGCTTTTTTCATTTTACTTTTTCAATGTAGCAATGATTGATTATTTAACCATGTCAAGGATTTCCTGGGCATTGTCTTTTGTAACTTTCACGTAGTCACAACCAATGTAGTGCTCGTTTCCAGCACCTGATAAGTAGTTGATAGCTGCGTCTGCTGCACTGTGGGACTGTGAGAAGTGATCGTTAAATACAGTACCTGTCATTGTTCCTGCAAGAACATCTTCAAGTGCTTCTGATAAAGCATCAACACCTACTAAGTAGATATCTTCACCTACAGTACGTCCTGCAGATTCGATTGCCTGTAAAGCACCAAGTGCCATTGCGTCGTTGTTACAGAATACAACTTCGATATCATTACCATTCTGGCTTAAGGAGTTAGCTACTAACTGCTGTGCTGTAGCCTGATCCCACATACCAACCTGATCGTCTAAGCAGTTTACTTCTAATCCGGCATCTTCAAGAGCTTTGATGGAGTACTCTGTACGATACTGAGCATCAACGTTCTCCGGGTCACCTTCGATCATGATGTAGTCGATTTTTCCGTTTCCGTTCATATCAACTGTGTCAAGACCAAGATCAGCGATCATTTCGCCCTGGTATGTACCGGACTGGCGAGCGTCACATCCAACGTATGTTACATCCCAGTTGTTATCTGCCCATCTCTGCTCCTCAGAAGCATCTGGCTCACGGTTGATGTATACAAGAGGGATACCAGCTTCAACAACCATATCTGTGATTGTCTCTGCGGATGAAGAGTTAACCGGGTTGATGATCAAAACGTCAACACCCTGTGTGATGAAGTTCTGGATCTGGTTTGTCTGTGTAGCCTGGTCGTTAGCACCATCTACGATTGTGATATTGTCTTTTGAGAATCCCTGTTCTACTAAGTAGTTCTCAAGTTCTCCACGGAATAATGTCATGAAGTTATCAGCGAACTGATAAATACATACACCAACTTTTTTATCAGCTAAGTCTCCGTTTGCTGCATCTGCTGTTGCGTCTGCTGCATCGGATGCCTCTGTGGATGCTACTGCATCATTTGTTGTTGTGGTTGTTGTTGAATTGTCTGATGTTGTTGTATCAGAGCTGCTTCCGCATCCCATTGCCATGGATGCTACCATTGTCATTGCAAGAATTACACTAACTACTTTCTTTTTCATATAAGAAAACCTCCCTTAATGTATTTGGTAACTTCTTGTTACATGATGAATTATAGCAATCGCCCCTATAAAAAACATATAAAATACTTCTTTCTTTCTTGAAAATTCTTCTGTATTCATTGTGCAATATGTTTAATATGAAAAGTGTATTTTTGTTATATTTTAGTTATTTTTCTCCTTTTTCTGTTGTTTTTACGAAATTTCTTAGATTTCCTTTGGTCTTTTGCACAAAACGGGCGTCTGCCAGGATTCCCGGCAAACGCCCGTTTTACGCGGTTTTTCATGTTCTTTTTTGCTTTTTTCTGTAAAGTGACCGCTTTTTTCAAAGGTATTATAATGTGACACCGCAGCCTTTCAGCAACTCTCTCGCAGTGTCTAAGGAATCCACGCCGTGAAGGTTTTTGATCGGTGCAAATTCTCTTTCACGCACAACTTCATATGGAATGCAGTCATCCATCATATGTACCATATCCAGCACTAAAGTTTCAAACTTGTATCCGTTTGGCTGCTCCGGTTTCACCATATTTCCTTCCAAATCAATATGAGGAATTTTCTTCTCCACCACATGGATCGGCATACGTGCGTCTGCGATCTGCTCTAATTTTTTTTCAGAGAAAAGATAGTTTAAGATCACGCCAAAGCCGTAAAGCAGATCTCCATTCTCTTTTCTTGCAGTTGCCATCTCCTGCGTCATCTCATAATACTCTGCGATAGATGGTTTTCCATCCTCAGTACAAAGCACGCCAACTTTTTCATCCGGTGCCGCCTTGCGCACTACCTTCGCTCCACTCTCGCAGCCAGAAACGATTGTTGCGCCGATAAATAGCGGATCCGCAATTCTCTGTAAGCAGTTGTCCACTGCAAACACATTGATCCATTCAAGTCCTCTTGCGTGGATGTCATCTAATAATCCTGCGCTCACCATGGAACCAAACCATCCACCGTTTCCGTTTGGAGACATTGCCACCTCGGTATCAGATTCCATATAGACACGTCCCTCGTGGTCACATGCCGGAACCATCTCCTGAATGAAAAATTTTACATAGTCTTTTGGATAGCCAAAATAATGATGCTCCTCAAAAAAAGTAACGGTATCTTTATGATTAATATTGCTTGTCATAATGTACATTGGAACGTAAGCACCGGCTTCATCCGTCACATCCATCAGATTACGGAAAAGCTGCTCGAATAAATAAAGTTCCCGGTTCACACCGATATTTAATGTTCCCTTCGGTCTGTCCAACCCCAGTCTTGTTCCCTGTCCGCCAGCTAAAAGCACTGCTCCTACTTTTCCTGCCCGGATTGCATCCAGTCCTGCTGCTTTAAACTCGTCTCTGCGCGCCTCGATCTCCGGCACTTCCACTGCTTCTAACGGTGCGAACACACCGCGCTCATTCACAGTCTCTTTTCTCTGGATATGTTCTAAAATCGACCAGTCGATCTGTTCTAAACGCTCTTTGAGCGCTGCATTCTGTTCCGGCGTATTGCGCTCCATGCTCGCTCTGATGTACACCTGTTTCTCATCTTCCCAAATTTTCATGAAATCCTTCTCCTGTTTTCTCCTGTTTTATCTCTCCTTTTAGTGTTCGATAAAACCTGTTATTTTTGAACAAATTTCCGTCAAATTCATTCATCTTATATGCCGTCTATTTTAGCATAATTTCCCTATGTCCGCAAACTTTCGGACTTTTTCGCAATTCTGGTTTTCTAATTCAACCCGCGGAAACCTTTTCCGATAATCTCACTGCTGTTGGTGATCGCAATGAAAGCGGACGGCTGGTTTTCGTGGATGAAGTTACGGAGTTCCACAGCCTGGCTTCGCTTCATAACAGAGAGAATAACTGCTTTGTCGTTATGCTGATAAGCACCCTCGGCATGATATACCGTTGCACTGCGGTTTAACTTCTGGGTGATAAACTCACAGATTGGTTCCGGATCATTGCAGATAATGGTGAAGTATTTGCACATGTTAATACTCTCGATCACATTGTCGACCACCAGTGATTTTGCCAGAAGTCCGCAGAGGGAAAACAGACCTGTCTGCGCATCGAAGACAAGGCAGGATGCAAGTACAATAAACAGGTCTACCAGAAACAGCGCACCTCCGATATTCAGTTTCGTGTATTTCTTTAAGATCATGGCGATAATATCCGTACCACCACCGGAAGCTCCGACATTAAATAAGATGGCTGAACTCGCCGCCGGAAGCACGATCGCATAGATCAGTTCCAGCACCGGCTGTGAGGTGAGTGGCGCAGACATTGGGAACCATTTCTCCGCTGCACTTAACCCAACTGACATCAGCACACTGACATAGACAGTCTTGATTCCAAAACTTTTTCCAAGAAAAATAAATCCCAGCACAAGCAGTGCCATATTGATAATAAATGTGATATTTCCAGGGGTTGTCGGCATAATGGCGCTCAAAACGACCGCAATACCAGTCACTCCACCGAAAGAAAAGTTATTCGGGAACTTGAATACATACACGCCGACAACCAGAATAAGCGTTGCCACGGTAAGTACAAAATATTCTTCTATTGTGCGTTTTACACGTCCTGCATTTTTAAACATTGTTTTTTCCTCTGTTTGATTCATTTGTTATTTTCTGCAAATCTTTTTTTCCTATTATGTGAATTGCACACATATTCTACTATACAATCAAAGAAAAAGATATATTTCCATTTTATAATTCTTTTCGTATTTCTTTTTAATTGTATAACAATTAATATTATTTATCTATGTTCACCGACTTATTCACATTATCCACATAGTTATCCACATATTATCTGATACTTCCCCAGTTTCATCCACATATTCTAATTATATGATTCAGTCTGCGAGAATCATATATAAATTCAAAATACCATTTCACGATTCAAGTGTTTCCAATCACAGAGACAAGATATGCTCTGCGAATCTCGCTCCGATTAGCGGTCGTCGCCATAACAAAAAAGAACCGACACACGAAAACATTCTTTCAAACGCTCTTCGCATACGGTTCTTTCTTATTATTATGTTCCGATCAATTGCAATTAAGCAAGTGCTGCTGTGATGATTGCCATAGAATATACTTCAGAAGCGTTACATCCACGGGACAGATCGTTGATTGGTGCATTTAAGCCAAGTAAGATTGGTCCGTAAGCTTCGAAGTTACCAAGACGCTGTGCAATCTTGTAACCAATGTTACCAGCATTGATGTCAGGGAATACAAATGTGTTTGCATGTCCTGCAACCTGAGAATCTTTGCATTTTGTACGTGCAACACGTGGAGAAACTGCTGCATCGAACT
This sequence comes from Roseburia inulinivorans DSM 16841, assembly GCF_000174195.1. Classification (GTDB taxonomy): domain Bacteria; phylum Bacillota; class Clostridia; order Lachnospirales; family Lachnospiraceae; genus Roseburia; species Roseburia inulinivorans. The sequence continues at coordinate 7,735 of NZ_ACFY01000086.1, read as the reverse complement.
GGATTTCTCCTTCGATTGGAAGCTCTGGATATTTTTCTTTTGCTTTTGCTGCTGCGTTGCGCATCTTGTCAACATCCTCGCCCTTACCGGAACCAAGTGTTGAGTAACTTAAGAATGCAACCTTTGGATCGATACCGAAAATCTTAGCACACTCTGCTGTCTCGCCAGCGATCTCTACTAACTCGTCCTCTGTTGGATGAATGTTGATTGCACAGTCAGCCATTGCAAGTACTTCGTTCTCGCCCGTAGCTGCCGGACGTACCATGATGAAGCAGGAAGATACGATCGTGTTACCTGGTTTTGTTTTGATCAACTGTAATGCTGGACGTACTGTATCTGCTGTAGAGTATGTTGCTCCACCAAGAAGGGAATCAGCAACTCCCATTTTTACTAACATGGTACCAAAGTAGTTTGCCTGGGAAAGAATTCCTCTTGCCTGCTCTGGTGTAACACCTTTGCTCTTACGAAGTTCACAGAACATCTCAACCATCTCGTCAAATCTGTCATACTTCATTGGATCGATGATCTCTGCTCCACGGATATTGAAACCGCTCTCCTCTGCTACTTTTGCAATCTCATCCGGGTTACCAACTAAAATTGGATGTAAGAAATTGCTTGCCAGAAGTCTGGAAGCTGCCTCTAAGATACGAGGATCATTTCCTTCTGTAAAAACAATTTTTTTCGGGTTCTTTTTCAAGATGTCAATTAACTGACCAAATCCAAACATTTTATTTTCCTCACTTTTCTTTTTCTCTAAAACCGTGTCTATGTACCGGATAAACACAATTTTCGGCACTTTTGCCGTGACATGCTTACATTATATAGCAGTTTTTTGGAAATTCAATGTTTGTATTCAAATAAATGCAGTTTTATTTTTCATCCTGAGAAATTGTCTCATGTTCTTCTGTTTCTTTTAATGCTTCCTGAAATTCCGGCGACTGTGCGATCTTGATCGCCTTAAAAATATTCGGCACATGATGTTCCTTGTCCGGTTTTGTCGCAAGCATAAAACGGCGGAAAAGGAAAAGCATACAGATACTGATCACGGAAACCAGATCTTCTCCGGCTGTCGTTGTCTGCACAATCATATGACGCGCGATCACGAAAATCAGGGCTTCAATAATATTGGCAGTATTTGGTTTACATAACATTTTTAGGAATTCCACACCAATGACAACGCCGAGCACTGCATCCAGAAATTCTAAAAACGCAACCGTCTCCTCTCTGTGACGCCACAGTTCTCCAATCTGTGGAAAAATTCCGATCACCGCTATCACAATTCCAATGACCACAACTGCCGCCATGACCATATCCATCACATCGCATGCATCAACAATTCTTTTTCTCACTTTATCCCACATTCGCTTTTCTCCTTTTTTGTAGTTTCAGAACGTTTTTGCCAACAGAAAAACATTCTGTCTTATGCATTTTTCTTATAACAAAAGAGTCGTAGTATCACTGCTGCGGCTCTTTACGGTTTCTGTTCTTAAATTTAAAATCCGAGCATCGCCCTTCGAGTCCAGTCCACGGACGTTACCTCCACAGTTAACTCGGTCCAGGCACCCTCACGGCACACAAGAGCTTTTACTTAGGGCTGCTCCATTCCTGACCTGACCCGGTTCGTAAATTCCTGTTGCGTAAGACCCAAACGTCAACGCCACTTATGAAGGGCTGCTCCGCAAAGAGATAACCCTCAGTTTGATATCACCCCAGCTATAGCGGATTGCTGGTTCAGGGTACCGCTGCCACCCCGGCTGCTCGGAGATTTAAGTATAGCTTATAATAACCTTCATTGTCAAGAGTTCACAGGGAATCTGTCACCGTTTCCTGTTTTTTCCTCTTTTTCTTTTCTCTTAACTCCCGGAAAAAATCAGACAACATCATCGAGCACTCTTCCTCCAAAACGCCTTTTTCAATCTCCACCTGATGGTTAAATGCAGCCATCTGTAAAAGATTCAGCACCGAACCTGCGCATCCTGCCTTCGGATTCATCGTGGCAATGACCACTTTTTTCATGCGGCTCTGCACGATCGCTCCGGCGCACATCTGGCATGGCTCCAATGTCACATACATCGTACAATCCTCTAATCGCCAGTCACCAGTCTTTTTGCTCGCTTTTTTGATTGCGGTCAATTCCGCGTGTGCCAACGTATTTCCTTCGGTGTTTCTTCTATTATATCCTCTCGCAATAATCGTGCCATCCTGCACGATCACGCACCCGATCGGCACCTCATCCAGGGCATATGCTTTTTTCGCCTCGCGGATGGCTGCCTTCATATATTTTTCGTCCTGCGTCATTTTCATTTTTCTGTTTTCCTGTTCTGGTACTCTGTATACAATGATACACTATTTATCGCATCACTACCATAGAAATATTTTTGCTTTTTTTGTGGTGTCGTATATAATGTTATATAAGAATTTTTCCATTCGAGGTTTTTATGCAGAATCACACACAACTGCCCACCGGGCTTTCTTTTTCCTACGAAACAGAGCGATTAATTTTACGGCTTCCCTCCACGGATTATCTGCGGGAAATCCATGATTTTTTATATCGTAACCGCTCCTGCTTTGAAAAATATGAACCAACCGCCCCTGAGAATTATTACACACTCGATTTCCAGCAGACGCTCGCCAGATGCGAGTTAAAACTTGCGCTCAAGCTTTCCAGTGTGCGCTTTTATGTTTTTTTGAAAGAAGATCCATCTACCATCATCGGCACGGTCTGTCTGCACAATATTATAAAAATGCCTTATTTCACGAGTGAGGTCGGCTATAAATTCGATGCGTCTTATCAGCATCATGGATATGCCCGAGAAGCTCTGTCTATGGCACTGTCTGTCGGCTTTTATGGTCTCGGACTCCACAAAATCTTTGCCCGCTGCATGCCTGAAAATACGCCTTCCAAAAACCTGCTGCATGCCACAGGTTTTTTCGAGGAAGGAATTGAGCGCGACAGTATTCTCATTCAGGGAAAATGGGAAGATCACATCCGCTACGCTATCTTAAATCCCGATGAAATCCATTCATAAACGGACAGTTCCCTCTCAATTATTGTCCTGTATTATTCGTCTAACGTGTGATACCAATAGCCAAACTGATTGATGTGATCGGTCGTCATAAACTCCGGGAAACCAAAGATTGCTGCCATCATGCGCTCCTGCTGCTGATAAATCCCCGGGACACCGATAAACCATTTGTCCTCTTCGAGCTTTCCTAACACCAGATAGCGGTAATTGAAAAATCCGTGCAGCAAAAAGCTGTTATTTCCAAGATACCAGTATTTCCGCGGCAGTTCACGCAGGTCTTTCAGTTCAATGCGCACACACTCCACATTTTTATCCTCCGGCAATGTAAAATAGGGATACGTGTTTTTGAACCGCTCCCACGTGTCCACCCAGACAAACTTCGGAAAAATATTGCGCATTGGCATTTCCGTTGCATGAAGCTCCTCTGCAGCATTTTCTCCGTTTTTATCTGCAGGATTTTCCGTTTTTTTCGCGGTCACTTTTTCCGCGTTCACTCTTTCAGCGGTCGCTCTTTCCGCGATATTCTCGTTTTTCTCATTTTCTTTCTGGTTTTCTGTTCCACCCACGTCAAATCTTTGCGGTTCCCACAACCTGATATTTTCTGTTTTTACTGTAAATGGCTCTCCTTCCGTCCAGCGTGTCATGGCAATCGCGCCTTCCTCTCCTGCAAAAACCATTCCATCCATCTCGGCAAACGAGTATTCTGATCCTCCAATCTGATCTGCTTTTATAATTGTTCCATAATCTCCGCTTCCTTTTATCATTCTCATCTCTCCCATCGGGAACGCAAGCATCTGCCCTCCCTCTACTTTAAAAAGGTATACCTGATCCATTCCCATCCGAATTGGTGTTCCACGCAGATGCACTTCAATCCTGCATTCATTTCCCCTGATCTCCACTTTTGCAAATCCCGCGTTGATTCCTTTTGTTCCGTTTTCGTATGCATATATATATGTAATAAAACGTTTGATTCCTGCCATCGGATGCTCCCGGCATTTATTTTGTTGCTACTATATATATTCATTGGTCGGTTATGATATGCGTGATTTTTCAAAAAACTTACATTATGAAGCGTGGCTGAGTGATCACAGAAATGTTTAAATTTATCTTCTTTATTCTTGACAGAAGTATGGTTCTCTGCTATTATAATATCAGTAACAATTACTATTATTAAAAAGAAAGGGTGATTATCATGCTAAAATATAGTAGACAACGTGAAGCAATCAAGACCTTCCTTGCCGGCAGATATGACCACCCTACTGCTGAAACTGTTTATCTCGGCATCAAAGAAGAGTTTCCGAATATCAGTCTCGGCACTGTATACCGTAATCTGTCATTACTTTCTGACATCGGTGAGATTCAGAAATTATCGACCGGTATCGGACCTGACCGTTTTGACGGGAATCCGGCTCCACATTATCATTTTATCTGCAAACATTGTGGCAGCGTTTTAGACCTTTCCGTAGATGGTCTGGATCATATCAATGTCCTTGCAAATCAGGGATTTGATGGTGAAATTGAAGGTCATATTACATATTTTTATGGAAAGTGCGCAGACTGTAAAAAGAACAGTTAACGGTACAGTTCCAGTTGTTCTGCGAACTATACAGCTTTCTATAAAAAATATAAGAAAAGTATTGACAAAATATATTTTTTAAATTAAAATCAGTAATAGTTACTATTATCAAAAGCTAAATAAAATTTAAATAAGAAAAGGAGAACAAAATTATGACAAAATGGGTTTGTACAGTATGTGGATATGTTTATGAAGGAGATGCTGCACCAGCAGAGTGTCCAGTCTGTCATGTAGGCGCTGATAAGTTCAAAAAAGTAGAAGGAGATCTTACACTTGCTGCAGAACATGAATATGGCGTTTACGCAAAAACAGTAAAAAACAATCCCGAAATCAGCGATGAAGACAAGAAATACATCTTCGATCAGTTAAAAGCAAACTTCGAAGGAGAATGCTCTGAAGTTGGTATGTACCTTTGCATGGCTCGTATCGCTCACCGCGAGGGATATCCGGAAATTGGTCTTTACTGGGAGAAAGCTGCTTACGAAGAAGCAGAACATGCAGCAAAATTTGCTGAGATGTTAGGTGAGGACTTAGAGCCAAACATGAAAGCTACTACAAAAGATAACCTGAAATGGAGAGTCGACTGTGAGTTCGGTGCTACTGCAGGTAAATTTGATCTTGCAAAATGCGCTAAGAAAAACAACCTTGATGCAATCCATGACACTGTTCATGAGATGGCAAGAGATGAAGCTCGTCACGGCAAAGCATTAAAAGGATTATTGGATCGATACTTTGGATAAGCTACAAGCCATGCAATAAAAAAGAAGGCGATACATCGTTGGAACTTGTTCACTAAGATGTAACGTCTTCTTTTTTAGTATACGGCGCCAGCCGTCCATGAGGAAGTAGCGTAGCGAATTCCGAATGGGCATGGCTTGTTATTAGACTTATTGGGCGACAGCCCACAGCAAGAAGAAGCGCAGCGTATTCGAGCTGGCTCGGCTTGTAGTGTTTTCTCCCTATTACATAAAAGGAAGATATCTCCATTTACAAAGATATCTTCCATCACACTTTACTTTTTAATTTAACAAAGATAATATGTTTTGTGTATTCTGATTTGCCTGTGCCAACATAGCTTGTCCTACTTGTTCCAAAATATTATTTTTAGAGTATTCCACCATCTCATTTGCCATATCAACATCTCTTATTCTTAATTCCGCATTTTGTGTATTTTCAGCGGTGTTATCATCAACCAATTTTCCATGTTCTAATCGATTTTGTTGTGCTCCAAAGGAACTTCTGTAGGAACTTACCTTGCTAATTGCATCATCCAATCTGGAAATTGATGTACTTGCATTTGCATAGTTTGTAACATCTAGTGCAGGGTCTGTGATACCAACTCCTTTTGCTGTTGCATTTACCAGATTAAGAAACATACCCTGATCCTTTTGCGCGCCCATTTGAATCCATATCTGCTTAAAATTATTGTTTGATGTGTTAGAGTTATTATCTCTTTGTGTGGTTGCATGAACCATTGAATTATCATTTTCGATCCAATATGTAAAAATTGTATGATTCAACCATTCGTTTACTTCTGCATTAGTTACACTGGTCTGATTCCAGAATCCAAAAGTTGCACCACCAGAAGTAAAATATGAATTAGGAGCACTTAGAGACGAATAATATCTATGATCACCTATTTCATAATTATTTTTTACTTTATCTAGACCATCTGTCGCATATTCTTCATATATAACAGTTCCATTTAATGTGCAAATTTGCAATTTGCTTGTTGAAGGAAGTAATTTAAACTTTAGGTCTATAAATTCCTGCCCTTTTGACGTAGTATAGGTATATGGTTTTAAATTATTTACTCTCAGTGATAAATTTGCAAGTGACAATCCTATTTTTCCTGATAAATCATTTCCAGATAAGCCAGTTCCTTTCAGCGGATAAATCTCCTCATTAAAACTTGTATCATTTGCAATTCTATCTACTTCTTTTGTCAACTGATCTATTTCCTGCTGAATAGCGTTTCTGTCCTCATCCGAATTAGTATCATTAGCTGCCTGTACAGACAACTCTCTCATTCTCTGTAATACAGCATGTGATTCATTCAACGCTCCATCCGCAACCTGACACAAAGAAATACCATCCTGTATATTTTCAGAAGCCTGATTCAATCCTCTGATCTGACTTCTCATTTTTTCGGAGATTTGTAAACCCGCAGCATCGTCTGCACTTCTATTAATTTTATATCCAGATGCTAATTTTTCGGATGATTTCGTCTTTTTATCAGTTGTCATAGTTAACTGCCGACTGGTAAATTGTGCTGCTAAATTGTGAGCCAAAACCTGCATATTTTTTCTCCTCCATGAGTTTCATATAAAAAATTATCCTTAACTTTATTTTTATATCGACATTATATCTCCATAACATTAGTTATGGCTAATGTTATTTTGTATTAAATCATTATGCCAACAGGAATAGTCCCTTAAAATTATGTCATACTAATAAAAGGGGATATCACTATGGCTGATCTAGATTTTAAGGTTATCGGATTAAAAATAAAGCAACGTCGTCAAGAATTAGGTATTACACAGGAGTATATTGCCAATGCCTTAGATGTTAATCCATCCCATATCAGCAACATTGAATGCGGTCGTGCAAATCCTTCATTAACTGCTCTTATTAAAATTGCCAATATCCTTTCCTGCAGTGTGGACTACTTTATTAGTGATGAATACACCTTTGAAATCAACAAGAATAGGGAAAAAACATTAGACGACAAGATTATTGATAAAATAAAGTATTGTGATACCGATAAGAAAACCAGAATTTTAAAAATGATTGACTTACTCTAATCATTTAATAGCGAGTACAACATTTTAACAGCAAACCTTACTCCATTTTCAAAGCCTGTCTGCTCAGCCATTGAAACAACTGAAAATATCATTTCGCTAAACTCATTATAATCATGGTCAGATAATATTTTTTGATAAGGTTTTAACCACTCCTTCACAGTTTTATCAACATTTTTATTTCTATTTACAATATCTTTTTCATATACAAGAACTTCATCATATATTTTTTTTAACAATTCACACATTGTCATAGCCTCACTTTCCTAGAGCTTCCAAATAGCACCCCATAATTTATATTATTTAAACTATCTTTCTCTAGCATCACCATA
>NZ_ACFY01000087.1 GCF_000174195.1 Roseburia inulinivorans DSM 16841 | reverse complement strand
CAACATTTCTTACAGAAATGTTGCATTTTTTTGTTTACAAGTTCTATATCGGATATTCATTCGGAAACTTTACCCCTGAAATAAAATTTTTTATCAGATTTTCTCAAGAACGGATTTTCTCATGATTTTTTTATTACCTGTTTTCCTTCCAACATTTTTTGGTATGACCGCTCCTTAAAAAAATACAGCTGAAAACGGAAAAGTATTTTTATTTGCAGATACATGATTTAACAATGAAAATCCGCATGTTTCATGTCGAAAATGCAACATTTCTGTAAGTTATGTTGCAAAAAAAATCATGGATGTGATTACAAAAAACGTAAGTGTGCAGGGAGGTAACAGATTGCTCAAACTTTCATTGAAACAGGGTGAATATTTAAACATTGGCGATAATATCCGCGTGGTATATGCCGGAGGCGCCGGAAATCATATCAGACTTCTGGTGGACGCACCGAGAGATGTCAATATTGCCCGGAATAAAACAGAAACAAACCCGGAGCGCAGGAAAGATACCTATTATGCTGAGCCGGGAATTTCCAGAGAAGCACAGGCAGAGATTAAAAAGATTTTATGGAATGAACGCATGAAAGCAGAGGCAAAAAGAGATGCAGAAAAGATGAAAGAGTAGTTTTTGCATCACACGATCATCTGGTAATAGGCAGGGCAAAACCCGGGACGCCCTGTTTGTTATAAATAAGCCCGGGGAACGGATTCCCCGGAGAAAAACATAATAGCTCATCAAAAAGATGAGACAAGGAGGATTATATTATGGTAGTACAACACAACATGCAGGCAATGAATGCCAACAGAATGTTAAACATCACAACAGGAGCACAGAGCAAATCCACAGAGAAATTATCTTCTGGTTACAGAATTAACCGTGCAGCAGATGATGCAGCAGGATTAACAATTTCTGAAAAAATGAGAAAACAGATCCGTGGTCTTGATCAGGCTTCCACAAACGCTCAGGACGGCGTATCTTCTGTACAGACAGCCGAGGGTGCTTTGACAGAAGTTCACTCCATGTTACAGAGAATGAATGAGTTGGCAGTTCAGGCAGCTAACGGAACAAACTCTAAAGAGTCTGACCGTCAGGCAATCCAGGATGAGATTGATCAGTTAACAACTGAGATCGATCGTGTTGCTGAGACAACCAAATTTAACGAAATTTATCTGTTAAAGGGTGACAATGCATCTACAAAGAATGTATATATGAAAGGTCATGATGCAGGACTGAAAGGAGCATTAACAGATAGTGCAAAATCTGCAACATTTGTTATGGATACGCTTAAAACTGGTGACAAGTATAAGATTGCTGGAAAAGAGTATACAATTGGTTCATCTAAAACAGAAATCACAACTGCTATTAATGCATTTGCTACAGCAGACAATGAAATCACAATTGATGGAATAAGTTATACATACAAAGATGCTAATGGCGGTAAAGCAGCTGGTTGGTATAAAGATGGAGATCAGACTAATGGAACTGCAATTGTCGTAGCAGATACAGTGAAGGGTGGCTCAAAAGCAAGTGTTAACGGAAAAGATTATACAGCAATGACAGATCAGGATGCTAATGACATTGATGATGATGATTCATCTGTTATTACAGCAGCGGAAGCTAAAAAGAAAATTAAGGCAGAACTTCTGGCTGCTAATAGCATTGGAACTGTTAACGGCGATGCAACTGTTTCTGATGGAGCAGATGCAGCTGGAAAGACAACCTATACAATCACAAAAGGATATGCAACAGTAGCTGATACATTGTCCTTCAACTTACATGTTGGTGCAGATGCAGATATGACCAATAAAATCACAGTCGATATTGATGTAATGAACTCTGCAAATCTCGGAGTAAAAGGCTTGAATGTAACAGACGCTACCGGAACAGCTGCTACTTATGCGGTAGATGCAATTTCCGATGCTATCGCAAAGGTTTCTTCTCAGAGATCTGCTCTTGGTGCTGTACAGAACAGATTAGAGCATACGATCGACAACTTAGACAACATTGTTGAGAACACAACAACTGCTGAATCCCGTATCCGTGATACAGATATGGCAGAAGAGATGGTTGAGTACAGCAAGAACAACATTCTTGCACAGGCTGGACAGTCTATGCTTGCACAGGCTAATCAGTCTACTCAGGGTGTACTTTCTCTGTTACAGTAATTGAAAATTACAGCATAAATAACAAAAAGAGCTCACACAGGAGCAATGTCATTAAGTTAAGAATTTTGACATAATTATAAAACACATCATATTTGCAATTGTTTGATAAATATGATGTGTTTTTTTCTTTTGTTTATTTTGCAGCACAACAAAAAGACAGATTGATTATCTGTCAAAAAAAACTTATAATTATCTATGATTAAGCCACTCTATATAGAAAGCTTACAGATGCCTGGGGTTTGACTTTGCGAGGGTCTTTTCGACCAGGTCTTACTGGTAATACATGCTTTTCTATTAGGTTAATCACATCAGGTGGACTAAGATTGCGTTTATTACGGAGATATTCTCTACAAATATAAATGGCGATTGTAAAGTTCACCTGTTTTGTTTTATCATTGTTTTTCATTTGTTTTATTACATGTGTTGTTATTAATTCACAATAGTTATACAAAAGTAATCGCGCATATATTTCTTGTTTAATAAAATCTGGTTTTCGTGCATGGAAACTTGTTAATCCTATGGCATATTTTAATTCTCTGAATGAAGTTTCTATTCCCCATCTCAAATGATAGATTTCCTTTATTTTTTTTACATCAAAAATATTTCTATCAAGATTTGTAATTATTATTTCATAAGAATTAGACCCTATAGGAAATCTAATAATACGAAATGATAATTCGTATGTTTTATCACTTTTTCGTGGAAGATAATCAAACACTTGATTTACAGGCATCCACTTATAGCCTGCTTTTTTTGTGGTCTTTGTATTTTTCCTCGAAAAAATCTGAGTGATATCTATATCAAACTCATCATTTGGAGGAAGATTTAACCCAGATGCAATTCCATTACTATTTTTATCTTTGACACGTATAGCGAATTTCCATCCTTTTTCAATTGCATGTGCAAAAATGTTATAGTTTTCATATCCTCTATCAGCAACAAGAATAACATTCTCTAGTTTCGATCTGTCAATCATTGTTGCACATGCTCTAAACTCGTTGTAATCCGCTGCTGTTTGCACTAAAACATCGGTGTATATACGATTCAAAACATCATAAAAGGCATTCAGATGTAGTTTATTAACAATTGAACCATGCTGATTACGTTCCCAAAAAGTTTCTGGATCCTTTTGATTGGTTGCAATGGTCAAGTTACTTCCATCACATGCAATTAAACGATAACCATGATAATTATTAGTAGTTGGAAGGTTGTCATCCGTAAAAGATTTAAACAAATATTCAAAAGCCTCTGGAAGTACTTTTGAACGTTGTTGCGTAAATGCTGACACAGACGGAGTATTTTTGTCAAAATCAAAGAAATCAAGTAGTTCTTTACTCATAGTAGCTCCACCCGAATTCATCATGATTCCTATAAAAGTTTTGAAATCAATTTTCCGTTTTCGAGAGAAATTGACATTGGGGTTTCAAAGAAATAAACATGGATTGTTAGCTAATTCCGAAATATGATTCTTTAGAGAATCTGAAACTTGATTAATATAATTGCTCATATGCGTTACCTCCTTGCAATCAAGATGTTCTTAATTACAAGGGCCGCTTTCGCTACCTCATTATCATTCAATAGCGAAAGCGGCCGCACATTTCGAATCATATGTCAAGCATTTATTACAAAATAAAAAGACACTAGCATCATTTCTGATGCTAAGATCTTGATTGGTCATCTTAACTTAATGACATTGCTCACACAGGAGCTCTTTTTGTTATTTTAAGGGAATGATTCATTTAAAATTTATTGTAGTTTTTTTACCTCATCTAGAGACAGCCCGGAAATAGCAGCAATTTTTTCAAGTGAGAACTCCTGTAATTGAAGCATGCGCCTGGCAGTTTCAATAGAATTTAGTTCTATACCATACTTTTCGCCCTCGGAGAAACCAGTCTCACGTCCATGTTTTTCACCCTCAGAGAAACCAGCTTCCCGTCCAGCTTCATATTCTGCTTTCCGTAATTTCTTCTCTTCCAATTCTTTATCATACTCAAAGATACTCATACTGATGACCTCATTTCGGTTGCGGGTAAGAAATTCGGCTAAAATCCCTTCCCTGACACACTCGTCTACGGCACGTTCCACGGCCTGATCTAAAGACATATCCGCTGCATAGTGCCGCACTCTGGCAACATATTGTGCATATTCATTTAATGTATTGCAATGCTGCATTAACTCTGCATTGTGTCCCACATTGACATTTAAAACCGTGACAATTAATTCAAGCTTTGGTTCACCTGACAAATGTTCAAATGCCGAGGAAAGCCGAAGTTCTGTGCAGTCGGGAGCTGCCGTCGATCCATTGTAAAACTCAATAAAATTTGGTGCAGGAATTTTTTGCAGAGTCGAAGAATAAAGAGATTTCTTATCCACGAGTTTCTGATATTCACTGCAAATATAAAACAGATCACGAAGAGGCATATTTGGATTGTAGGTTGACTGATGCTCATACAGATACAAATTAGTATCCATAATAAATGCCAGATCATTTTTCATCCCCATATAAATAGCATTCTCTAATGTGACGATTTCCAGATCATCTGGATTATTATAATCGCTCTGGTTTACTGCATTATAGAGGGACAGCAGGTTCTTCCGGTCAGAAAACAACATCCGAAAAACGGTGTCTTTATAATTCCGGTTTGCCGTCGGTGTTTTGACTGTAAAATTTCTTTTTGTCTTGTTACGGTTTCTTTTGCATTTTGCCATAAATCGTTTCCTCCTGAAATTGTAGGACAGCTTATTTATAAAACTGTTCGTGATTGCAGGAGAATGTAATCATATATTTTCCTAAGTTCCTTCGTCTCCTGCTTTTCAATTGTTAAATGGGTAACAAAAAGCATAGATACGAATGAAGCATACAGATTATTTGGGGCTAATCTGTCGCCGTTAGAATATAGATGACAAAAATGTCATGAAATTTGTAAAATATGCTTTAGATTATTGTAACACAAGGGTAGGAAATGAAGCAAGAAATTTTATAGCAAAATCCGTTCCACGTCATATCCATTATCCGTCAATTCTAAAATTGCAATGCCTTTTCCATCTCCGCGGTCAGCCCCGGCGCTGCCCGGATTGATAAAAACTTTTCCGTAGCGGTCGTAGTGCGTGAATACATGGGTATGTCCGAAAATTATAAAATCCGCATCCGTGAGATCAAAAGGCAGGTCAGCTTTGTTATGGACAAGATAAAATAATTTTCCATTAATCGGCACGGAGACAAACTCATGCAGGTAGGACGCCCACTCTCCGTGGTCACAGTTCCCACGGACTGCATACATCGGAATGCCGCAGTTTAAGAATCTGTTATAGGTACGTTCATTGTCAAAATCTCCGGTGTGAATGAGATAATCACAATTTTTGATATGGTCAAATAATTCTTTACGGCATACACCGTGTGTATCGGAAACTAATGCAATTTTCATGAATCAGACCTCGCTTCGTTTGTTTGTAATTTTTTTATCTCATCTAAAGACAGCCCGGAAATAGCAGCAATTTTTTCAAGCGAAAATTCCTGAAATTTAAGCATACGTCTGGCAGTTTCAATAGAATTTAGAAAAGTACCACGTTCTATACCATACTTTTCACCCTCAGAGAAACCAGCATCATGTCCAGCTTCATATTCTGCTTTCCGTAATTTCTTCTCTTCCAATTCTTTATCATACTCAAAGATACTCATACTGATGACCTCATTTCGGTTGCAGGTAAGAAATTCGGCTAAAATCCCCTCCCTGATACACTCGTCTACGGCACGTTCCACGGCCTGATCTAAAGACATATCCGCTGCATAGAGCCGCACTCTGGCAACATACTGCGCATATTCGTTTAATGTATTGCAATGCTGCATTAACTCTGCATTGTGCCTCTCATTGACGTTTAAAACCGTGACAATCAATTCAAGTTTTGGTTCACCTGACAAATGTTCAAATGCCGAGGAAAGTCGAAACTCTGTACAGTCAGCAATTGCCGTCGAACCATTGTAAAACTCGATAAAATTTGGTGCAGGTATTTTCTCTGATTGACGGCATTGTAAAGAGAGAGCAGATTTTTCCGGTCAGAAAACAACATGCGAAAAATAGTGTCTTTGTAGTTTCTGTTTGTAGCTGGCATATTGACTGCTGAGTTTCTGGATACTTTGTTATGGTTTCGTTTGTGTTTTGCCATAGGCTTCCTCCTGATTGGTGAGACAGCTCTTAAATAATACTGTCTTGGCAGGAGAATAAATATATTCTATATCTGATTTCTTTCGTCTCCTGCTTTTAAATTCGTTAATGGGTAATTAAAAGCATAGATACGAACGAACAACGCAGATCATTGGGGATAATCTGACGTTTCCAGAATATAGATGGCATAACGCCATAAAGATTTTGTAAAATATGCTTTGGAATATTATAACATAAACATGGGAAACAAAACAAGAATTTTTATGTATTACTTGCCACAGGGAATGACATTGCTGAAGCTATCACGGGTGCTAAAGTGCAGACCGGAGGAATTGCTGGCATATGTGGATTGTTTGTGAAAAATTACCTATTGAAAATATTTGCCACTCATAGTACAATGCAATTGTTATATGACTGACGGAAATAGTGGGGTTTACCACGTGAAGTATAACAAAAGAATGCCGACCGTCTGGGCGAAGAGTCCAGACGTGCGGTTCTTTTTAAAAAAGTGTGATGAACCATGCAAGGCCACACGGTGGCAGAAGGAGAGAAAAATGCAGACAGAATGGAGAAGCTTCCAGGGCGGAGCCTGGGAAACAGAAGTAAATGTAAGAGATTTTATTCAGAAGAATTATCATCCATATGATGGGGATGATTCCTTCTTAGAGGGACCAACACAGGATACCACCGATCTCTGGGATCAGGTATTAGAACTTTCCAGACAGGAGAGAGAAGCCGGCGGAGTGCTGGATATGGACACAAAGATCATTTCCACGATCACTTCCCATGGTCCGGGTTATTTAGATAAAGAGAAAGAGAAGATTGTCGGTTTCCAGACGGACAAGCCTTTCAAACGTGCTCTCCAGCCTTACGGCGGTATCCGTATGGCGATCAAGGCGTGCGAGGACAATGGATACAAAGTCGATCCTGAGGTGGTAGAGTACTTTACAACACACAGAAAAACTCATAATGCCGGTGTATTTGACGCTTACACACCGGAGATGAGAGCGTGCAGAAGCGCACATATCATCACTGGACTTCCGGATGCATACGGACGAGGACGTATTATTGGTGACTACAGAAGACCGGCTCTTTACGGTGTAGACCGTCTGATCGAGGACAAAAAAGAGCAGCTGAACAACACACGTACCATCATGTACTCAGATGTGATCCGTGAGAGAGAAGAGTTATCCGAGCAGATCCGTGCGCTGGAAATGTTAAAGAAACTGGCAGAAATTTACGGCTGTGATATTTCGAAACCTGCAAATAATGTATTAGAGGCAACACAGGCTGTCTATTTTGCATATCTTGCAGCAGTAAAAGAGCAGAACGGTGCGGCAATGTCCTTAGGACGTACCTCCACTTTCTTAGATATTTATGCAGAGCGTGATCTCGCAGAGGGAACATTTACTGAAAAAGAAATCCAGGAGATCATCGACCAGTTCGTGATGAAACTTCGTCTTGTAAAATTTGCGCGTACACCGGAATACAACACGATTTTTGCCGGCGATCCTACCTGGGTGACAGAGTCCATCGGTGGAATCGGCGTGGATGGAAGACATATGGTTACAAAAATGTCTTACCGTTACTTAAACACCTTGAACAACATCGGGGCAGCACCGGAACCAAACATGACCGTACTCTGGTCTGTAAAACTGCCGGAAAACTTCAAAAAATTCTGTGCCGAGACATCCATCAAACACTCTGCAATCCAGTATGAGAATGATGATATTATGCGTGTTGTCCATGGTGATGATTATGGAATTGCATGCTGTGTATCTTCTATGAGAATCGGTAAGGAAATGCAGTTCTTTGGCGCACGGGCAAACCTCGCAAAATGCCTGCTTTATGCGATCAATGGCGGTGTCGATGAGATGACAGGAAAACAGGTCGGACCGAAATACCGTCCGATCACATCCGAATACTTAGATTACGATGAAGTATGGGATAAATACAAAGATATGATGAAATGGTTAGCAGGAGTGTATGTGAACGCATTAAATATCATTCACTACATGCATGATAAATACTGCTACGAAAAATTAGAGATGGCATTACATGACAAAAATGTGAGAAGATGG
Organism: Roseburia inulinivorans DSM 16841; assembly: GCF_000174195.1. GTDB lineage: Bacteria > Bacillota > Clostridia > Lachnospirales > Lachnospiraceae > Roseburia > Roseburia inulinivorans. The sequence continues at coordinate 34,507 of NZ_ACFY01000087.1, read as the reverse complement.
TTTGCAACCGGTATTGCAGGATTTTCTGTAGTAGCAGACTCCCTTTCTGCAATCAAATATGCAAAAGTAAAACCAATCCGTGACGAGAATGGTGTGACCGTTGACTTTGAGATTGAGGGAGATTTCCCGAAATATGGAAATGACGACGATCGTGTCGATGAGATCGCAAAACAGGTGCTCCACACCTTTATCGGATATGTAAAAGGAAACCATACTTACCGTGGCGGTATCCAGACAACATCGATTTTGACCATTACATCCAATGTTTCCTATGGAAAAAATACAGGAGCAACACCGGATGGAAGAAAGAAAGGTGTAGCATTTGCTCCGGGTGCAAACCCGATGCATGGACGTGATACCCATGGTGCGGTTGCATCCCTGGCATCTGTCGCTAAACTGCCATTTATGGATTCACAGGATGGTATTTCCAATACATTTACCATTGTACCGGATGCACTGGGCAAAGATGAGGCAGCACAGGAGAACAATCTTGTTGCAATGTTAGATGGCTATGTAGTCAAAGGCGGACATCACTTGAACGTAAACGTTTTAAACCGTGACACATTATTGGATGCACAGAAACATCCGGAACTGTATCCACAGCTTACCATCCGTGTATCAGGATATGCGGTCAACTTTATCAAACTGACAAAAGAACAGCAGGATGAAGTGATCGCACGTACCTTCCACGAGCGGATGTAGTGCAACAGGTGCGTTTTGCGAATGGCGCGTGTGAGCGTTATTCATAGAAAAAGGAGAACAACATGGGAAAAAATTCACTCGTTAGAAACATTTGGCACAGTGGACGGTCCGGGCGTACGGTTTGTCGTTTTTTTTCAGGGCTGCCCGATGCGCTGCCAGTATTGCCATAATCCCGATACATGGAAGATAGAGGATGGGGAAGAAATGACAGCGGATGAGATCATAGACCGTTTCGAGCGCAACCGTTCTTTCTATCAGACCGGGGGGATCACGGCAACGGGTGGAGAACCCATGTTACAGCTTGACTTTCTGACGGAGCTTTTTACGAAGGCAAAGGAAAAGGGTATTCACACCTGTCTGGATACATCCGGAATTATGTTTCCAAAGAAACATACAGGAACAGATCAGAACAGTGAGAGAGAGATCAGCCTCACTGGAATAAGTGAAAACATGGCATCAGACAGAATGGAAAAGATAGAACAGCTCATGTCCGTGACAGATCTCGTCATGCTTGATATTAAGCATATCAACGATGAGGAACATCAGAAACTCACCGGGCAGCCGAACAGCAACATTCTTGCGTTTGCAAAGTATCTTGATTCAATCGGCAAGCCGGTCTGGATCCGTCACGTAGTCGTGCCGGGCATTACATTTGATGAGAAAGAACTGATGGAACTTGGTCTGTTTTTAAAGACGCTCCGCAATGTGGAAAAACTGGAAGTCCTTCCATATCATTCTATGGGAAAGGTCAAGTACGACAACCTCGGCATGGATTATGTCTTAAAAGATACGCCGCAGCTTACCAAAGCAGAAGCAAAGGAAGCGGAACACATCATCCGGGCAGCAATGGAACAATAGCAGGAGAAGTAGGTTTTATGAAAAACATTTTTTTTGAAGAAAAGTATTTACAGATTTCTTTTTTTGCGATTTAATAAGAAGCAGGTATAGAGTTCCAAAGAAGAAAGGATGAAAAAATATGAAAATCAAGAATATCAAAGATGTCGACGGATTTTTTAAAGTAATTGATTCCTGTGCCGGAAAAGTAGAATTGATCACAGGTGAGGGAGACAGATTAAACCTCAAATCAAAACTTTGCCAGTATGTTTCTCTGACAAGCTTATTAAAATCTGATGTAGAGATCCCGGAACTTGAAGTTGTAGCTTACGAGCCGGAAGATACAGAGAGGATCATCAAGTTTTTAATGACAAACTAGAAATGAACAGAAGCTGATCGTAAAAAAGCGGTCAGCTTTTTTTATTACATAGGAAATTACTTCCCATGTAATAAAAACGCTCCGCGAGGATGCCATGTTCTTATTTTCTTCTCTTTACAACATGCTATGACGGTTGCAATTCACGGCATGAAATAGTACAATAAATCGTCTTAAAAATGGAATAATAATGTTAGTATATAGCGAAAGGAATTAAGATGTCAAAAATAGAGTTTCACGAAATTACATTAGATGATAAGGCATGGATGGATGCCAGATTTCAGGAAGATGACAGAAATGCATGCGAGTACACGTTTGCCAATAATTTTGTCTGGCGGAAAGTGTATCATGTTGAAGTTGCAGAAAAATATGGGTGTGCAGTCATTCGTTTTGAGGAGGAGGGAGTGGTGATGTATTCCTATCCGATCGGGGCAGGTGACCGCAGAAAAGTGATCGATGAACTGATAGAAATCTGCAGGGAGGAAGAGCGTCCGTTGATCATGAGCCCGTTGAGCGAAGCAGACCGGGAGCAGATGCTTACATGGTATCCGGAACAGTTTTTGATCCAAGGAGACCGGAACGATTATGATTACATTTATTCCAGAGAAAAATTAGCAACGCTTGCGGGAAAAAAGATGCATGGCAAGAGAAATCATATTGCGAGATTTCAGGATGAGGATGACTGGTGCTATGAGGAACTGAATGATTCCAATATAGAAGAATGCCGCAATATGACATACACATGGATCAAAATGAGGGCAGAGAAATGGAATGAAGAGATGGAACTTGAGATGTCAGTGCTTCATGAGGCATTTGACCATAGAAAAGAACTCGGGCTTGTTGGTGGGATTATCCGGAAGGCAGGACAGATTGTTGCATTTTCTATCGGGGAACCGTTAAACAGTGACACTTATGTTGTCCACTTCGAAAAAGCATTTCCGGATATGCAGGGCGCATATCCGATGATTAACCAGCAGTTTGTTTTACATGCGTGTGAAGATTATACTTATGTAAACCGCGAGGAGGATACGGGGGATCCGGGACTGCGAAAGGCTAAGATGTCCTATTATCCGGAAATCCTGCTGAAAAAATATGTGGCGATTTCAAGTGATGTCATTTTTGCAGATAAGGACAGAAACAGGGAAGAAATCCACAAAATATGGGAGACCTGTTTTGGTGACGAGGCGGAACTGGTAGATTTTTATCTGGATAAACGGATGACAGAGGATAATATGCTGCTCATCTGTCAGGATGGGCATGCGGTTTCCATGGCAAGCTTTTTAGATATTAATGTCAGGGACGGTGAGGAGTGGAAGCCGGCCAAATATGTTTATGCAGTGGCGACACTTCCAGAATACCGTGGCAGAGGTTATGCAGGGAAAATCTTAAAGAAGGCAGAAGAGATTTTTAATATGCCATTGGTGTTAGTCCCGGCCGAAAAAGAGCTTGTCGGTTATTACCGTAAGGTTGGGTTCACAGAGGCGTATCCATCGGAGCGTTTACTGGAAAAACAGGATGTGCCGGAACTTTCTGCAGCGGAATTAAACAGTTATTCTGTGGAGGAGATCACTGCGGCAGAATATCAAAAAATCCGGGAGCAGAAATTGATGAGAGATGGTTTTATTGCATGGGATGAGGCGGCAATCCGTTTTGCGATGGATTTTAACTGTTTCTGTGGCGGAAGAACGGTGAAGGTAGTGTGGAGTGATGATATTTCCAGAGACGAGAGTGCAGAGGACGCTGATATTCTAATGTACTGCCCAGAGAATGGGACGCTGCACATTATCGAAACGACACTGGGTGAAGAACAGTTTGAGGAACTTCTGCCGGAACTTATGGCGCAGACAAAAACAGAACGTCTGGTATATGACAGAAAGGGTATCATGGTGCTTTCTTCTGATGACCAGGACAGGCAGGAAAGACTGCTTGCAGATGGTTATTTTGCGCTGTCGCTGGCGTAAAGACCAATCTGAGATTCTGAAATTTTCAGAAATTATATAAAATATATAAAAAGTTTTCGGTTTAAGACAAAAAAATGTTGATAATGTATAAAAACATGCTATAATAAAGTCATGATATAAGTAAGCATTCAGAAAGCTATCTGACATAGCCTGGATTGGATCATTATATCAAATAAGCGACAAAGGGGTTGGACATCATGAGAATTAAGATCACAGGAAGAAACATCGAATTGACAGAAGGACTGAAAGCCGCAGTGGAGGACAAGCTGAATAAGCTTGAGAAGTATTTTACTCCGGACACAGAAGTGAATGTAACATTGAGCGTAGAGAAGGAACGCCAGAAAGTTGAAGTTACGATTCCTATGAAGGGAAGTTATATCCGTTCCGAACAGGTAAGCAGTGATATGTATGTATCCATTGATCTGGTAGAGGAAGTCATTGAACGTCAGCTTAAAAAGTATAGAACAAAACTTGTAACAAAGCAGCAGAATGCAGCAGCAGTTTTCAAACAGGATTTTCTGGATGAGAAGTCAGAGGATGATGAAGAGATCAAGATCATCAGAACCAAGAAGTTTGATATGAAACCAATGTATCCGGAGGATGCATGTGTAGAGATGGAATTATTAGGACATGATTTCTATGTATTCATCAACGCAGAGACTGAGGATGTCAATGTTGTTTATAAGAGAAAAGGCAATACTTACGGATTGATCGAGCCGGAATATTAAAAGTGAGATCAGAGGAGAGCGGGCAGCTCTCCTCTTTTTAGGTTTAGCATGAAATTACTGTAAAGTGCCGGTATACAGGATGGATATGCCGAGCTGATTTTTCTGTAAAATCAGGAAAACGTGCGGAAAAAGCGAATTGTGCTGCAGATACCGGTGGCGTATAATGGAATTACTTCATGTGTAGTAACTTTGAGAGAGATGGAGAAAAAATTTTTTGATATTTTAAGAATTGTACAGAAAAATCCGGTATTCGGAAAAACGTTAATGTGCGGCGGTATGTTAGATGAAAAGCGCATGGAAATCCTATATGAGATTCTCTATGCGATTGACAGGGGGGAGCTTACGGATACCAGAAATGACATCTTTCAGTATGGCAGTCTGATCGGAAAAAAGGACTTACTGGCAAGACAGATTTTTTTGTGTTTATTGATTCTCTTAGATGAGCAGGAACAGATGATCAGGAAATGATTTGCAGATCGTAATAACAAAAGATTTTTTACAAAAGAGTTCTGTGTAAGGCACAGAATTGCCGTGTGGATTTTTAGATGGAAAAAGAGTCTGTAGTTCGGCTCAGAATAACAAGGGAGGAGAAAGTATTACTACACAAGGGGAGAGTTTTTAGAATAGTCTTACCGGATGTTCCGGTGAGACTATTCTTTTTTATCTTGTCATGAGTTGGAAAAAGGGTTACTATAATAAAGATTTGATAGGCAGACATATAATGTTAAAAAGTTGGAGCAAAATCCAAAATAAAGTCAGAATAGAGGAGATTACACCATGAATATTGTTGTTTTAGCAGGTGGTTTAAGTACAGAGAGAGATGTGTCTTTCAAGACGGGGGATATGGTATCCAAAGCACTTCGTGAGAATGGACATAACGTTATTTTACTGGATGTTTTTATGGGATACAGTGACAAAGAGGAAAATCTGACCGGAATTTTTGACCGCACAGAGGAAGTCAGCGTACAGGTAAAGGATATCCCGGAAACAGCACCGGATCTTGCAAAGGTAAAAGCGTCAAGAAAAGATCAGTCGGACTGCTTCTTCGGACCGAATGTCATCAACATGTGCCGCATGGCGGATATTGTTTTCATGGCATTACACGGAGAAAACGGCGAGAATGGTAAGATTCAGGCAGCATTTGACCTGTTTGGGATCAAATATACCGGAACCGGCTATTTGAGCAGTGCGCTTGCAATGGATAAGGGAATGGCAAAACAGCTATTTATCGCTGGTGGAATCCCGACACCACAAGGTATTTCCATGAAGAAAGAGAACCGGAAAGATTCTGCAAAAGAACTTGGCTTAAAGCTGCCATGTGTTGTAAAACCATGCTGTGGAGGTTCCAGTATTGGTGTTACGATCGTGCGCACGGAAGATGAATTCAAGAGTGCTTTGGATGAGGCATTCAAATGGGAGGATAACCTCATTATCGAAGAGTATGTAGAGGGACGTGAATTTTCAGTCGGTGTTATTGACTATAAGGCACTTCCAATCATTGAGATCGCACCGATTCAGGGATTCTATGATTATAAGAATAAGTACAAAGCAGGCAGTGCAGTGGAGACCTGTCCGGCAGAATTACCGGAAGAGATCACAGAGCAGATGCAGCACTATGCAGAGCGTGTGGCAGAAGTATTAGGACTGAATACTTACTCCCGTTCTGATTTCTTATTAAATAAGAATAACGAAATTTACTGTCTGGAAGCAAATACACTTCCCGGCATGACACCGACAAGTCTTCTTCCACAGGAGGCAGGTGTTCTTGGAATCAACTTCAATCAGTTATGTGAGAAGCTGATTGAGATTTCCTTAAAAAAATATGAGAAATAATGATGAATGACATATCGCCACCAGTTTTGCAGAACCGGTGGCAGTTTGTTCTATAATAACAGGAGCATGATATGAAAAATATGACCTTAGAGCATATCGCGGCAGTCTGCGGCGGTACTTACATAGGAAATGAAGCGGATAAAACGCGTGAGATCCAAGGAGCAGTGATCGACAGCCGCCTTGTGGAAAAAGATTACTTATTTATCCCGGTACGTGGAGAAAAGGTGGACGGACACAGTTTCATCCCATCTGTTTTTGAAAAAGGAGCACTGGCAGTGCTCTCTGAAGAGAAGTTAGAGAATCCGGCAGGCCCATACATTCTCGTGGAAAACACCTTAGATGCGATGAAGAAGATCGCAGCAGATTACCGCAGAGGTCTGGATATTAAAGTAGTCGGAATCACAGGAAGCGTTGGAAAAACGAGCACTAAAGAGATGATCGCATCTGTTCTGGCACAGAAATATAACGTGTTAAAAACAGAGGGAAACTTGAATAACGAGATCGGACTTCCACTCACGATTTTTAAAATCCGGGAGGAACATCAGGTGGCTGTGCTTGAGATGGGAATTTCCGAGTTTGGTGAGATGGACCGGTTATCCACAATGGCAAACCCGGACATCTGCGTGATCACGAACATCGGACTCTGCCATCTGGAAAATCTCATCACAAGAGATGGAATCTTAAAGGCAAAGACAGAGAGTTTTGCGCATCTGACACCGGATGGAATTGCGGTATTAAACGGAGATGACGACAAGCTCTGCGATAAGAAAGTTGTCAATGGAAAACCGGCAGTGTTCTATGGTATCGAAAAGGCTGCCAAAGTGGCTGAAACAGAGGAAGGAACTAAGACGCTTGCCGAGAAAACGGTTTACGCAACGAATGTAGAGGCAGTTGACCTGACCGGAACAAAAGCAGCGATCCATTATCCGTCGAAAGAGACAGGCGGGGAAGTGACGATGGAAGTCACGATTCCAATCGCCGGAGAACACAATGTATACAATGCGCTGGCAGCGGTGAGCGTGGCAAGAGAATTAGGACTGACCTGTGACGAGATGAAGCGCGGGATTGAATCAGTGCAGACGATCGGCGGCAGAAGTAATCTGATCCACAAAAATGGCATTACGATCATCGACGACTGCTACAATGCAAATCCGGTTTCCATGAAAGCATCCATCGATGTATTGTCCAACGCACCGGGCAGAAAAATCGCGGTACTCGGAGATATGGGCGAGCTTGGCGCAGAGGAAAAACAGCTTCACTATATGGTGGGAGAACATTTTGCAGGAAAGGGAATTGACGCACTTTACTGTGTGGGAACACTCTCACAGGAGATCACTAAAGCAGTGCGTGCAAATAGCAGTGCGACAGAAGTCCATCATTATGAGGACAAAGCAGACCTGATCAAAGACCTTGTGAAAGAGGTGAAGAGCGGAGATACAGTGCTTGTGAAAGCGTCACATTTTATGGGATTCCCGGAGATTGTGAAGGAATTGACGAAGTAAAAATAGGAATGTCCGATGCGACACGCCAAAACCCCCAGTGCCGAAACACTGGGGGTTTTCAAAATAGATTATTTTATGTTCTAATATGGTCTGACAGATACCTAAATCATAGATTTATTTTTCTCTAACATCTCAGCAATCACATCCTGACAGTAAGCTCCGATTTTTTTCTTCTGTTCCTTATCCAGCTCGTTCGGATAAATTGGTTTTCCGTATTCTACAATTACATGTGCTTTTTTGACACGAGGCATATGAGCCTCCAACACATCTGCGGAGTTCGTGATCGCCATCGGGATAATCGGACAGCCACTCTTTTCCGCAATCTTGAAACTTCCCTCTTTGAATGGGAGCATCAAATCGTCCGTTTTATTTCTTGTGCCTTCCGGGAAGATACACATGGAAATTCCATTCTTTACATTGTCGATTCCGGCAAGGATCGTTTTTAACGCTTCTTTTACATTCTCACGGTCGATAAACAGACAGTGCAGACGCCGCATCCAGGTGCGCAGCAACGGCACTTTTTCCATATCCTTTTTCGCAATGTAGCCGGTGAGACGCGGGCAGCGTGCATAGGTGATGATAATATCGAAATAGCTTCTGTGGTTTCCGATGTATAAGACCGCCTGATCTTTCGGGACATTTTCTTCACCGATGACGGTCACTTTCGTTCCACAGATAAATAAAATCACACGGAATGCCCACTGCACCATGCGAAGCTGGCCTAAGTCGGCAGCCTGTTTGTTGAATTTTGCAATGATCCATTCCACGCCGAGCACCGGGATTCCGATGATGAGGTAGAGAATTGCAAAGAGTAATGCAAGGATTAATCTTATCATAAGGAAAATTCCTTTCTACTTAATAAAATGTTTTATAGATAATTACGAAACTCCTCCTATTCTTCTTTTAATTGTTCAAAATCAACAAAAACATTCAAGACACGCTCTCGCTATGTGTCACTCGCAACGATTCCCCAATGTCTTTCATGTCTTTTGTTGATTTTTCACAATATGATTTAGGTTTTCAGGAGTTTCGTAATTGTCTATAAAATTAAAAAAATACGATGATACATATTGCACTGAAATATCAGCCTCATCTCATTATAAGGGTTGGGGAAGAGAAAAACAACTCATAAATTAGGAATATAGAAAGGTATGCCGGCATACAATGGTATAAGAGGTTACTGGAATGAGGTACGGGTGAACAGTAACTATAAGAGCAAAAATGCTGTGCCGCAGGGCACGGAACTGGAGGCGGGTATGCAGACGAAAAGGAAAAAAAGCAGGTATGTTTTTTGGAAAACGGAGGTTCTTTTTACGACGCTTTTTTTTGCAGCACTTCTTTTTGCCGGATGCAGTGTGGAACAGACGAACCGGACAAAAATCAGTGATCTTGATTACACGATCGCCGCAGAGGCAGACATACCGGAGGAACTGCAAAATGATATTGAGGAGAAAAAGGCTGCAGATTTTAAAATGACGTACAAAGACAGCGAATTTTTATACATAGTAAGAGGCTACGGAGAACAGGAGACCGGAGGGTATAGTATCTGTATCCGCAATCTGTATCTGACATCGAATGCGATCATTTTTGATACGGAACTGATTGGTCCGCGCAAGGGGGAAACCATCAGTAAGAGCCCAAGTTATCCACATATTGTGGTGAAAGTGGAGCTGCGGGATGAGAATGTAGTGTTTGAGTAGATTTGTATGAAAAAACATTCAAAAATAGAGAAAAATTGCAAATATTCATGAATTTTGTACAAAACACGCAAATCCGTTTGACAAAATTTTATTACAGTGCTAAAGTAAAGCGTGAAATAAGGAGGTAGAAAAATGCAACAGGCAGACATCAGTAAGGTACGTGCATCCGTACACCAGCAGTGTGGCAGTAAAGTTATGATCCAGCTTGACCGTGGGCGTAATAAGGTTGATATCCAGCAGGGCGTGATCCAGCATGCATATCCAAGTGTTTTCACGATATTGGTAAATGATGAGCGTGATGACAATCAACCTCAGTTATTATCCTTTAGTTACAATGATATTATTACAAAAGATATTCGCATGAAACTCTGCTAAGAAAGTGTGCAGATGGCTATTTTGTGAGCAAATAGTGATAAAAGCGTGTATAAAATTCTCTCTATTCGAATACAATGAAAAAAAGGATTTCGGATCGGGGGAATTTTTTTGCAGTTAAATAAAATAAAATTACATAGTTGCACGACATTTGCCAGTGCACAGAGCCAGATTACATTAGATGACGATTACAACGTGCCGGACTACCGGCCGGATATTGTAAAAGTGTTAAAAGAAAAGGGAGAACTTCATTTTGATGAGGCGAAGGCGGCAGCAGGCGCAGCGTGGTTAAAGGGACGCCTTGTTTTCAGGGTATTGTACCGCAGCGATCAGGAAAATGGAAAAATAAGCTGTCTGAAAGGAGAGATACCGTTTCAGGAAAAACTCAACATGGACGGTGTACAGGAATATGATGTGATACAGGCATCCGGAGAGATTGAGGATCTCACGATCGGAGTCATCCATTCCAGAAAGATCAGCGTGCGGGCAGTCATTTTGTTAAAGACAGAAGAACCGCGGGAAAAAGAGGATGAACTCTGTGTTGGGATAGAGGCGGATGACGGATGTGAAAAACGTTATCGGAACACAAATATCTTACAGCTTTTATGTATGAAGCGCGATCAGTGCCGCCAGAAAAGCGAGATCACACTGCCGTCAAGCAAACCCAATGTGCAGGAAATTTTATGGAAAAGCTTAGAAATCCGCAATCTGGATACAAAAATGGGGCAGGACGGTGTAAAACTGAGTGGCGAAGTGCTCATCTCCGTTTTGTATCAGGAGGAAGAGGAAACAGACCGCGTGCAGTGGTATGAGATGGTGATTCCATTGGACTGCGGTGTGGAATGTGACGCAGGAACGGAGGCAGATATTATTTATAAAGTGAAGGCAAGACCGGCTTCCATGGAACTTGAGGTAAAGCCGGACTACGACGGTGAGGAACGCGTTCTGGTCCTGGAACTTGTGATGAATCTGGATATCCGGGTGTGGAAAGAACAGGAGATTTCCATGTTAGAGGACGTTTATTCTCTGAAAAAGGAGATCATTCCGGTCTGCACAGGCGTGACTTTACATCATATTTCTGTGAAAAATGACAGCCAGTGCCGCCTGACCGAGCAGATGGAGTTAGCGGAAAGTCAGGAGAAGATTTTACAGATTTGTTCCTGTGAGGGAACGGTTCATTTAGAGAGCACGGAATTGACCGAACAGGGCGTGCGTGCAGAGGGGATTCTGGTCACAGAACTGCTTTATATCACGACCGACGATCAGATGCCAATCGGTTCTGCCAGAGAGATTTATCCATTTGAACAGCTCATTGAAATCCCACAGCAGACGGCGCGGACAGAGCGCAATAAGCCGGAAGAGTTGGAGGCTTTGGAGCGGAAAAATAAACTGCAGACAGAGCTTGATTGCAGGATCAGCCAGTTGTCCGCGGTCATGCTCGATCAGGATCATGTGGAAATAAAAGCGGTGATCGGATTAGATTTGCTTGCATTTGAGCAGGAACAGATAGATAATATTACTGATATGCGTGAGGAGGCTCTGGATATGGAGCAGTTACAGAAGCGTCCGGGACTGGTCGGTTACATTGCAAAAGATGGGGATTCGCTTTGGAGTATCGCAAAGGAGAATCACACAACGGTGGAAGATATTCTGCGGGATAATCACCGGACGGATGAGGATCTGCGCAGAGGAGAAAAAATTCTGATTGTAAAGAAAGTAGAACTGAACAGTTACGAATCGTAATTGTGAAGTACTGAAAAATCACAAAAAGACAATGAAAAGCAGATTAAGAAGAATTGAGATAACATGATAGAGGTAACACAGATTCGAAAAAGTTATGGAAAAAGAAAGTACTGTCCGATATCACCTTTCAGGTTAAGCCGGGGGAGTGCGTTGCGATCGCAGGGAAAAACGGCTGCGGCAAATCTACCTTAATGCAGATCATGGCGGGCATTTTAAAGCCGGATGGCGGTGAACTATGCTATTTTGGAAAAAAAGCAGCCTACAAAAGCAGTACATTTCGTCGGTTTTGCGGTTATGTGCCGCAGGAAAATCCGTTGATGGAAGAACTGACGGTGCAGGATAATCTGAAACTCTGGGGCGGCAGCCACAACGCCAACACAAAAGAGCTGGTCGCACAGTTTCAACTGGAGGATTTGTTGCAAACAGAGGTAAGCAAACTTTCCGGTGGTATGAAACGGCGTTTGAGCATTGCGTGTGCACTTGTGGAGAACCCGCCATTTTTACTGATGGATGAACCGACGACAGCTCTTGACCTTTATTATAAAGAGAGCATTCACCAGTGGATGAAAACCTATCAGCAGAAAAATGGAATCATCCTTATGACGACGCATGATGAGAGCGAGATACGCAATGCGGACAGATGCCTTTTTATGGATGAGGGCAAAGTGCAGGAATTAGATGCAGAAGATATTTTGCAAAAGTTTGCAGGCATGTCAGAATGACAATCAAGTACAAATACTAAGGAAACAGAGAAAAACAAGGGAGGATTCGTTATGAACGAACAATTTGAAACACAAAATCCGGTGGAGAATACTGTGACACCGGCAAACCAGATGGAAACACCAACACCGGAAGCACCAAAAAAGAAAGGAAACAAAATCTCCATCATTGCGGGCGTGGTGGCAGCAGTGGTTGTCGCGGGCGGCGTTGGCGTATTTGCAGCGGTCAAAACAGGAGCTTTTTTAAGCCCATCAAAAAAGGTATTGCTTGCAGGTGCAAAGACTGTGAGTGACATGGGAAGTTTGGGAGAGACATTAAAAGACTGTGTTTCCCTGTATTCGGATGAGTATACACTCAAAATGGATCTTTCCATGAACGAGGGCGATATTTCCATGGAGGGGCGCAGTTCGAAGGAACAGAAGCAGATAAAAGGAAATCTCAATATTTCCGGTGCACCATCGATTGATTTTTTAGCAGACATTGGTGCGGACAGTGTGCAGGTGGAAGTCCCGACAATCAGTGAACGCCTGTTTACCTATGATTACAGAAATGAAAAGAGTGGATATCTGCTGGAAATGGTAGACCAGGATACGCTCGATGCAGTGGATGCGACGCTTAAGGCTGCTTATGATAACCAGAATTCAGATGAGTTCCGCAAGAAAATGTTAAAAGTTTACGCGGATGAATACAATACGCTGGAATTTTCCAAAGTGGACGCAAAAGACTTTACCATCGACGGAACAGAGCGCAGTTGTAAGGGATATCAGACGGTTGTGACCAAAGAAAATGTGAATCATGTGATCGATGGACTTGAGACACTTTACGGGGAAGATTATCAGGAGCTGATGGATGCACTTGATCTGACCGCAGCAGATTTTGTCGCGTCTATGAGAGAGGCAGTGGAAGAGTTTGACGACAGCACGACACTTGTATTCTACTTATACAAAGGTCAGTATGCAGCGATTGATATTATACCGGAAAATGATGTTTCCTTTGAAGTCCAGTTCCTCGGCGGTGACACGAGAATGCAGAACATGATCCTCCTTGCAGATGATGAGAAAGTGGTCGAGGTTCAGGGAAGTAACGAGGGTAGTGTCGAGACAATCACGATGATCGCCGAGGAAAACGATACCGTAAAGTTCACGTATGACAGTGACAGCGGAGATATCACAATGGAAGCAAAATATGATGAAGAATCTTATAATTTTGCAGGAAATCTTGCAGTCGATAAGAACAGCATGGTCATTACCATTGATGATCTCGGAAGTGCCTCTGAAGATGTGAGCGGTAGTATCACTTGGAAAAAAGGTGCCCAGTTTGAGGAAGTTTCCGGCGATACCTTTGACCTTGGAAATGCAACGGAAGAGGAATGGCAGGATCTTCTTCATGAAATCTTTGCAGCAATGTTAGGTGGATTTTAATTCATGAGATTTTTTCTTCGATATCTGTCACTTGAGGGTAAAAAAAGCCTGATAGCGGCGAGAAAAAGCATGGTAAAGTTTATAGTAATGTTATTACTGATCGCAGGCGGAGTGCTTGCGGTCAGTCTCGTTATGAAGGATGCAGGTGTGTTCCAAACGGCGGAGATTGGCGTTGTGATCCCTGAGGATGAGGCACAGACGAAGATGGTGGCACAGTTTATCTCTGCGATGGACAGCGTGAAAAGTGTCTGCCACTTTCAGTACCTGAATCAGGATAAAGCGATGGCATCGCTGGAAAAAGGCACATTAGATGCGGTGCTCTCACTGCCGGAACAGTTTTACGAGGATGTGGATTCCGGGAAAAATACACCGGCAACCATTTATTTCCCGGAAAATGCTTCGTTAAACACGAGAGTGTTCGGTGAACTTGTGGCGGACGGCGTCTCCCTGCTTCGGACGGCGGAGGCTGGTGTCTATGCCACCTACGATACCGCGCAGATTTATCAGGCGGAAATCTCAAGGGATCAGATTGGGGATGTGATCTCCGAACTTTATATTTATGAGGCGTTTGACCGCACTTTGGTTTTCCAGAAAAATGTGTATTCTTCGCTTGGAAAAGCAGACCTCCATCAATACTATTTTTCTGCGGCTGTTTTGCTCCTCTTTCTGATGATGGGGGTCAATTATGGTTATCTGTATCAGAAGCAGAGCCGTGCTGTGGAGGATAAAATCAGAATTTACGGTATCGGCGAAGGGAAAAATGCGTTGGTCAAAGTGCTTCTTATGACCGTTCCGCTGTGGCTTGTGGGAGTTTTGGTGTATGCTGTGGGCTGTCTGGTATCAGGGAAGTATCATCTGTCTTTTTTGTGGTTTGACCGGGAGGTGCTGCCTGGAACACTGCTTCTTGCAGCGGTGATCGCAGCGTATTTTCAACTGATCTATACGATTTCGGGAGAGAGCACCAGAGGAACGATCGTGCTGCTTGCGGTCAATGTTTTTCAGATCATGGCTTCCGGTGTTGTGATCCCTACTGCATATCTGCCGGAACTTTTTGGAAAAATCGGAACCTTTTTTCCACTGACCTTTTGGGACAGCTATTATCTGAAATTATTGTTTTTCGGAATCAAAGGGCAGGAGACAAGGCAGCTGATTCTCATGTTTGTTGTGCTTTTTGCGGCCAGCGTGTTATGGGCAAAAGCGGCAGGATATTTTGGAAAGGTGGAACGGAAGGAACAAAAAAAAGGAGGCAGTCTGACCGTCGGAGGGTTTGGAAAATCAGCGCTTTTCAACTGGTACTTTTTACAGTTGAAAGCGTGGCTGAAACGCGGGACAAGCTTGCTGTTATTAGCGTCCATGTTTTTTGTGGTCTGGTTTGCCGGACAGATCTCCATGCCGCAGTCTGACAATGTGACCGTTGGAATTGTGGAAACAGACGGAACGCATGGAAAAGAAGTGCTGGAACATCTGACACAGCGTGAAAGTCTTTTTTCCTTTGTGATGTACGACAGCAAAGAGGCGTTGCAGGAGGATGTCATTGCAGGAAAACTGGAATGTGGTTTTTATTTTTCCAACAATTTTGAAAAGAAATTTGAGCATGAAAAGTTAAAAAACAGTGTGTCGTATCTCTGTACTCCGCTTACCACAAAGGGCGAGGTGGCGCGTGAGACATTTTATGCGGCGCTGTTTGAGGTGTACGGAGCACAGATGCTGAGCGCAAGGACAGAGCAGTTGTTTGGAGATGATGCAAAAGCAGCATGTGATGTTCTGCTTGCCAATTATGAAAAATATCTCAAAGGAAACGAAGTTTTTCAGGTTAATGTGGAGCAGACAGAGGCGGTGGAGACGACAGAGAAAGAAAAACAGGTATTTCCACTTCACGGACTTGTGGCATTGTTTCTATTTTTGAACTTATTTGTGGAATACGGACGACGCTTTGAAGCAGGCAGTGGAAAACCATATCTGGCACTTCCGGCGCCACTTGGCCAAGGATTTCAGATGATGGGACTTCTCGCAGCGGGAACCGTTCCGGCGGTGGCTGGCTTGGTGTTACTGCTTTGTTCCAGGGAGAGCCGCGGACTCCTTCGGGAGATCAGTGCCATGCTATTGTTACTGGCAGCCTGTATCGTGTGGATATGGATCGTTGGAAAATGGATACAAAATCTGACCAGTTTTACATCCCACATGTTCCTGCTTGTGTTGATAAATCTGGTGTTCTGCCCGGTTCTTGTGGATATTGCAGCCTACATCCCGGCTCTGAAATTCGTGCGTTACTTCTTCCCGGTAGGCATTTATTTAGCTTTTATCTCCTTGTAAAATTATGGAAATGCTATCCACTATATAGAAAAATGTGTTAAAATAGGTACGACATTGTAGATAGAATATCAGATAATTGTGTAACTCATCATAACGTAAATTGAATTGTGAAAAATTAACAAAAGACATGAAAGACATTGGGGAACCGCCGGTTCTTAGAAAGCAGGTACGACATTTTTAATCAGGTCTGCGCATTTACTGCACAGACCGTGCGAAGATGATTCAGGTGTGAGCAAATTCCTATCTGCGTAGCAGATTTTAAATGAATTTGCGAAGTACTGCGAAGAATGAGCAGTACCGCTGCGAGTGACACATAGCGGGAGCGTGTCTTGAATGTTTTTGTTGATTTTGAACAATTTGAAATAAAGGTAAGAGGAGTTACACAATTATCGTTCATTTATTTTCACACAAGGAGATTAACGCTTTTATGAAATTTTTACGAGCGATGAAAAAGATAAAGATAAAAAAGCAGATCATAGCGGCAGTTATGGCATGCGTGCTTGGCATTGGAGGCATATACTCAGTTCATGCGTCCGTTATTAACGATGCAAAAAATAAGAAAAATGAAGCGCAGCAGGAGTTGGATAATCTGAACAGCCAAATTGATGAGATCCAGGCGGCACAGAGTGATCTTCAGGAGGAAATGGACGCTTATGATGACCAGCTCATGGCACTGCTCACAGATATGGATCTTCTGGAAAACGATATGGATGCAAAGCAGGATGAGATTGACCAGGCGAATGCTGATCTGGAAGTCGCACAGGAGAAAGAGCAGACGCAATATAACGCGATGAAAACGCGAATTCAGTATATGTATGAAAACGGTGACAGTAATTACTGGGAAGCGATGATGGGAGCAACGAGCATCACCGACCTTTTAAACCGTGTGGAATATGTATCCGAAGTGTATGATTACGACAGAAAGCAGCTTACTGCTTATCAGGAGACGGTACAGCAGGTGGCAGATCTGAAGGATCAGTTAAATGCACAGCTGGCAGAGATGGAAGAGCTAAAGATCAGTTATGAAGATCAGGCATCTTCCCTGCAGGCTTTGATCGCAGAAAAAAGCGCTGCGATGGATAATTTTGACGCCCAGCTTGCAAGTGCAAAAAGTCTTGCAAGCCAGTATGCAGATACGATCAAAAAGCAGAACCAGATCATTGCAGATGAACAGGCGCGTCAGGCAGCAGAAGAGGCAGCCGCAAGGCGGGCAGCGCAACAACAACAGCAAAATGCAGGAAATCAGTCAAACACAACGGGCAGTGACACAAATGCGTCAGCTTCAGGTTCAGGAACCGGTTTAACATCTTCAGGTTTAAATCCTGCACACACTACAAATGTCAGCGGAAGTGATGTGGTGGCCTTTGCGAGCCAATATGTCGGTTATCCGTATGTGTACGGCGGCAACAGTCTGACGGAGGGGGCTGACTGCTCTTATTTTGTCATGGCATGTTTCGGACAGTATGGAATCTCACTTCCGAGAAACTCTTATTCCATGCAGAGCTGCGGACAGGCAGTAAGCTATGACTGCGCACAGCCGGGAGATATCATCTGCTATCCGGGACATGTTGCAATCTATATGGGAAATGGAAGGATCGTGCATGCTTCCAGCCCGACAAACGGAATCTGTTACGGAAGTGCGACGTATCGTACGATCCTGACGATACGACGGGTGTTATAAAGGAATTGTAACTTTCTGGAAAAAGTGATATAATATCTTGCAGAGTTTGTCTATACTAACAGTTGGATAATTGCGAAACTTCTAATAAACGAACAGGGGATTCGCAGCTATCGGAAACTGACAATGAAAGAAGGAGAAATATTATGCAGTTTGAACAGTTACAAAAAGATATGATAGCAGCCATGAAGGCAAGAGATAAAGTTCGTAAAGATGCGATTTCCGCACTGGTATCTGCAGCGAAGAAAGTGGCCATTGATGAGGGATGCAGAGACAACATCAGCGAGGAGATCGTCGACCGTGTCATTTTAAAGGAAATCAAATCTGTAAAAGAGCAGATTGATACATGCCCGGCAGAGAGAACAGATTTGAAGGAAGAATATCAGGCAAGATACGATATTTATCAGGAATATGCACCAAAAATGATGTCCGCAGAGGAAGTGGAAGCATTTATTACTGAGAAATTTGCAGATATCGTTGCGGGCAGGAACAAGGGAATGATCATGAAAAATGTGATGCCTGAATTAAAAGGCAAGGCAGAAGGAAGCGTGATCAATCAGGTAGTTGCAAAACTTTGTCAGTAAGCACCATACAGAAGGGCGCGGCGATAATATGGAGAAGCGAATACGTTTTACGATCATTCTTGTACTCATTTTGATCGTTGTTATAGCGTTTTCTTTCCAGTCGAAAGAGAAGAAGGAATATCTGGTTTACAATGAGGCATTAGATAAGATTGCGGTTACCGTGGATGATGTATCATTGACTTTGAAAGATATCGCATTTTATGTAGCTTATGAGGAAAAAACAGTTCAGGAACAGGCAATACTCTATAATCCGGACAACCCAAGACAGTACTGGAATGTTTATACAGACGGGCAGTTTGTGAAGCTTACTGCAAAACAGGCGGCGTTGGATATGGCTGTTCATGATGAGATTTTTTATCAGATGGCTGTGGCAGAAGGTCTGACGCTGGATGCAACGGAGCAGAAATATCTTGAAAATGATGAGAGTGATTTCTGGTCTGATTTAGAGGACTGGCAGAAAGAACAATTGGGGATTTCAGAAGAAGAACTGGATTCTGAAATGGAGAAAATAGCATTGGCTGACAAATATCAGAGTATTTATGCAGAGATGAACCAAAAAGAGTACGAGGCGTATAATTTTAATGGGGAAGCCTATGAGGCACTTTTGTCGGAACACGAATACAGTGTGAACGAAAAAGTATGGGACAGAGTGGATTTTGGCTCTGTCACGCTTGATAATTAGAAAGTAGAAAAGAGAAAAATTATGTCAGTAAAAATTGGAAGAAATGATCCATGCTGGTGTGGAAGTGGCAGAAAGTACAAGGCATGCCATGAAGCATTTGATGAGAAGATCGCAAGATATGCGTCACAGGGACATATCGTGCCGCAGCGTAACATTATTAAAAATGCAGAGCAGATCGCAGGCATTAAAGAGAGCTGTAAAATTAACATTGCAGTGCTTGATTACATTGAGAAAAATATCCATGAGGGTATGAATACGGCAGAGATCGACAAAATCGTTTACGATATGACAACAAGCATGGGTGGAATCCCGGCGCCACTCAACTATGAAGGATATCCATTTTCTGTGTGTACCTCTGTGAATGATCAGGTATGCCACGGTTTTCCTTCCAAGGATGTGATCCTAAAGGCAGGGGATATTATCAATGTTGACTGCTCTACCATTTTAAACGGATATTTTTCTGATTCTTCGAGAATGTTCTGTATTGGTGAGGTCAGCCCTGAGAAGAAGAAACTTGTTCAGGTGACCAAAGAGTGTGTCGAACTTGGATTAAAAGAAGTAAAACCATGGGGATTTTTAGGTGACATGGGGCAGGCGGTCCATGACCATGCATTTTCCAATGGATACACAGTTGTCCGTGAAATTGGCGGACATGGTGTAGGCCTTGAGTTCCATGAGGAGCCGTGGGTAGGATATAATTCCAGACGTGGACAGGAAATGCTGATGGTTCCTGGCATGATTTTTACAATTGAGCCGATGGTGAACATGGGACAGCCGGATATCTATGTTGATTCCGATAATGACTGGGAAGTGTATACAGATGATGGACTTCCATCCGCACAGTGGGAGATTATGGTACTTGTGACGGAGGACGGACATGAAGTCCTGTGCTGGTAAGCTGAATAGTGTGGAGAAGAAAAAACAGCATAGCCGTGAGGCTATGCTGTATGTTTGAAAAGCCGTATGTGGAGCGGCTCGCCGAGGTATTTGATAAAATGCCGGTAGATCACGATTGCCGTGATCAGAAAGCTTCCAATCTGAATCGATGGAACTTTTACGGTAAACAGCACACAGAATGCAAACAGTCCGAAAGTCACGACGGACCGGAAAGAATGTGGGCTGACCACAACGATCAGGGAAAAGAAAATAAAGAAAAATGCAAGGTACACTGCCGGACGCATCTCCGGAAACAGACCAAGCAGAACTCCAAAGGAGGCGGTAATTGCTTTACCGCCTTTTTCTTTTTGAAAAAATGGAAATGCGTGTCCGAACACCGGCGCGATGAGCACCGGGATAAAAAGCAGCGAATGCACATCTAAAAAGTGCTGTCCAAAAAATACCGGCACAAATCCCTTTGCAAGCTCTAAAATCAGGGAGAGCATTCCGCAGAAAAATCCGCCATACATAAAGGCATTGGCAACGCCCGGATTGTGGTCTGCCGGAAGTTCCCGGATATCAACGTGCCGGATGATTTTTGGCACCCAATAAGCAAACAATGTGCTTCCAAGGACGAATCCAAGAAGCGTAAAAAAGAGATATAACATAAAAACCCCTTTCTATTCATGAGAAACAAGCCGTTCTAACAGACTGACAATCTGCATGGCGGCTTCAGGCTTACGTTCTCTGCACTGTGCCTCTGACATCTGTTCACGCAGCGAATCATTTTCAATCAGTGCTTTGCCAAGCTGTACCTGCTTTGCAAGATGCTTCGATGAGACAGAGAGATGTCTTGCACCAAAAAACTGCAGGTTTGCAGTTTCACATCCAGGAATCGGAGCCGTGTGGACAATCGGAATATTTTTTACCAGAGATTCTGTCGAGGTAAGTCCGCCCGGCTTTGTGTAAATGACATCGCAGGCATCCATAAAAAGGGATACATGATTGGTATATCCGATAATATGGACCCGTTTGTTAAAATGAAATTCTTTCCGCAAAATGCGTTCGATCTTTGCATTATTTCCACAGATGATCACAATGTGTTCTCCGTTCCGGCAACGGAGTGCTAACTCAGCCGCAAAAACAGCCAGTTTTCCAAATCCCATACTTCCGCTCATGACGAGAAACATCGGAACATCCATCGGGAGGTGCAGTTTTTTTCTTGCAGCTTCCTTAGACAGATTTCTGCAGAAATCCTGCCGCACCGGAATGCCATAGGGAAGCAGTTTCTCTTCCGGAACGCCGCGTTTTACATACTCCGGGATCAGATCCTCGTGTGGAATCACATAATAATCGAGATTTGTCTCCTCCCAGAATGGAATACAGGTGTAGTCTGTTCCAACCGCAACTGCCGGCATATGCAAAAGTTTTTTCTTTTTCATGTAAGTCATTGTCTCCGCAGGATAAAGGTGCGGAGTGAGAACAATGTCAAAATCATGTCCGTCAATATAGGAGGCTAATTTTTTTCCCAATAAGGCGTTGGCAAAATAGACGGGAGATTTCCGTCTGGAACTTGAGATCAGCATTCCTGCTTTATAAATAAATCCAAAAAAGAATGGAATATGTTTTACTATGCCAACATACGCTCCGGCAACGGCATGGGAGGTGCGTTTCCCGGATAAAAGAAACATATCCATCATTTCTACTGTATGCCCTTTTGATTCGGCGGCCTCCTTTACAGCTCTTCCGGCACTGTTGTGTCCTTCACCCGTATCACAGGATAATATCAAAATTTTCATAAATCTATAGAATACCTTTCAAATTTCGGCTATAATCAGTGTAGCATATCGTATGTAAAATTACGAGAGAGAATTCTGGCGTAAGAATATCATTCAGGAGAGAGAGCATGAAACTATCAGAAAAAAAGGGAACAGAACAGTCAAAAAAGAAATCCGTCGGAAAAGCAAAGAAAGCATCTGAGGTAATAAAAGTTCCGGGAGACTGGCTTTATATGACACCACAGGAAATCGGTGTAAGACAGATATATGAAGCATTTGGGGAACAGGATGGCTATGAATTGGAAATCTGGGAAGATGCCGGAGTTCTTGAGATTGGAATGTCAGATGGAGCTTCTGTAGATATCGAGACAGCACAGATCCATCCAAAAGACGAGGTTACGGCTTCTTTTGCAGCAGAACATCAGGTGAAAACGGTTTTCCTAGTGACCTTTAAGCCGGAAACTTATGAGGAGGCAAAAAAGGTCATGCGCAGGATCATGGATAAAACCGGCGGATTTTTCTGCGGAGATACCGAAGACTTTACACCGATGTTAGCTTGATAAAATGGAATGGTTGAAACACAGGGAAGCCAGAATAGATAAATGAGAGGCAGGATACGGATGTGAACTTTGATTACATAAAAGAGGCAGAGCCTTCTACAGATGACTTGAGACAGCTATATGATTCATTGTATCAAAATTTGGAAAAAGCAGAGGAATTATATTGGACAAAACCACAGAGATGTGGCATGATGCTGCGCAGGGCAACGGAAAAGATCTGCCGTATTTATAATGGCTATTATGAGATCCATTTTCCGGAGAGTGCTACGCTGGAAGATTATCTCTGTTATACAGGAGATGATGATCATAATGCCATGGTCAGCCGTTTTTTAAGTGTTGTGCGCAAAGAGCAGAGAGATCGTCTGGAGTGGCTTCGCGTGTGGGGCGATGAATGTGTTTTTATGGAGGAAAATCCGGATCAGATCAGGCATAATGCGGATAAACTTTATCTGAATGTCAAAAAAATGATGGTGTACATGATGGAGGCAACAAAAGAAATGTGCCTGCGCATCGATCATATGGAGAATCTGCAGGGAAGAAGTTTTGCAGATGATATTTTGCCAGGTTATCAGTCAGAAGAAGAATTAGAGGCTTTGGAAGAACAGCGGCAGAAGGAACAGCGGAAGAGTTTCTGGTCATCCCTGTTTGGAAAGAAAGAAAAGTAGAAAATACAATGAAACAGTTTTGCAGGGCTGCCAATACGGAGGTGTAAATGAAAAAAATATTATCAGGTTCCTACTATATCGTATCACTTCTGGGCGTGCTGTTTGTTGTCGGCAGTTTTCTGTTTGCAACAAATGAAACACATTTCCGGAAGGGGGAGATCGCAGGACATCAGCAGATCACGCCCCAGAGCATTACACAGGTAGATGAAATGACAAAAGAATACATTTTCTCAGGAGAGCAGTTTACGGGGAAAAATATATGTCTTGCTTTTTATTCAATCCATCTTGGTATTGAAGTGTATGAAGATGGCGAGCTGATTTATAATCTGAAGCCGGTTTCAGGTATTTTTGGCACAACACCCGGGTCTGTCTGGAATTTTCTGGAGATTGATCCGGATTGTGGGCAGGTCATTGTGAGGACACATGCTGCGTACGAGAGAGTGGGCGGCGAGACCCTGTCTTTTTATATCGGCGAGGCAGTCGATGAGGTGCTGTATCTCATACGCAATTCTGCAATAGGTGCGTGTGTGTGTCTGTTGGAACTGGCAATCGGTATATTTCTGATCATGTATTTTATCATTGGCAATAAAGGGATACGCATTGAAAACTATGTTTTGTATTTTGGATTATTTGCTGTGCTGATGGGCGCATGGTCTTTGAATGAGACGGTGATGATGGCGCTTCTGGTCAAAAATACAGTGGCAGGTTCTATTCTTGGGTATATTTTGATCATGCTTATGCCAGCACCTTTTGCGATGTTTGTGCAGGGTTTTTTAATGCCGGAAGATAAATGGGCTGCCGGATCAATCACATTTTTAAGTGTTTTGAATATGGCGGCATGCGTTCTGCTCCATATGACAGGAGTACTTGAATTTCGGAATTCTGTAACATTTACCCATATATTAATGGCTATGGATATCCTATATCTGGGATATGCATTGGTTCATTACGTGAAGAAGCACGGCATGGATAGAATCGCAAAGACGAATATTGTGGGAATTATCATTCTTTTTGCTGCATTTGCTGCAGATATTATATTTTTTTATGTTATTTCAACTGTTGTGGATATTCTGGGAAGAACAGGATTCCTTGTTTATATCTGTCTGCTGGCATGGCTTGCAGCATCAGATTCCATGGAAAAACTTCATGAAGGACAGAAAGCTGCCATCTATAAAGAACTTGCATTGAAGGATATTTTGACCGGACTTTACAGCAGGAATGCCTATGATGAATGGGAGAGAGACAATCAGCATCCGGACAAGACCGCCATTGTCATGTTAGATCTGAATAACCTGAAAAAGTGTAATGACCGGTATGGCCATGAGGCAGGCGATACCTACCTGAAAAAGGCATCGGAGATGATCACAAATGCATTTTCACAGGAGAATACAGTATATCGTATTGGTGGAGATGAATTCTGTGTGATCATGCCGGATGCCAAGGAAAATAGCATAGAAGGAGCAATGGACAGACTGAAAGAGCTTCAGAAGCAATACAAAGGAACAGATCATTCAGTGGAAGTGGAGATCGCCTGCGGCTATGCGTTCTATGATGACAATGTGGATCAGAGTTTTGTGGATACAAGAAAGAGGGCAGATACGCATATGTATGAAAATAAGCGTATGCTAAAGGGAAAGGAACCGCGTTAATTTAAAAATTGAATAATAAAAAGGATTCCCCTGCATACAATGTAAAAACAAGTATTGCAGGGGAATTTTTTTGAAAGGTTATATTGAGGAAAGAGCAATTGAGATAGCAAGATATATTATCGACAACAACACGACGGTAAGACAGGCAGCAAAGTATTTTGGGATATCGAAATCAACGGTACATAAGGATGTTACAGAACGTCTGGAAAAAATCAATGCATCTCTGGCAGCTGAGACAAGAAAAGTATTGGATGTCAATAAATCCGAGCGTCATATCCGCGGAGGGCTGGCGACGAAAGAAAAGTATTTACATATGCATGGGTAAAAAACGTATGCGTTGTACGTATTAATTTGAAACAAACAATCATTTCATGATTATGCACCACACAGGAAGTGTCAGCATTGAGAGAAAGGTAGAAAAAAGATCATTCGGGAGGCGTATGGATTTCCGGGCGGTCTTTTTTTGTGTTTTACAATGCACGTTTTTAGTGTGTACAAGCTAATGATAGAAGTAAATACAGGAAAACTATATATTTGAAAAAGATAATAGAAAAGGTAAAATATAATAGATGAAATGAAATGACAACTGAAAAAATGATGTCCAAATTTGACTTTGTTTTAAGATAATATTTTAAAAATAAAAGGAACTTAAATTTTAAGAATATAATTTGAGTTCGTTTTTGTAGATTAAGAATATTATTTGAGATCGTTGCATATAAGTAAAGAGGATGATAGAATAGAAAGAAATGGAGGAAGTTAAATGACAGAGGAAGAATTAATCGGAAAACTTGAAATGATTCAAAGAATGAAATCGGAATCAAATATTCTTGAATTAAAAAGTGCAGAAAAAGGATGCCCACAGCATTTGTATGATTCTTTGTCCAGTTTTTCAAATCAGGATGAGGGCGGAATCATTATTTTCGGAATTGATGAAAAGCAGGATTATAAAGAAGTAGGAGTTTATGACCCACAGGACATACAAAAAAAGATAAATGAACAATGCCTGCAAATGGAGCCGATTGTCAGGCCGTTATTGACTGTTGCACAAAAAGATGGAAAGGCTTTTGTTTCAGCTGAAATCCCGGGCGTTGATTTGACGGATAGACCAGTGTTTTATAAAGGAAAAGGACGTTTGAAAGGCTCTTATACGCGTGTGGGCGATAGTGATGAACCAATGACAGAATATGAGGTTTATAGTTACGAAGCGTACAGAAAGAAGTACCAAGATGATATTCGCGGAGTGCAAAGGGCAACATTATCGTCGCTAAATAAAGAAAAGTTAGCATTATATATTGACTTACTTAAAAGCGGAAAACCCAATTTATCGAACATGGATGACGAAAGTATTTATGAGTTGATGAGTGTGACTAGAAATAATGAGATAACATTGAGTGCAACGATGATTTTTAGTCCATATCCGCAAGCGTATTTTCCACAGCTGTGCATTACTGCAATTGCTGTACCAGGAACAGAGATTGGATGCATTGGCGATTCAGGAGAGAGATTTTTAGACAATCAACGAATTGAAGGCAATATTTCAGAGATGCTTGATGAGGCAATTAGTTTTGTAAAAAGGAAAGTACAGTTTACAAGGGACTACACAGGGTAGGTATCTGACGGGAGGGGTGCCGCCAGTCAGATTTTCCATGTGATGTTCAAGCTGTCGCTTGTGGCGGCTATGGTGGTGATCATCAAATCCACCACACGCCGCTTGTCATCAAAAGATACATTCTCCCAGGTATCGAGGTAGCCGGAAATCTGGCTGACCTGTTCCGGGCTGATGGCCTCCACAGTCAACTCCGCTATCCTTGCCAGAAGTTCCTGCTTGCGCCCGTCCAGTTCCGCTATCTTCACATTCACATAGGAGAACAGGACATTGTTTGCCCCCGTCAGACTGTCCACCAGCTTTTCAATCTCGCTGTCTACATGGGCAAGTTCCACTTGCAGGGCGGTGATTTTCGGGTTTGCCTTTGCCGCTTTCTTTTTCCTGTCAGCGTCTTGTAGCTTGCCAGCTTCTTTACCATCTGCTGATAAACAACCGCTTCCAGTTCCGAAGTGATGATTTTCCCACAGCCAGGACAGCTTTTATTGTCCAGCCGTTTCGTGCAGCGGAGATACTGTTTGCCGGAGGGATTGTAGATACTCATAAGAGCATACCCGCAATTCCCGCACTTGATTTTTCCTGCCAGCCATGTGTGGGTGGCTTTCCGGGCAGACTGGATTTTCATGTTGTTCATCAGCTTCTTGCGGCAGGTCAGCCAGGTGTCGGAGGGGACGATACCCTCATGGGGAGCCAGTACCAGCATTTGGTCTTTTAAGTCGTTTTTCTTGCTGGCCTTTACATCTCGCCCTTGATACAGATAGCAGCCGTTCATGCCCGTAAAATCGGCAACGTCATTGACAATGACTGTACCTTGACTTTTGAAAAATTCGTACACATCAAGGTCTGCCTGCACATAGACAGGATTGCGTAACATCTGCGCCAGCGTGGGGCGTATCAGCTCTTTGCCATGGAACAAAATCCCCTGTTCGGCAAAGTACCGGGTAATGTCCCCGTAGGAAGTTGTGGGCTGGGCGTACATCTCAAACATCAGCCGGATATTGGCCGCTTCCTCCGGGTTTACCACCAGCTTCTTTGTGTTGATACCGTCCATCTTGATAGGCTCCGTATGGAAGCCGTAAGGGGCTTTCCCGCCCATCTTAAAGCCCCGCTGACTGCGGGAGTAGTAAGCGTCCGTTACCCGCTTCTGTATCGTTTCCCGTTCAAGCTGGGCGAACACGATACAGATATTCAGCATGGCCCGTCCCATCGGCGTGGAGGTATCAAACTTTTCCGTAGAGGACACAAACTCCACATTGTACTGCTGGAACAGCTCCATCATGTTGGCAAAGTCCAGAATGGAACGGCTGATACGGTCGAGCTTGTAAACCACGACCTTTGCAATCAAGCCCCGCTTGATGTCCCGCACCAGTTCTTGAAACTTCGGACGGTCTGTGTTCTTGCCGCTGTACCCTTTGTCTGTGTATTCCTTGCAGTTACCGCCTTTCAACTCGTATTTGCAAAATTCAATCTGGCTTTCAATGGAAATGCTGTCCTTTTTGTCTACCGATTGTCTTGCATAGATTGCGTCTATCCGATTGTTCATATTGTCGCTCCTTTTCTTAAAAAAGAAACGGAGCTGCTGACAGTTCTATTATACCGCCAGCAGCCCCGCAAATCAATGATGGGTTTGGAAAACCTTATGTCCCGGCTTCCTCACTCTCCCGCTTGTCGGCGTACTTGCGGAACACCTCATAAAGCTGCTGTTCCAGTTCCCGGCGTTTGGCTGCTTCCTGTTCCGGCGTGAACACCGGGGAGAGATTTTCCAGTGTGATTTCCTTTCCCTGAAAAGTCACGATTTCGATTTCCTTTTTGTATCTGATATTACTTATAAGATCACCTTTCCTTTCCATGCTGCCGCTGTTGCCGTTTCAGTTCCGCTAAAATCTCCGGCGGGATACGGTCAACCAGCCGCCGCATATCGTCCAGTTCGCTTTTTAACTTCGCCCGTTCCATCGTGTCATTCATCTTGCCTTTTTCGCTGGCCTTTGCCCTGACTTCCAGCTTTTCATTTTCCGCTAACAAGTCATTGATTGTGACCTTGTATTTTTTCAGTTGCCCGGAGAAGTTCTCCATCTGCGGAAACCACTTTTTCAGCATGGAGAGGGCTTCCTCTTTCTTCTTTCCGGCGTTCAGCGGGGTAATGCCGGAGAGAACCGCTTCAATGGCCCTCGCCTGTTTGGAGAGGTTGACCGCCTGTTTGAACAGCCGGGTGGGGATATGCTTCCGGCCCGTCTTGCTGGCGCTTTCCCCACGCTCCAGGTCGGGGTACTGCTCCACCATACAGGCGTGAAAATCGTCCTGCCACTTCGTCAGATTGGCCCGGTTGCCGATAATTTCTTTGGCGCACAGGCGGTTGTCCTTTGTCAGCGGCACAAAGACCAAGTGCAGATGGGGCGTTTTTTCATCCATGTGTACCATAGCCGAAACGATGTTCTCCCGGCCCACCCGGTCAATGAGGAAGTCCGCCGCCCTCTGGAAGTAGGCCGCTATCTCCTTTGGGGACTTGCCCTTGAAAAACTCCGGGCTGGCGGTAATCAGCGTGTCCACAAACCGAGTGCTGTCCTTGCGGGTGCGGCATCTGGCCTGCTCGATGCGGCTCTGAATGAAATGGTAGTAGCGGCCATCCGGCTTGACGATGTGGAAATTGTACTTGCTCCGGCTGGTGTCAATGTCCGGGTTGCTGGCGTACTGCTCCTTTTTCCGTTCATGGTGGGCTTCCAGCGGCCCCGCCGGGTGGCCCTTGTGCTTCTCAAATCGCAAAATTGCGTGTTGTGCCATTGAACTCCTTTCCCCATTCCATTCCTTTCCGGCGGGTTTTCCCGCCGAAAATATCTCTGATAGGATTGGAATGGAATGAATGTAAATAGATGGTTTTAATCTCTGTATTTCTATATACCGTCAGATTTCCGTACTTCAAGAGGATTGATTTTCGTACTCGCCAAGTACGGTTTTCAGCCCTCCGGCGTACCATAACCGGATTTCTTGAAGTCGGTGTTTGGAACCGCTTCATAGGATTTCGGGTAAATGCGGTTGGGTTTTCCACAGCCCTGTTTCTGGATTTCCACCAGCCCCGCATACTGCAACTCCCGCAGGGTGTTGACCGCTTTCTGCCGCCCGCAGCGGAGCAAAGCGACCACCTCGCAGATGGGGTAGTACAGGTAGACCCGCCCGTACTCGTCCGCCCAGCCGTTCTTCCGGGACAACTCCGCCCGGCGCAGGACAAAGGCATACAGCACCTTCGCTTCGTTGCTCAAGGGCTGGAATGTGGGTGCTTCAAAAAGGAAATTGGGGAGCCGGGTGAAACTGAACGCCTTTTCCGGCTGGTGAATATAAATCGTGTTTGTCATAGCGTGTTTTGTGGACGGTTAGAGGCCCGTTTTTCCGGGGCGAATGATAAATGATACCAGCCGCCCCGGTTGAGGGCTTGCGGAGCCTTGCAAATCAAGGCTTTTCCCGCTCTTAACTGTCCACAGCAGACCTCCTTTTCCGTTCACTTTCTGTTTTCTGCCGCCTGTGAACTCTGGCGGCGCAGTCCGGGCAGTATTTGCCCCGGTTGGACTTCGGGACGAACACACCGCCGCACTCCGCACAGCGTTTCAAGTCCCTGTCCCGGTAAATCTCCGCTTCCAGCGTCCTGTCCAGCGGCAAGACCGCCCAGCGGAACCACTTGCAGCAGACGGAGAACGAAATCATCTGCGGACAGGCGCAGGTGTCGCCATCGTCCAGCGCAAGGCAGTTTCCGTCCTCGCAGTTGCAGCACTCCCGGCGTATCAGGCCGCTGGCTCGTCTCTTCTGGGGCGGGGTTATGCGGTAGGGGGAGCCGTCCGGCCTGTGTTCCAGCGGCGGCAGGTGTTGATAGGGTCTTTTGCTCATGCGTCCCTCCGTTTTCTTTGGCGTGTTCTGTTTCCAAGGTGCTTGTCCATCGATGAACTATCCCAAGTCTACACCTTTTTGACCGCCTGTGCCGTATATCCAAGAGGTAGGAAATCAGCCTGAAAAACTCCCTATTTCCACGCTCTCGGATTTGTGATATAATCAAAAAAAGATAAAAGACAAATTCAGGTTTCTGGTCTTCTTGCACAAAATAAAGGAGGAGCTATTATGCAAATTGTTTATATTCCAAGCGAATCAATGTCTGTTCAAGGTAAAAAAGATGAAATCTATAAAAGATATGGGAAAGACTGGAATATTAGAGAACAGGGAGGAGGTAACGGAAATTGGTTGTTGACCAGAAAAAGTGATGTGCTTGTAGATGGAAAAAGTTATCGTACTTTTGTACTTGAACACTACGGTAAATCCAAGCTGACAGCGAAGCTTGTTGATAAATTTCGTGAAGATGTAGCAAATGGTAAAATAAAACTGTAAATGCCTATGCCGTTATGCTATGAGCATAGTACATAGCATAACGGCTTCTCTTTCGTTGAGCTAGCAAGGAGGGTGAATATGTCTTTATCCATACAAGAGCGATTAAAAGACCTACGTGTGGAGCGTGGCTTGACGCTGGGGCAGCTTGCGGAGCAGACCGGGCTTTCCAAGTCTGCGCTGGGCAGTTACGAAACGGAAGACTTCAAGGACATCAGCCACTATGCCCTTATCCGGCTGGCGAAGTTTTACGGTGTGACCGCTGATTATCTGCTGGGGCTGTCTGAAATGAAAAATCACCCAAACGCCGATCTTGCAGACCTGCGTTTGAGTGATGAAATGATTGACCTGCTGAAAAGCGGGAGGATAGACAATACCCTGCTGTGTGAGCTGGCGGCGCACCCGGATTTCCCCCGGCTGATGGCTGACCTTGAAATCTATGTGAACGGAACGGCACTGAAACAGGCGCAGGGTGCAAACGCCATAGTGGACACGATGAGCGCAACTGTTATAAAAAAGCATAATCCTGGCATGAGTGATACGCAGTTAAGACAGCTTATCACCGCCCATATTGATGAGGACGAGTTTTGCCGCTATGTGATACAACGGGACATAAACGGGATTGCCCTTGCTCTGCGGGAAACACACAAGGACGATTTTTTCAGCGTCCCAGAGGATAACCCGCTAAAAGAAATGCTGGAAACTGCTGGTGAAATCGTCAGCCAGGACAGCGACACGGAACAAGCGTACTTGGCGTTTATCTGCAAACGGCTCAAGCTGAATTTTAGGAAGCTGTCAGTAGAAGAACGGAAGTGGCTGAAAAAGATTGCGGAAAAATCCGACTTGCTGAAGAATCCAAAACCGCAGAGAGGACGAAGATAAAAAATGCCTGAACGGCGGTTCTGGTTTTTCAGAACCACCATCCAGGCATTTTGTTTAGTAATAGAAAAAGGTGCAGTTGATTATTGCGTATTGTCAATCTCTCTCAAACCGGGTAGTAAAAATACGGCAAGCGCAACGATGATAATGCCAATTCCGCAAATGACAAACCATTTCTCAACTCCCAGCCGCTCCGCCAGAGGCCCGGAAATGACAAGGCCAAACGGCATGGCGAGGGAAGCGGCGCTTGTCAGTAGAGAAAAAACTCTCCCCAGATATTCTGGTTTGACCGTTTCTTGAAAAATCGCATTTTGCACACCGTAAAATGGAGCGGAAATTCCCATAACAGTACAGCACACAACAAAGACAAGAAATGCGTCTGGCGGCAAAAAGCCCGGAGAGCATATTGCTAACGCCCATCAGGAGAACGGAAAGACCGATGGTGTACCGCCGTTTCTTAAAACCGCCCCAAATGCTCAGAATGACTCCGCCAAGCAGCATACCAACCGCAAAAGCAATTTCAGCGGCAGAGGCATGGGCCGGTGTTCCTTTGAAGTATGACATACAGATGAGAGGAAAAAGCGTACTGATTGGCATATAAAAGAACATATAAATTACACCAATCCAGAGCAGAGCAAAGAGGCCCCTGTTTTGCTTTAATACCACATACCCCTCTTTCATATCCTGTAAAAACTGTTGTCTTTTCGTTTCTGGACATAGTTCAGGCGTTGGTATGGACGAAATCGCAACAGTCACACAGGCAAGGATTGCACCCACAATATCTAACAATATAATTGCATTAAGAGGCCAAACAGCATATAAAAACGCTGCGGCAGCTGGACTGATAATCGCACTTACTGCTTGCATGGTCTGCGTGTAACCAGCGCATTTTGTAAGTTCCTCTTTTGGCACAATCATAGGTGTTGCTGCGCTGAATGCTGGAGAATGAAAAGCAGTTCCCGCACTTCGGATTAACAGGACAACCATAATAGACCATACGGGCAATTCCATGTAAAACGCCACCAGCGCCAGAATACCGCCAGCGGCGGCAATTATCAAATCCGCACCAATCATTACGCTTTTACGGCTGTGCCGGTCAACAAAAGCACCTGCAAACGGGCCTAAACAGGCTTGCGGCAAAAATCCAATCAGTGTTGCCGCCGTCAATATGATTGCAGAATTAGTTTTCGCAACCAAATAAAAGATAATGGCCATTTGCAAAATACCGCTGCTAATAAAGGATATTGCTTGTCCGGCAAGAAGTGTAAAATAAGTTTTTCTCCATGAATTGTTGTTTTGGGTCATAATGCGAACCTCCTTTTTTATTGCATTGTTCCTTTGTTTCTGCAATAAAAAGCAGGCGTTGTCCCACAGAGAGGGCAGACGCCTGCATAACAACAAAGCACGAAAAACACCACGATACAGTTCAAAGACTGCTCGTGTCAAACCTACGTGTTCCTTTGCATACGCACGCAAAAAAGCCCACCATCATGTGGAAAGGTACTTCTACTTTTTATTGCTTATTAGCGTACACAAATTAACACACGTAAGCCTCCTTCCAATCTCAAACTGTCGCACAGTATAACACACATCCGATAGACTTGTCAACCATTTTTAACCTTGTTTTCCATCTTGTTTTTCCATCTCTTACGGGCAGTAGCAAAGCCAGGCGAGCCAGTCAACGGTCAAGATGAACGGCGCTTTCAGCGCCGCCGTTGACAGTCTCGCCCGTCTTTGCTAATGGGTAATCAAGGCGGGAAAGCCATTTTAGGGCTTTCCCGCCCATTTCAATTTTGGGAGAAGAAAGGCCCCAAAATGAACGAGTGCGGCCAAACACTTTTAGGGATTGGCCACCTTGTCCACCCATCCAGCGGGGCGGCGGGGAACGGTCAAGGCCGGGCGTCAGCCCATTCATTTCAGCCTTGACGGTTTCCTGCCGTCCTGCTACTTTTCCCGGAGTGTGGCCACACATCTGGTCACGGTGTCCAGAGCTTTGGGACTTTTTGTCCCATAGGCCGGGGGCGGAGGACGAGGGACGGGGGCTTTCATAATACGCCCTGTCTGCTGCTGAAATCAGCCCTTTGTTTCCGGCTTACCAGCCCCAAACAAAGCCCTGCTTTCCTGCCGCGTCAAATGCCCTTGCCCTCCCCGGCGGCAACGGTATTTTCAGGGCAACGCCGACAGAGCGTATAACACACTACACTTTGCTCCGCAAAGTCGTGTGCCAAATGGGGCGCTGCCCCCTTTGGAAACCCCCGCAACAAACAGGTGCTATGCACCCAGCCGGGAGCATAGCGCCGTTTGTTGTCAGCAGCCCGTTTCACGGTCTGCGTGTAGTTCCTTGTAAACTGACCTAATATGAAGAATAAAACAATTATTAATCCAGAAACTGGAGTGCGCGAGGATCGGACAGATTATCCTATTACTGCAGTCAGGGAGGCAATTGTTAACGCATTGGTGCATCGCGATTATAGCATACATACAGAGGGTATGCCGATACAAATTATCATGTATGAAGACAGAATGGAGATAAAAAATCCAGGAGGTATATACGGAAGAATAAAAGTTGACCAGTTGGGTAAAATGCAGCCGGATACGAGAAATCCTGTATTGGCGTTAGCATTAGAAACATTACGTATTACAGAAAATAGATATTCCGGAATACCGACAATTCGCAGAGAAATGGAAAAGTTTCATCTTAGAGAACCGGAGTTCGCAGACGAGAGAGGCAGTTTTACAGTGACATTTTATAAGGCAGGAAATATCAGTAAAGAGGAGCCAGAACCAGAAGAAGCAAACAATCTTTTGGTATTCTGTAGAACACCACGTACAAGAAAAGAAATATGTGAATATCTGGGACTATCTTCTGTTACTTATGCTATTCAGACACATGTTATGCCGTTGGTAGCAATTGGAAAGATTAAAATGACAAATCCTGAGAAGCCAAAGAGTCCAAAACAGTTGTTTTATAGTGAGTAGGTTTGAG
>NZ_ACFY01000088.1 GCF_000174195.1 Roseburia inulinivorans DSM 16841 | reverse complement strand
ACAACATAACCTTAGGAAATCCGTGCCACCACCTACAGGCGGCAGTTCATAAGTTAAACTCCGGTTAATCCTCTTTAGGCATTTTGATCGCAATATGCACATCATCCAACTGTTTCTGTTCAACAGTTGCAGGTGCGCCCATCATGATATCCATTGCATTTTTGTTCATCGGGAATGGAATAATCTCACGGATACTTTCCTCTCCACAGATGAGCATGATCATACGGTCTACACCCGGAGCGATACCGGCATGTGGTGGTGCTCCATAACAGAATGCATTGTACATGGCAGGGAATTTTGCTTTCACATCATCCTCGCCGAGTCCGACTAACTCAAAAGCTTTGATCATGATCTCAGGATCATGGTTACGTACTGCACCGGAGGACAGCTCAACACCGTTACATACAAGGTCATACTGGTATGCCAGGATATCTAATGGATCCTGATTGTTTAATGCGTCCATTCCGCCCTGTGGCATAGAGAATGGATTATGACAGAACTCTAATTCCCCGGATTCCTCACCGATCTCATACATTGGGAAATCAACGATCCAGCAGAACTCGTAGCAGTCTTTCTTCATATGCTTATCGCTTGCTGCACCGAGAAGTTTACGGAGAACACCTGCTGTTTTCTGTGCGGCTAATTTTTTGCCTGCTGTCAGACCAACAAAATCACCCGGTTTTAATCCAAGGGCTGCGATCACAGCTTCTTTTCTATCCTGTAAGAACTTAGAAATTCCTCCGACAAGTTCTCCATTTTCATCTAATTTGAACCAGAATGCTTTGTTTGCAGTCTGAACTTCTACTTCTGCGCAGATTCCATCGATCACTTTTCTGGTCGCAGTAAATCCGTCAACTACGATTGCTTTTACAGTCTGTCCCTCAAATGGTCCGAATCCGCAGTCTGCCATAACTTCTGTTGCATCCTGTAATACAAGGTCAATACGAAGATCCGGCTTATCACTTCCATACTTATCCATAGACTCCAGATATGGAATACGGACAAATGGTGCTTTGGAAGCTGTCTTGTATACACCATATTTTTCAAATACAGGTGGCAATACTTCTTCTACAACTGAGAATACGTCCTCCTGGGAAGCAAATGCCATCTCCATATCCAGCTGATAAAACTCTCCCGGAGAACGGTCTGCTCTTGCATCCTCATCACGGAAGCATGGTGCGATCTGGAAATAACGGTCAAACCCGGATGCCATTAAAATCTGTTTGAACTGCTGTGGTGCCTGTGGCAGTGCATAGAATTTTCCCGGATGATTTCTTGCAGGAACAAGGTAATCTCTTGCTCCTTCCGGGGAAGAACAGGTAAGGATCGGTGTTGTGATCTCCATGAAGTTTAAGGAGTTCATCTTCTGACGAAGTTCGGCAACGATCTTACTTCTCAATACAATGTTTCCTTTGACAGCAGGGTTACGAAGATCAAGATAACGGTATTTTAATCTTGTGTTCTCATCTGCATCTTTGGACTGGTTGATTTCAAATGGAAGTGCATTGTAAATACATTTTCCCAAAATTTCGATCTTCTCCGGAACAACTTCGATCTCACCAGTCGCAAGGTCTTTGTTCTTGCTGGAACGCTCTCTTACCACACCTGTCACAGAGATCGTAGACTCCTTATTCACACTGTCGATCACCTGCATCATCTCTTCGGTCTCGATCACAACCTGAGTTGTACCATAGAAATCACGAAGAATCAGGAATCCAAGATTTTTACTTACTTTACGGATGTTCTCATACCATCCAACGATTGTTACGTTTTTACCTGCATCGGAAAGACGTAACTCGTTACAATTATGAGTTCTTGACTGAATCATTTTCTTAACTCCTTGTTTTTTATTCCTTACAGCAATCGGGACGTTAAATAGCCTTTGTATCATTCAGGCTGTCCAGACTGCCTGTCTTTATAGGTTTTATCATTGCAGCAGATCCTGCTTTGACACTTTTTTAATCTTACACCATGAAGTGCTATTTTTCAACGTTTTTTCTCGCAATAGAAAGAAAAACGCCATAGTTTTTGCTATAGCGTTTCCATTCTGAATTATCTAGTTATTAAAAAATTCCACAATATCCTTATAGCCTTCCGCTGCAAGTTTTTCCTTCTGGAACTTCTTGTTCTTGTTCATGCGGACAACTAATACCTGTTTGCCAGCCTGACGCTCCTCCTGCGCTTTT
Source organism: Roseburia inulinivorans DSM 16841 (assembly GCF_000174195.1). GTDB lineage: Bacteria > Bacillota > Clostridia > Lachnospirales > Lachnospiraceae > Roseburia > Roseburia inulinivorans. Next base: position 23,938 of record NZ_ACFY01000088.1, on the reverse strand, counting down.
GCGATCACATCGACGAGCTTGTCTGCCGGATAGCCTTTCTCGATGAGATATGCAACTTTCGGACGCTGCATCGGAACTGTAAATCCGCTCTCCATCAATAAGAGTACAATGCGTTCAAAACCGATGGAAAATCCACAGGCCGGTACATCCTGTCCTGTGAACTTGCCAACCATCTTATCGTAACGTCCACCGCCGCCGCAGGCTGCGCCAAGCTCCGGCATCGCGATCTCAAAAATCGTTCCGGTATAGTAGCTCATGCCGCGAACAAGAGTCGGATCAAATACCAGTTTGAAATCTGCCTGTTTTGCAGCGTTGACACTGTTAATGATCTCTAATAAGTTTTTCTCAACGTCTTCCTCTAAAAAGCCTTCCAGAGTCTTTGCGATATAACAGATTCCATCGATTCCGTTTCCTGCTTCCTCCACACCTTTGAAAAGTCCGAGGTATTTGTCGATGGATTCTTTTGCATAACCTTCTTTTGCAAGTTCTTCTGCGACACCATCAAGACCGATCTTGTCCATTTTATCAAGGATAATGAATACGGTATCGTAATCTTCCTCTGCAAAACCACTGTAGGCTGCCATTGCTTTCAAAATACGTCTCTCATTGATACGGATCTCAAAATTTTTAAATCCTAATTTTCCGATCGTTGTAGTTGTTGCAAGAATCAGTTCTATCTCTGCGAGATTACTCGGTTCTCCGATAATATCAATGTCACACTGCATAAACTGACGGTAACGTCCGCGCTGCGGTCTGTCTGCACGCCACACATTTCCCATCTGTAACGCCTTAAATGGAGATGGGAGATCATTGGCATTGTTCGAATAATAACGAACCAATGGAACCGTCAGATCATAACGCATTCCAAAATCCACTAAATCTGTTTCATCCTTTGCCTCTGCGATCTTTAGCTTCTCGCCACGCTTCATTACTTTAAAATTAACTTCTCGTTCTCACCACCCTGCTTGCTGCTTAAATTTGCAATGTTTTCCATGCAAGGGGTCTCAATCTGTGTAAAACCGAAATTCCGGTATGTCTCTTTGATCACCTGCTGCACATAATCACGAATCTGCATTTCCTCTGGTAAAATATCTTTCATGCCGTTTACCGGCTTCTTGCTTAATGCCATTGGTTTTCCTCCGTTTTCATCTATCTCAGACAGCCAGACCTGTGCCTGGCGTTGCTTATCCTTGTCTATTATACGGTTTGATATAACTCATGTCAAAGTATTTTGTATAAATCGGTACGTTTCCGAAAAAAAAGAGCGGTACGCTGTGGTATCGCTCTTTCATCATTCTTTTCGGTTTTATAAGCTTACTGCTTTTCAACAGAAATAACAGTTCCATTAAATGGATCAACCTCTGAGATTTCACCTGTATATGTAACCTTTACAGTATCTCCACCAGCTACATTTTCCAGTCCTTCCGGTGCTGTCTCAAAGCTGAATTCATATGCTGCGCCAGACTCATCTGTGATAATAAACATGAAATCTTTGATTTCATCAATTGTTCCTGTGATTGTCTTTTCCTCTCCCTGATCTGCTGTGTTCTGTACATCTGCTGTCTGCTCCGTACTCTCTGCTGCCTGTGATTCAGAAACCGCCGGTGCAGAAGTCTCTCCTGCATTGTCAGTCTTAGCGCCACATCCTGCTGCAAGTGATAATGTTAATAAACCTGTCAATAATAACGCATATCTTTTTTTCATAATAATCGATATCTCCTTTTCATCTCTGCTGGCTTTTCTTTTGTTGTCTGCCAGATTTTTCTTTTTAACAGGTATCACTATAACACATAATTTTAAAGCATTCTTTAAGATTTATGGAAGAATGTCTTTTTCATTTTTTAATTTATCATAAATGTTTTTCTGATCTCAGCTTTTGCAGGCATTTCAATCCTTTCATCTGTCTCCAAGATATCAGGTATACGATTCTACCGTCCACATAAACTCTCTTGGTGACATTTCCGGCTCCGCACGTCACGTCCTGTATGCATTTGTATATTCAGTTATCAAGGAATGTAGTATTCTCCTCTCTACTGTTTCTCCGCTTCCCATTCTAAAAAAGGAACCGGAAATATCCTTGTAAATATATTAATACACAGCCTATATTACTGTTATATTTGTGTTGTTCTTTAATCTTAATATGTATAAATGCTTTTAGCATTTCCATAATCCATGCAGGTTACAATATGCATATACTTCTTCTACCTGTTCACCATCGCAAAGACAAAAATCTGCTACCGGCTCCTGCCCTGGATTTAACTGTTTTCTGTATATTCCCTGATTGGTATTTAATGTAATCCACTCAATGAAATGTTCTTCAAGCATTGGATGTTTTGTCTCTCCGACCACGACATGAACATGACTGCCTTCCACTGTATATACAGGTGCGTGCTTCTCAACAGCAGCATCTGTCACTCCGGCTTTTAATTCCTGCATAGGTTCTCCGCAGTTACGGCATTCCCATACCTTAACTTATACATTGCTTTCCTATCCATTTTTTTCTTTCTTTACCTTCTCCCTGCATTTCGGGCAAATGCCTTTAAATGAAATATCATAATCCAAAAACTCAATTCCATGAGTGTTATGAATTCTTTCCAGCAAATCCGGTATTTGATCCATATCCACATCAAAAATTTCACCGCACTTTATACATCTTACATGGTAATGATTTTTCAATGTAAAATCAAATCGGTTCGGTCCATCCGGAACTTCAACCTTTCTTAATGCACCTTCCTCTACCAATATATCAAGATTTCTATATACAGTTCCTTTTCCGATTGTAGGATATGCTTCTTTTACAAATTCATACACTTCATTTGCCGTAACGTGTCTTCTCATTTCGTATACGGCATTTCTTACAAGATCTTTTTGAATGGTATTTCTCCTACTTATCATTCGTTCTCCTTATTAGGATTGTTTCTAAATTAAAATTGTTTACCTCTATTATCCTATTATCAACGAAAATAGTAATAATTCTCATTATTATAAAAGATGCCAAACCAAGCATCTTTTATCTGAATCACTATTTTATTTTGCGTTCAAATACATATTCTGAATCTGAAGATAAATCAGACCTAAACGAATATCCGAGTCTGTCAAATTTCTGAATCTCCACCGGATTTTCAATATTATTTTCTGCTATGAATCTGACCATTTCACCACGAGCCATCTTGGCATAGGTACCTTTTGTTACCAATTTATCTCCGGATAACTCACAAAATACAATCGTAATATATCTGTCCTGTGGTGTCAGATACTTTTCTATACATTTTGAGTATTCTTTTGATGCAAGATTAATGATAATCCTACTGTCATCGATTACTGAGCGGTATAACAATTCTCCCCAGTACTCATACAGATTTTTTGCATCTCCAATTCCAACCTTTGCCTGCATTTCAAGACGATAAGGAGTCACACCATCCATTGGTTTTAAAATGCCATAAAACGCAGACAAGATTCTTAAATGATTTTGCAAATACTCAAACTGCTGGATTTCAAACACAGATGGTGCCATATATTGAAATGCAATCCCTTCATATGCTAAAACAGCCGGAGTAAGCCTGTTATAAAGATCCATATTTTCCAATCTGTTAAAGTTCTGCTCTGCAATCTTGTCATTACATTTCCAGATAGCTTTCAGTTCTTCTTTTGAATTGCTTTTCATCCAGTTTAATACTTCTGCTGTCTTATCAATATAGACAGGCAGTTCAACCGGTGCTAAGTTATCGGTATCTGCAATCATCTTTTTTGCAGGTGATAAAATAATCTTCATTATGCCAATTCCTTAAGCATATTTTCAGGATCATCTGCCGCCTTGACTTTATCATTTGCCTTTATAATGATTCCCTGCTCATCAATAAGATATGTAGTTCTTACTACACCCATAGATACTTTTCCATAGCTTTTCTTTTCTTTCCAGACATCATATGCTTCAATAACTTTACGCTCCGGATCTGCTAATAGCGTAAATGCCAGTCCATATTTTTCTTCAAATCTCTTGTGAGAGGCTACAGAATCCTTACTGACTCCAAGGATCACTGCACCTTTCTCGGTAAATTGAGGATAACGCTCTGAAAAACCACATGCCTGTTTTGTACAGCCTGCCGTGTTATCCTTTGGATAAAAATATAAAATTACTTTTTTACCTAAATAATCACTTAATTTATGCACTTCTCCGTTCTGATCCGGCAATTCAAAGTCCGGTGCTTTTTTTCCTACTTCTAACATATTTTATTCCTCTGCTTCTGTATTTTCTACTTGTTTTCTTGTTCTCTTATTACCTGAAATCATTTTATGTCCCGTATACATGGACATGATCATACATATAAGAGTGCTGCATGCAAAATACTTATGACCTGATTTAGAGCCTTTATATCCAGTATAAAAAGTTCCAATCATAGTAATTAACGCTCCGATTGACCAATACTTATGTGCTTTCATTTTATACCTCCAAATTGATTAAACTTTTTCCAAAATAAATATCTCTGAATCATTAACAATATTATACATTCCATCCATCACTTTCGACAAGCAGAGAAAGATACTGATCTTTGGACCATCCCTGCTGAAATCTATAAGGGCATCATGAATGAATTTGCTCCCGTCGCAAACTATACCAATGAGTTAATGGCTACCCGTTTTTCTGTAACATTCATACTATGCTAATGAAAACAATCTCTCATTTTACGTGAAATATCTGCATCCACAAAACCTTTTTCTGCCATTTCATCAAGTATATCACATGTTTTTTCATGCGACATTCCTTTCTTATATGGACGTTCTTCCGTAAGCGCCTGATAAATATCAACACATGCCATAATTCGTTCTTGTTCATTTAATTCATCTGCAGTTTTTCCAAATGGATACCCTTTCCCATTTAGTTTTTCATGATGTAGTGCAGCCCAATCTCGTATATCTTCAAAACCATCTACTTGTGACAATATAAGATATGTGTAGCCCGCATGGTTTTTCATTTTATCAAATTCTTCATCCGTAAGTTTATCCGGTTTTTCTAATATTTCATTACCGACCGCCATTTTTCCGATATCATGCAATGCTCCCGCCAGATACATTTTTTCGATATCTAAAACATCATATCCAATATACTTTGCAAACTGCGCAGCCTTTTCTGCAACACCAATAGAGTGTCTGCTTGTAAAGGGAGATTTATAATCAACAATATTCGCAAAGAAATCTGCAATATTTTTACAAGTATTCCAATCAAACATCTGTTTTTTTCTTGGAACGATCTCCCATAACTTTGACTCAAAAGATCCATCCTCTAACGAAACAAATGTTTCTTTTGATATCATTTCAAAAAAGGCTTCTACACACTCATCATCAAATAATAATCCTTTTTGTTTTACAAGAAATTCACAACATTTATCCCATTTTTCCTGTCTACATTTTATGTTGTTAGCAATCGCATCTATTACATCCGCAAGATGAATAATCCTTGCAAATAAAGGAACCTCCTGCCAAGCCTTTTTAAATGGTCCTTTTCCATCAGCATGTTCATGATGATATAAAATTACATTTGATACATTTGTCTTAAATGGAATTTTAGCAATATTGTTTTCGCCATAAATACAGTGAAGATTTGCTTTTTCATTCAAAAAACCTTCCCCTATGTCTATACCAGGATTCTTTTTTACTTCTTCGGTAATATATTGTGTCAGGGCATTATCGTGTAGTAATGCACAAATTGCTAAATCTTGCAATGCATCGTTTTCGACATTCCAATATTTTGCCATGCATACACTTATGTATGCAACTCTTTTTCCATGCTTATTTGTAATATTAACCAGTTCGGCTTCTATACAATCTAATGCATAAGAATATGCTCCTGCCAAACCAACGATATCTATGCTTAACTGTTTTTCATCCATAAATCTCTTTCATAAACTCCTATATATGACATCATTCCTGTGGAATCTGTCCATCAACATACAAAATATGATTTACTAACCATTCCGTAAGGTATGTCAAAATCTTCATAATCTGCTATATGCTTCATCCGCATATTTAAACAACTGTTTATGTTGTTCATCAATCATTTTTATTCCAATGTAATACTCTGGTTTCATCTCAAACATAATCTTACCCCCTTTTCTTCTATTTTTTAGTTGTTTCTATCCAACTCGTTATTAGGAACAATTCTTAATATCAATTATAAAACCTATCTAATTTTTGTCAATCAAATAATAGTAGTAACATTATCCTGTTCCAGAAAAAGCAACCGCATACTTTTCGTATTTCTCAACACTCATTATCTAAGTTCAAGGGAACTGGAAATATAAAAATGGAAGTCTTGCTCCTTGCAGTATTCTTTTATTTTTCGGATTAGTTTTGGGTTCGTTGTATATTCCAACAGATATACTTCCATTCCATCTGCTTTGCACGCTTCCAAATATTTGCAGAAATAATCCCTCGTCTCGCTCATTTGCTCATGAAATGTTCCTTTATCAAAATCGATGCTGCTCCATACGGATTCCTGATTTACGCCTGTCATAATAGGAGTAATATCACCATAGCGTTCTCTATATTCTGCCACGTAAGTATCTCCGCCATTGATGATGACCGCTTTCTCAAACATCATAATATTTTGCAGAATAGCTGTAAGACCTTCAAAAATACTCTCGCGTGGAGCGTAATAATATACATCACAATTATCTATAAAGAACCCATCAACACCTTTTTCATATAGTTCCTGAGAAAGCTGTCCTATAAACTTCTGCCAGTCTGGTTTTGCTACATCCACCCATTGTTCTTCCTCCCAATGCTCATACTCACCGATTGCCAGTTCCGCATAGGTTGTATAGTACTCCCTGAAGTTTTCAATCGACCCAATATTTAGATATGTATATACGACTGTTCCATTTTGATGGAGCAATTCAATATCCCTTTTTGTAAAATACTGTGCATCAATTACAATCGTTTCATACATTTTAAATCGTTCCAAAGATGAGGCGTCCGCATTTAAAAACACCCCATAATCGTTTTTCTCAAATTCCTTTGCCTGATTGGCTTTCACAAAAAAACATCCACCAATAAACATTAGAACAAATAATACAGCCAAGGCTGCTGGTTGTTTGATCCTCGTCCCGCACAATGCCTCCCACATCCTTTCGGTGATTCTCGTTTTTTCCTCATGACTATCACATTTTACACATTGATGATTATGTTTTCCCAGATTTGTTGCTCAATTTGTATTCAAATTTTACCATAAAACTTGTGAACAGTCCTACCGTCATTTTGGAATATATGAGAAAAGGACGAACTCATCTTCTAAAATGAATTCGTCCTTTAAGGCACAGTTATTAGGTTGTTTCAATACATCTCATAGGTTATTCAGTATTATTGGGTAATTTTTTGATGTACTAACCCTCATTTGATGTACTATTTCAGGAAAAAAAAACCTTTTATTCTTCTGCAAAAAGTTTCTGCTTCCGCTCAATCATCTCATCAATTCTCTCGATGTACTGCGCTACATCCTTGACATTCTCGCATCTTTCGATCCGATGAGTGCCGTCCGGATTTGGCTCATTCCAGACACGTTTTGTCGAAGCTCCCGCTCCGCACGCCACGATGGTCTGTTTCTCCTCCATGATCAGAATGTTATAAATTCCTGCTTTCCCCGGACTTGCGTAACCGACATTTTCCAGATTGCCAGCCATGCTCTTCTGCCGATACAGATAATATGGTTCTAATCCCATCTCTTTTGCATATTCTGCGGTGAGGTTCATATGCTCTGTGGTGTTGACCATCTTGTAATCTTTATAATCTTCCTTAAACATGTTAAGCCGTGCCGCCCTCTTTAATGCAAGTGAATGCACGGTAAGATTATCCGGTTTTAACGCTTTTACCTGCTCTAAGGTATCCCTGACATCCTCAAGGCTTTCCTCCGGCAGTCCCATGATAAGATCCATGTTAATATCATCGAATCCAAGCTCTCTCGCAAGCTGAAAACTCTCCACGGTCTGTGCCACGGTATGCCTGCGCCCGATGATTTTTAATGTCTCATCTTTCATCGTCTGCGGATTGATGGAAATTCTTGTGATGTCCCATTTTTTCAACGTTTCTAATTTTTCTCTTGTGATGCTGTCCGGACGTCCGGCTTCCACTGTAAACTCCAGACAGTGTGACAGATCAAAGCTGCATCGGATTTTACGGATCAGCCGGTCAAGCTGATATGGCTCCAGTGTTGTCGGTGTGCCCCCTCCAATGTAAATGGAATTCAGATGTTTTTTTCCAAATTTTACTGCTACATAATCCAGTTCTTTTTCCAAGGCATCCAGATAGCTGTCCACTTTCTGTCTCCAGCTCACTAATGGGTAGGATGTAAACGAACAATACAGGCAGGTTGTCGGACAGAATGGGATTCCGATATAAAGACTGTAGCCGTTCTCGTAATCGATCTTTTTTAAGATTTCAAGCTCACGCTCTGCGATATCAATGGAAAGATCGATTTTCTCATCGGATGCAAAGTACGTTTTTTGCATGTAGGCTCTGATCTCTGCCTCCGTTTTTCCTTCCTCTAAAAATTTCATCGGGATTTTCGTTGGCCGGATTCCTGTCAGAGTCCCCCACGGAAGCTTTTTGCCCGTGATCTCTGATAATATCTGATAAAAATTCTGTTTCAATTCGTTTTTCGTTTCCGTGCGGTCTAAAAAATCTACCGGAAAACTTCGGTCATGACTCTCCTGATTTTTTTCCTTCCACTCAATTTTTATCTGCTGTGGCTCATACTCCACCTGAAACTGTAAGGTGATCTCTTCCTCATATTTTTTATCTTCTGCCGTTGCACTCACATTTTCCTCCGGGAAAAATGCTTTGATGAGCGAATGTATGTCATACTCAAATTCCGGCTGGTTTAATTTTGCTAATATCATGCTTTCCTCCTACAAATATGGATTGTACATCCGCTCTGTTCCAATCGTTGTCATATCTCCATGCCCTGTATACACGGCGGTCTCATCAGGAAGCGGCATGAGTTTTTCCCGGATCGCATGGATCAGCTGGGAAGCACTTCCCTTCGGGAAATCAGTCCTTCCAATAGAAGTCTGAAAGAGGCTGTCTCCGCTGAATAACGTGTTCTGATAAGGAAAATAATAGCAGCAGCCTCCCACCGTATGTCCCGGTGTTAAAAATACCCGTATATGAAATCCTGCAAGATCTATTTCCTGCTCATCTTTTAAATATTCATCGGCATAGAACACAAGCTCGCTTCCCTGCCATCCGCTCAGATTCAACTGCGGATTTTCCAGTGTCTCTTTTTCTTTTTCCTGCGCGTATATTTTTATATGCAAAAGCTGCGCCAGCTCCCCTGCCCCTGTCGCATGGTCAAAATGTCCATGTGTCAGAAGAATTGCCACAGGTTTCAATCCCTGCTCTTTCACTTTCTCTGCAAGTTGTTTTGCACTTGCACCCGGATCAATGATCAGTACTTCTTTTGTGTCATCATTGATCGCAAAATAGCAATTGGTCTGTACCGGACCTACTACATATATCTGTATACTTAATGGTGCCATCTTTTTCTTCCTCCATAAAAAGATGAAAGAAACCACCTGAGCCAGATCAGCCGGTGGTTCTCTCAATATCAATAATACTGTCTATCTGACGAAGCTTGTCGATCACGCTCGTCAACTCTGCTTTTCCTTTTGTGTTAAATGAAATATCAATGGTTGCGATTCCCTGCTTACTCGTCTTGGAATGGATCGCATTGATATCAATCGCACGCTCTGTAAAGGCTCTTGTGATATCCACGAGAAGCCCGGTACGGTTATTGCAGAATACTTTGATCTCTGCCAGATAAAGACCGGAATTGCCGGATTCTTCATCATGCTGCCACTCTGCATCGATGAGACGTTCTCTCTCCATATCTGAAAGATTGATGATGTTGATGCAATCTGTCCGGTGAATGGAAACACCGCGTCCTCTTGTCACAAATCCTACGATCTCGTCCCCCGGAACCGGACTGCAGCATTTTGAAAAATGGACTGCCACGTCATAAAGTCCCTTTACAATGATACCGCTCTTTGATTTTTTCTCCGGGACTTTTTCTTTATTTTCGGAGATTGTCTCAAGAACTTCCTCGTCTGTAATACGTGCAAGGTGGTCTTTCTTATATTCCTCGTACATGCGGTTCACGATCTGACCTTCTTTTAAACCGCCATGACCAACAGTTGCAAGGCAGGAATTCCAGTCGTGAAAACCATACTTTCGCATGATTTTATCCTGATACTCTGGTCTGTTGATATCGGAAAGGTTGATCCCCTTTGATTTACAACAGGATGCAAGCAGTTCTTTTCCTCTTACGATATTTTCTTCCTTCAACTCACTTCGGAACCACTGATTGATCTTATTCTTTGCCTGCGTGCTCTTTACAATATTCAGCCAGTCGCGGCTTGGTCCCTTGGAATTCTGAGAAGTCAACACCTCAATCCGGTCACCATTCTGGATCACATAATCAATCGGAACAAGCTTTCCGTTGACTTTGGCTCCGATCATTTTGTTTCCGACCGCCGAATGGATGCTGTACGCAAAATCAATTGGCGTAGAACCGTTTGGCAGGTTTTTTACATCTCCTGTCGGTGTGAAGCAGAAAACCGTATCCGAAAACAGGTCGAGATCACTTTTTAACAGACTCATAAACTCCTTGTTATCGGACATATCCCTCTGCCACTCTAAAATCTGTCTCAGCCAGCTTAACTTCTCTTCCTCGGTAACGGTCATTGGTGCTGCAGCACCGCCATTATTGCTTGCCTCTTTGTATTTCCAGTGAGCGGCGATACCGTACTCAGCAGTGCGGTGCATCTCATAGGTACGGATCTGGATCTCGAACGGCTGTCCTGTCGGTCCGATCAATGTCGTGTGAAGTGACTGATACATGTTCGGTTTTGGCATGGCAATGTAATCTTTGAACCGGCCAGGGATCGGTTTATACATCTCATGGATGACACCAAGTGCCGCATAACAGTCTTTTACGGAATCCACGATAATACGGATTGCAAACAGATCATAAATCTGATCCAGCGTTTTATCCTGATTCTTCATTTTCTTATAAATACTGAAAAAGTGCTTTGCCCGCCCATCAATCTGCGCCGGAATTCCGGCTTCGTGAATATGTTTTTTTACCTCTTCCACAAGGCTCTGGACATAATCATCCCTGACACTTTTTCTCTGGGCGATCTGATGAACCAGATCATAGTATGCTTCCGGCTCTAAATATTTTAAAGACAGATCGTCTAATTCGATCTTAATTTTGGAAATACCAAGACGCTGGGCGATCGGCGCATAGATATCCATTGTCTCGCGCGCTTTTTCCTTCTGTTTCTCCGGCGTCATGTATTTCAGTGTCCGCATATTATGCAGGCGGTCTGCCAGTTTGATCAGGATCACACGGATATCCTTTGCCATGGCAAGGAACATTTTTCTTAAATTCTCTGCCTGAACTTCCACCTTATCCGCATCGTAGGACAACTGCCCTAATTTTGTGACACCATCTACCAGCAGTGCAACCTCTGCACCAAACTCCTGTTTGATCTCCTCGTCGGTCATAACGGTATCTTCCACCACATCATGCAAAAGTCCCGCTACGATCGTCTCCTTATCAAGCTCTAACTCTGCTAAAATAATCGCAACGCACAATGGATGGATGATATACGGTTCTCCCGATTTTCTTACCTGCCCCTTATGTGCCTCGTATGCAATGTTGTATGCCTTCTCTATCAGACTGATATCCGTAGATGGATGATACTTACGGACACTGGCGATCAATTCCTGATATAATTTTTCGGGACTCTCAAACTCCTTCATTGGTTTGATACTATTGTCCTCTTCTTTTACGATTTTCTCTAATTCTTCTGACGAAAGTTCTGCCATGTAGATCACCCACTTTTATCTATGCTTTTGTGTATAATATATGATTATATTTTATTTTCTATCAAAAATCAACGCTTAAACTTTGCATCCGGCTTCCATCACCATTCTATCTGATAATCTGACATCAGGATGCCGTCTATTTCCCGGTCACCGCAATATGAAAAACCTAATTTTATGGCAAGTTTTTCAGAAAGAGTATTTTCTTTTTGAATCAGGCAGTGCAAGAGATGTACCTGCAGCTCCTCTCCTGCATATTGCATGATCGCCTGACAGACTTCATAGGCATAACCCTGATGTTGAAAGGATGTCCGGATCGCATAACCCAATTCCATATCTCCATTTAACTCTTCCCGATGTTCCACACCAGCCCTGCCGATCAGCGTACCCGTTTTTTTCTCAAAAACAAGCCACATTCCATATCCATAAAAACGATACATATTTTCGATATAGGCTTTCTGATATTCCAGCTCTTCCTCATATTCATATAACCCCTCCATATAATCGGTCATTCCGGGTTCTGCATACATGGAAAAAAGGTCATCCATATCAGAAAGCTCCAATTCTCTCACAATACAGCGTTTCGTCTCCAGAATCGTCCACGGGATATTGAAATGTCTCTCATACACGCGCTGTAAAAAAAATCATATCGACTTCCTCGAACCCCTCAACGACCATATCAGCATGAAGAAATGTATCCATTTCCGGCTTCTGATAGGCAATCGCCGGGACGTCCACATCTCTGGCAAGATCTAAAAGGAACTGATCCGAAGATAGAAAAATGATATCTCTGCTCCGCTTCTCTGACAGCTGATGAAAGACTTTCTCTTTTTTCATTAATACAAATGTAGTTTGTTTTATTCCTGTAAGATTTTCTCTTAACAAAGAAACTTCACGCTCCGGTATCTGCGACACCCATATCTGTTTTGGATACTCTTTCTTATTATAATATGGCAAACCTGTTCTCCTTATTGATTGTTATGCGCAAAACAACCGGTATCTGAACAGATACCGGTCATCCCTTTAAAACCCATAAATTAATATGCAATATTTACATCGACATTTCCCTTGATTCCAGGAACACTTCCCTTGGAAGAGTACTGCCACATGTTATATTTTCCTTTGTAATTGCAGGTTGTGTTGTACTGTGCAACCCAGATAAAGTAGTTACTGAATGCGGATGCATCAATTTTATTGTTGTACCAGCTCTTGCTTGCGTAAACACCTGCTTTTCTTCCACCATTTGCAATGGTCTTACAGAACGCAGCCACACATGCTGTTCTGGTGCCTTTATCTAATCCGTTGGCACGGGCTGCTCCGCTTCCGTTCTCTGTATCAACAAAAATCGGGTAAGAAAGATTGTATCCGGAGCATAAGGTCAATGCCATACTTGCCTCCTCAACAGCCTCTGCCTCAGTTGTAGCCTGTGTGAAGAAGTAAACACCAACGTTAATGCCGTTTGCAGTTGCACCCTGAATATTTTTCTTGAAGCAGGAATCCTCTACCAATGCTCCTGTCTGTGATCCGCGGTAACCGACACGGATAATTGCAAAATTGATACCTGCTGCCTTTACAGATGCCCAGTCGATATTTCCCTGATGGCTGGATACATCAATACCGTTCTTTCCGGAACCCTGCTGTAATGCTCCATCACTTCCGAAGTTGTAAGAGATACCGCTGATCACCTGACTTCCTGTTACACGCTGATGGTTGCTGGTATAGTAATATACTTTTCCATCAATGGTCTGCCATCCGGTGTAAACCGGCTCGGTGTAGTAAGTTCCGTTTGCATTGTAATCTGCCACGGTTGCTGGTTTTTTACACTCGGAATCTTTGTAAAGTAATCTACCGGATTTATCTTTTAACTGGGTTGTTGTATTTCCAGTAAAATCATTGACTGTAACTGTACATGTGATTTTCTTGTCACTTGCGGTTGTCTTGGTATCGCCCGGTTTGGATAAGTATGTGATCGTACCTGTTACAGTTGCACTTCCTTTTCCAACTGCTGTCAGTGTACATCCTGTTTTCGCTCCATTGGATACCTTTACAACTTTTTCGTTGCTGCTAGCCCATGTAATATTTGTGATAATATTGCCTGCGTCTGTCAATGTTGCTGTAAGACCAATTGCATTTGCATTATTAATAGTGCTGTTATATAAAGCTGCCGTCTGTGGTACTGTGACGGATGCACTAGCTGCGGTTGCAGCTTTTACCCAGTTTAATGTGTATGCTGTTGTGCCTGCTGCCACTTTGATCTTCGTGGAACCTTCTACCAGTTTATATCCCTGTGCTTCATAAGAAGATGCCTGTATCTCAGTAACAGTAGCATCTACTGTGATATCTTCACTTTTGGATTCTTCTGCTTTGGTCTTTCCATCAGCCTGAAAGAAATTATGTGTTACCTTATAAGTAACTTTATCTGCTGCTGTTGCAACCCATTTGATGGTATACTCTTTCGCGCCATCCTGAATCGTAAAGGTTGTACCATTGGAAGCTTTATATCCGTCATATGTTTTTGCAGATGACACCGTTTTCGCATCCTTTGCAACCGTTACTGTCTCTTTTTCATCTGCTTTGTCTGCTTTTGTTTTTCCATCGTTTTTATAAAACATATGGACAATGGTAATTTCATATTTATCTGGTTTCGTATCATCCGGCTTTGTCTCTGTACCATCTGTTTTGTCTCCAGGTGTTCCATTCTGATCACCGCCAGTTCCCTGACCGCCTTCACCCGGTGTTGTCGTTTCCGATGGTGTTGTTGTTTCTGATGATTTTGGTGCTGTTGTTTCTGATGATTTTGGTGTTGCTGTTTCCGATGATGTCTCGGATGATGTAGTCACACCAGATGATTCCGTTCCTGTAGCATGGTATCCCACACGTTTTGCGGAAGCCGTCACTGCTGCCTGTGCAATGTCCACTTTTGTAGATCCACCAACAGAAGCTTTCGGGAAATTGGAAGTATCCACATCTCCTGCCCCAACTTTGGATGGTGTGCAGGTGCTGTCAACCGTTTCCACTGTATCCTGAATAACAGCCTCCACCTCAACATTGTCTACCTCTGCATCCTCTGCCGGTGCTACTTCTGCTGCGGATTTGATCTCGTCTTTGACATCTACCTTGGTGTATTCAATCTTATCCTTAACCGTTAATTTGTAAGAATTTTCTTTTGAGATATATCCGTCAATCTCATTCAAAGAGACATCATATTTTCCGGCATCAATACTTTTAATGTAAATAATACCATCTTTATCATCATCTGAATATGTAGTTGATTTTGCCTTCTTCTTGTCTGCCTTGATCGTGATTTCAAAAGGCTGTCCCTTTACATTTTTCGAGGACTCGTCCTGTATCTTGATCTTCAGATCCTTCTCAATAGAACTTCCGACCAATGTAACGGTTTCCGGTTCTGCCGCCTCTGTCTCTTCCGTGACAACCTCTTCAACTGCCACAACTTCTTCCGTCGGTTCTTCTGCCACCTCTGTACTTATCACAACATCCGCCACAATTGGTTCCGGCTGATGAAAATGGTCATATAAGAAATATCCTCCTGTTCCGACACCGCCAACTGCTGTCACAGTGGCTACACCTGCTATGATTGCCTGTGTCTTTGTCAGCCCGCTAAGCAAAGTCGCAACCCCTTTTACCTTTCCGGCTGCGCCCTGAACTAAATTTAGAAAATTCATTCTCGTCTCCTCCTCGTCTGCATTTCCAATTACTTATAGTAAATTTTCGTAGTTCACTCTATTATGATAAAGAATCTGTCTGCAGTAATTTCGCTGCTATTCCTTCTTTGTAATCATACGAAGCTAATTATAGCATTTTCCCATATTATGTAAATATAATTTTCCTTATTTTTTTGGAAATTTTTTCCACCGGAAAATATTGTTCTCATTTTCAAGGTTACACGCCCTCACAGTCAAATGCCGGGATAAAACTCTCTTCCGCTGTGTCCCCCTCCTGGATAAAACCATTTTCTATCCCGATATCGATCGCATAATCCACCAGTGTCTCATATTCCTCATCGGTAATCCTGCGATTCAATTCCGGATACTTTTCCAGATTAGAAAGTGGGGTAAACTGGTTCATGATACTGATATAAATCTTATCTCCGTAAGTATCATGCAGATATTTTAAAATCTGCATGGAATCCGCCATACAACCGGGCAGTGTCAGATGTCTTACGATCGTTCCACTTAAAATAAGGTTATCTTCCTCTCCATTTACAAACACAGCCTTTCCTGTCTGCCGCACCATCTCTGCGATCGCTGCCTTTGCAACCTCTGCATAATCCGGAGCATGGGAATACTTTTTACTCAAAACCGGGCTCATATATTTAAAATCCGGCAAATAAATATCGACGTAACCCTCTAGCATTTTGATCGTGTCAACCGTCTCATAACTGCTTGTATTGTATACAACCGGAAGCGTAAGCCCTTCCTTTCGTGCCTGATCCAGAGCCTTCACGATCTGCGGCACAAAATGTCCCGGTGTCACAAGATTGATATTATTGGCTCTTTTTTCCTGCAATTCAAGAAAAATATCCACGAGCCGCTCCAGAGAGATTTCTTTTCCAACCGTTCCGTTTGCGATATTCTCATTCTGACAGAATACACAATGCAGCGGACACCCCGAAAAAAATACCGCTCCAGATCCCGCATCTCCCGAAATGCAAGGTTCCTCCCAGAAATGAAGTGCCGCCCTCGCTACTTTTAAATTTTCTGTCTGCCCACAGATTCCTTTTTCACCCTTTTTCCAGTCTACAAGGCATTTTCTTGGACATAAATCACATTTCACACCTGCTACCTCTTGCTAAACACGTTATTTTCCGCTATTATATAGCAGTCAAAAAGATTTTTTCAAAAAATCTATCTTTTTCATTATAACAAAAGAAAAAGAAATGGATACTATTTTTAACAAAAGTTAATGAATTATTAAGGAGTAAACTATGAGTTTAAAAAATGTAATGGTCGCACAGTCCGGTGGCCCGACAGTTGCAATTAACGCCAGCCTTGCAGGTGTGATCCGTGGAGTCATGGCATCTGATCAGTATGAGACTGTCTATGGATCTGTAAATGGAATCCTTGGCATCTTAAACAATCATTTATTAAATCTGACAGAAATTATGAATGAAAATCCGGCATATCTGGATCGTCTGGAAACAACACCGGCAATGTATTTAGGTTCCTGCCGTCATAAACTGCCGGATTATCTGGATGATGATTCCTCATATGTTTTTATCTTCAAACAGTTTGAATTATACAATGTCGGCGCCTTCTTCTACATTGGCGGAAACGACTCTATGGACACCGTTTTAAAATTATCCGAATACGGCAAAAAAATCGGCAGCGATGTCCGCATTATCGGCATTCCAAAAACGATCGACAACGATCTGTGTGAGACAGACCACACTCCTGGTTTTGGTTCCGCTGCAAAATACATTGCTTCCTCTGTTTTAGAGATTGCCCATGACACTTTTATTTACGCAGTCAAGAGTGTTACGATCATTGAGATCATGGGACGTGACGCAGGATGGCTGACCGCTGCCGCTGCTCTTGCAAGAAACGGATATAATTCCGCTCCACATTTGATTTATCTTCCGGAAGTTCCGTTTGATACGGACGACTTCCTGTTAGATGTAAAACGTATGCTGTTTGAACGCAATAACGTTATCATTGCCGTATCAGAGGGTATCCGAGATGCATCCGGCAATTACATCAGCGCTTCTGAGAAGTCAGTCGATACATTTGGCCACAGCCAGCTGAGCGGCGCCGGAAAAACATTGGAATTCCTTGTGAAAGAAAAATTAGGCGTAAAAGTCCGCTCCATCGAAGTGAATGTATTACAGCGGTGTGCAGCCCATTTAGCATCCAAAACAGACCTTATGGAATCTGTCGAATTAGGAAAAAAAGCCGTTGCGCTCTCCGAGGAAGGCGTAACAGCTTCTATGGTCACCATGAACCGTGTATCTGACGATCCATATACGATTGAATATGGATATGCCGAGATAAAAAATATTGCCAACGAAGCCAAATCCGTTCCTACTGAATGGATCAACGCCGCTGGCAATGATGTTACACAGGAATTAATTGATTACCTCACTCCATTGATTCAGGGGGAATCCAATGTCACCTATGAAAATGGTCTTCCTGTTTATATGGATGTCAGTCATTTGACAAAACATCAATAAATTTTCCAATCTCAGCCCACGCTTTTCTGGATTCTGGCAGCATTTTTGCTGCCATCTGGAAAATGTGGAACATTCCATCATAAATACTGAGTCTTACTTTCACACCCTGATGTCTCGCTTTCGAGGCAACGCTCACCGAATCACTTAACAGCATCTCATAAGAACCTACCTGAATGAGCATTGGCGGAAATCCTCTGAAATCCCCATACAAAGGTGAAATATAAGCATCCATCGGATCATGGTCACCCACATAGTCTTTGTTATAGATCAGGCTGTCCCTCGTATTTCCGAACAACGGATCCCTCTCATAATTGGTATCATACGATTCACCGCTTGCCATAAGATCCGTCCACGGAGACATTGCAACGATCCCACATGGAAGCTGCATTCCATGATCTTTCAGATAATGGCACAGTGCCATCGCAAGCCCTCCTCCTGCGGAATCTCCTGCCACAATGATATCCTCTGCAAACCAGCCCTGACCGAGCAGCCACTGATATGCGCTCACTGCATCTTCCAATGCCGCCGGATATGGATTTTCAGGTGCTACACGGTAATCAATGGTGAGTACACTCATCCCTTTGCTGACTTCATTGTAAAGTCCCGCAAACATGCGGTATGCATTCCGCATCGCTCCGATATACCCGCCGCCATGAAGCTGTAAGATTACCTTCTGCTCATTTGGATTTTCCTTTAATTCAAGCCACTCCATTGTGAAGTGCTCCATCTCGATAGTGGTCATGGTGAACATATCCGGGCATTTCCACGGCGGTTCGACCATTTTTTTCCGCAGTTCACCGCTTTTGATCTTCCTGCCGATCAGGTTATCGTTTGTCACATGCGCGATCAGGTCACGCATGACATTTCCTGCGATGCTCGCTTCGTTTGTCTCATGTTCTCTTTCTTTTTTCAAAGTCAATTTTCTGATCATAAACCCTCTTATTCAAACTTCTGTCGTTTCCTTATCTGATATGGAATCTTCTCTTCAGTTCCACCCTTGCCCTTCTGTCACCGATGATCAGCGTTCCAAGGAACAAAAATACAGACGTTCCGAGTGCCGCGAGCGCCAGATACGGCACATAAATAATTCCGGTCAGATACAGAATAATCGGAACAAAACTGCACAAAATCATAAAAATCTGCCACATAATATAACTCTGCCAGTTCCTCCGGTTCACACACATCAAGACCAAAATTCCTATATCGACTAAAATGATCGCCGCCGGGAACACATACCGTACCGACCATCCCCGGTAACCATTCACAAAATCGATTGCAATCAATATCAATATGGCAATTAAAGTCAAAACAATTGTTTTGGCAATATAGCCGGTTTTTCCAAGGATTGCAAACCGGACAACCAGATATCCGTAAAAAAAGATCAGACCGGTAACAAGGCTCCACGCCGTCTCAAAATCACCATAATGATTCACTGCAACTAAAACCGCCTCTGCCACGATCGCCACGAAAAGATAAATTCGCGACAAAAGCATCATCCGTCTTGTTTTGATCTTGACATCGGGATACATATTTTCCACCTCTATCGTAGGCTCTAATACGGAGTGACAGAGCGGGCAGCGCTCCGTCTCATCCAAAACTTCTATATTACATTGTTTACATCTGCTCATCTCACACCATTACTTTCCTGTTTTTTCTATCCTGATCCATTCTTCTTAATCGGCAGTTACACCATTTGTATCTAACTCGACCTCAATTCCGTCTGCTGCGATTTTGCGGAAAAATCCCCGCTGCACGGAAACATCTTTCAGATCAAAGCTGAATGAAAACACCAGCGTACTTCCATAAGAACAGATCGTTCCCTTCAAATGCTGTCCCTTCGACATTGCAAGAAATGCATGGAACATCTCCACATATTGGCGGTATTCCTCATCCACACCGATATTTCCGATATTTGTGATCGTCGTTGTATTGGCGAGTGCAGACTTTGTATACACAAGCTTCATCGCAATATTTTTTAAGAAAAGCGGTACTGCGCGCGCAGCAAGCAGTTTCTCATTGGATACATTATAGGAAAACAATTTCTCCAGATGCTCCCTGTTGATCTGGCTTCTCAGATTATCACGCACGATCTCCAGTACTTCCGCAAACGTGTAGACTTCCTTTGTCGGATGAAATTCTGCCGACACCATGACAAAGAAATTCTTTGTTGTGATCGAATTAAAATATGGGCGCAGATTTACCGGAACTGCCACGCGGATCGGACTCGCGGACGGCATTCCCTTCATACACTCCGTATACACACTCCAGATATAAACGGAAACCAAATATTCATTGATGCTGCAGCCGTATCTGTGACACACCTCTTTCAACTGCGGAATCTGCATATACCCATGCATAACGCCGAATTCTCCCGGTCCCAGATGCTCTCCCTTTAACAGATATGCCTTTTTTGTCTGATAGCCTTTTGCAGAACTCTTCTTATAATTTTTTAAGAAACTGTCCTCTCTGTTTAAAGATGTACCACTGTTTAAGGAATCCCCCACCTTCTCCTTCAGTTCCGGGTGCGCAAGACGCAGATACTGGTAAGTTAACTCTTTCAAAAAGTTAATGCCGCCCATTCCATCGGTCAGCACGTGGAACACTTCCAAATTAATTCTGTATTTATAATAAGTCACGCGGAACATATAACTGTGGTTTTGATTCTGCTGGATATAGCGGCACGGAAAATTGCTCTCCTCACGTACTTTCGGTGCAGGCTTTCCATTCTCCTCAAAATAATACCAGAATACCCCCATGCGAAGTCTTAAATTAAATCCATCCATCTTCGGAAGGACGATGTTTAACGCCTGCTGCAAAATATCAGGCTGTACAAGCTCCGTCAGTGTCACACTGATGCGGTAGACATTGCTCATATTCTCGCCTGCGATCACAGGGAAAAGATGTGCCGTGTTATCCAGCCTGTCCCACCGGATCTCCCGGTAGGCTTTCTTTTCTCTCTTTCTTTTCTGTTTTTTATTGTCTATTGTAATTTCTTCTGTCTCAGAAGTCACGGTCTTTTTCTTCATGATTCACTCCACTCTTTTCATGCTTCCTTTGATTATATCTGAATCTGTCTTAAAATACAAGTTTCCGGTTCTGTCTCTGCCAGATAATGAATCGTCAATTTCACAAAAATTTAATAAGTCGAATCATTGATTTTTACTTGTATCTTTTATAAAATAGTTTCGTGGTATCTGGTCTATCCAGAGACAAACTTAATATTTCAGATATCAAACTTCAATAATAATTGTGAAATTCCCTAAAACATAGAATACTTGACAAAAAATCAATATTACTAAGAGAGTTTCACAGACACTTATTCATGAAGGAACAGGAGATTTTATGGAATTTAAAAAACTGAATGCACCTTCCCTGAGGGAACTTTTTGTAAATGAACTGCAAAATATGATATTATCCGGCAAACTTGAGATTGGCTCCAAACTGCCACCTGAACGCGAACTGGCGGAATCCATGAAAGTGTCCCGTGCGGTCATCAACTCCGGTATCGCGGAACTGGAAAAGAAAGGTTTCCTCGTGGTTCGTCCAAGAATCGGAACCTTTGTAGCAGACTATCACAGAGACGGTTCTTTAGACACACTCGTTGCCATCATGAATTACAATGGCGGCGTTTTAAAAAACCGTGAAGTAAAATCCGTACTGGAAGCAAGAATCATGTTTATGGTGGAAGCCACCCGGTTTGCGATTGACCGTGCATCAGATGAAGAACTGTTAGGGCTTCAGGAATATGTCTACCAGATGAAAAACTGTACTGACCCGGAAAAGACTGCTTCTCTTATTTTTGAGTTCAGCCACGAGATTGCCTACATCAGCGGCAACACTCTGCTCCCTCTCTTTTTTATCTCGTTCCGCGATCTTGTATGTAGCCTCTGGGTTCGCTACGGACAAAAATACGGCACCAAAGAATTATACTACAGTGCAAAAAAAATCTTTGACTGCCTTCTCGCAAGAGATAAAGAAGCAGTCAAAGATTTTATCACAACCTCCACAATGGAGAGCATTGATGGCTCACGCACCATTTATTATGTGGATTAGTATAACTTTTGTTTTTCAAAAATTCTTATGCCTGTGAGGATGTATTTACAAACTGGCTCTCATAAAGATTTGCATAGAATCCCTTTTTAGCCAGCAGTTCTTCATGACGTCCCTGCTCAATAATATGTCCATCTTTCATAACCAGGATAATATCCGCTTCCTGAATGGTCGACAGACGATGAGCCACAATAAAACTGGTACGTCCTTTCATCATTTTTGCAAACGCTTCCTGAATCTTGATCTCGGTCCGCGTATCAATGGATGAAGTTGCCTCATCCAGGATCAGCATTGGCGGCAGGCAGAGCATGACGCGGGTAATGCATAACAGCTGTTTCTGTCCCTGGGAAAGATTACCGCCATCCTCTGCCATTACGGTGTCATAACCATGCGGCAGACGCTTGATGAAACTGTGTGCATGGGAAGCTTTTGCCGCTGCGATCACTTCCTCATCAGTTGCATCCGGTTTTCCCATCACGATATTATCACGGATTGTTCCACTGCGCAGCCATGTTTCCTGCAATACCATACCATAATTATTTCGAAGACTCTTTCTTGTCATATCATTGACTGGCACTCCGCTCACACGGATTGTTCCGCTGTTTGTATCATAAAAACGCATCAAAAGATTGATCAGTGTCGTTTTTCCGCATCCGGTCGGGCCGACGATTGCTACCCTCTGTCCCGGTTTTACAGAAAGATTAAAGTCCTCGATCAGTTTCTGTTCCGGCACATAAGAGAAAGATACATGCTCTAACGCCACATGACCGTCTGCCTCCTCCAAATTCACTGCATCCGGTGCATCCGGAACTTCTGAAGGCTCCTCCATCAATTCAAACACCCTCGCCGCACATGCCAGCGCATTCTGTAACTCTGTCACAACACCGGAAATCTCATTGAATGGTTTTGTATACTGATTCGCGTAACTGAGTAACGCGGAAAGCTGTCCGACCGAAATACCTCCTGCAATTGCAGTAAATGCACCTACCACGCCAACGACTGCATACACCAGACTGTTGACAAATCGGGTTGCTGGATTTGTGATACTGGAAAAGAAAATGGCTCTCAAAGAACATTTCTGTAATCTGCCGTTGATCTCATCAAACTTTTCCAAAGCCTCATCCTCATGGGAGAATGCCTGAACAACCTTCTGGTTGCCGATCATTTCCTCGATAAATGCGGTCTGTTCTCCCCTCGTCTCGGACTGTAATTTAAACATAGAGAATGTTTTCTTTGCGATAAAACTTGCCACAAGCAGCGAAACCGGTGTAATTACAACAACTGCCACCGTAATTTTCACACTGATTGTGAGCATGAAGATCAATGTACCTAAAATCGTTACAATACCGGTGAAAAACTGGGTAAATCCCATCAACAGACCATCCGCAAACTGATCCACATCCGCAATGACACGGCTGACGATCTCTCCGCAGGAATGTCCGTCAATATATTTTAATGGGAGTCTTTCAATTTTTTCGAATGCTTCCTTCCGGATATCCCGGATAATATTATAAGTGATCTTATTGTTGCATGCATTCATGATCCACTGTGCAGCTGCAGTCAGAAGGATAATGACTGCCATCTTTTTCAGGATTGCAAGGATCCCTGCAAAATCCACCACTCCTTTTTCAAGGATCAGATCGACTGCGCGTCCGGTCAATACCGGCAGATATAAAGTCAATGCAACTGTCACTGCCGCAAGGACAATGGACATTCCAAGATACCCCCAGTATCTTCTGATATAATTCATCACTTTTTTGATTGTTGATCTCTGATGGTTATTGATCCTCTTTTTCATTTATCTTCCCTCCTTCTCATCTT
>NZ_ACFY01000089.1 GCF_000174195.1 Roseburia inulinivorans DSM 16841 | reverse complement strand
GATAAAAATAGTTTGATTTGCGAAGAAATTACGAGTATTGTAATTATAACGACTGAAAATACAGTTGTTTTACCTTACCTATGAGGAATTGACACTCTCTGTTCTTTAGACATTTCCTTCATGTTTTTTGTTTTACCTTACCTATGAGGAATTGACACGTATAGAGTTAAGATACCTCTACCATTATTACAGGTTTTGTATCATTTCCAGAGCCTGTTTTACCTTACCTATGAGGAATCAACATAACCGCGCAAACATTGTCCGAAGACATTTCCTGCAAAAAATTAGGAAATGTCTTTTTATGATACTGAAAATCCTTGGCAGTTTTGAAAAGATGCTTATAATAATAGTTAAGCAATGGAAAAAAGTAGAAGACATGGGAGAAGGCTTATGGTGAATATTTTATGTGCGAGAATCCGGTATATTGTTCCATTTATGTTTTGCAGTGAGACATCTTACGATAAGCTGGTAGAGGAGATTGCAAAAAATCCTTTGTGGAACATCCAGAAGATGCATGAGCAGGAAGCGGAGCAGGATTTGTATCAGATGATAGCAGACTGCTTTGAGATGGACGAAAAACAGAATAATATCGGCTGTTCATTGCACTATTGTATGCCTGGAAACAATATTTTGGAGATTAATTATACAAAATTTAAGAAAGACTTTGTCGTGTCTATAACGGATTTGGGCTTGTACTTATTTCGTTCAGGCGTTGGTTTTCTGTGGTATGAGATTTCACTTCCGCAGGGAGCAGCTGCGGATGAGATAATGCTTTTTCAAAATGAATTCAAGGAACTGTCTTATGAAAGATTTGTCTCTAAACGGAGAGAAAATGACCGCTACACGTTTGAACAGAATGAGAATCGAAATACAGCTATTTTAATGGGACATTGGATTAATCGGTTATTAGCGCAGTTCCCATTTACGGTTACTTATTATGCAGAGCGGAGAGATTGTCTGGAGAAGGGAAAATGCATACCGGATAAGGCAATTTTATTTAATTATGTTGTTATGGCGGGCGAAGATAAAGAACAGTGGTGGGATTACATTTACCGGATTACCAATGGTTATAATAAAAAGTATATGCGGAAATCGGATTTTTCCAATGATATATTGGAACCTTTTGAACACGCATATTGCTATGCAACTTCACAGGGATGCGGATATTATGCAATACTGAATGAGCAGAACCACAATTTTTACATGCGGACTTTCCGGAAAAAAGTAATGGTGGATTATTTCTTATTAGAAATATTGGCATTATACCAATATTATTCTATTTTAAAGTTTACAAAGAACATGGAAGGTGAATTATCTGCGGAGCGTGAAAAATACCAGTTGGAATCGGAAGATATTTTGAGTGTGTTGAAAAACCTGAGCGCAGAGATTAATATTTTCCTTGTAAAAAGTGTCTATTCGTCTGTGAGTCATATCAGCCATCAGAATGATTTTTATGAATATTTGTTAAGGAGACTGCGAATCAGAGAAAATATTGAAGGATTGACAATAGGACTGGAATCGCTGGAAAAGCTTCAGGAAGCAAGGGAAAGAGAGCGGATACAGAGAATTGAAAGTCTGGAAAATGAGGAACAGGAATTATCGGATGACAGATTAAATATTGGTTTGGGATTGATTTCTATTCTTGCATTAGTTTCAGCAATTGCAGATGGATACGGAGCAGCGGATGCGCTGGTGAAATTATTTCATTTGCCAGAGTGTATGCGTGTCTGGATCAGTGTGATACTTTTAATTTTGGTTGTAATTATCGCGGTAATAGCAATCTCATCAATTGTGCCGTCAATAAAGAGATCCAGAAGAAAACGAAAACGCTGGAAAGAAAGATGGAAAAATAAAAACGTGAAATAATAAATAAAAATAGTTATAAAAACGTGAAAATTGTGTATAATAATCATATAAAAACGTGAATAGAAAAAACAGGAGAAGATTACATATGTATCTCAGAAGAAAAATAGATGATTATCTCACACAATGGAAAAATAATGAAAATAGATACCCGCTGATCATAAAAGGCGCAAGGCAGATAGGGAAAACAGAGTCTGTGAAGCATTTTGCAGACCGAAATTATGAGAGCGTTGTTTCAATCAACTTTGCATTGGAAAAGCAGTTTCAGATGATATTGAGCGATGGGTATGACGTAGAAAATATTATAAAAAATATTTCCCTGATTGATCCTTCTAAAAAATTTATTGCGAACCGAACCCTGATTATTTTTGACGAATTACAGGAACTTCCGGATATTGCAACATCATTAAAAGCATTTAAACTGGACGGACGATTTGATGTGATCTGCAGTGGTTCTTTACTTGGAATTAATTATAAGAAAATTCACAGTAACAGTGTCGGTTATAAAACAGATTACGAGATGTTTTCTATGGATTTCGAAGAATTTTTATGGGCAAAGGGATATTCAGAAAGCCATGTAAATGAAATGTTAGAGCATATGACTTCCGGAAAACCGTTTTCAGAGACAGAGCTAATGGTTTATAAGAAACTGTTTCTGGAATACTGTGTTCTTGGAGGAATGCCGGCGGTTGTAAAGCAATTTATCGAAACGAATACATTCTCAGAAACGTTGGAAATCCAGAGACAGATCCAGCTTGACTATGAGGAAGATATCAGAAAATATGCAGAAGGGCTGGATCAGGCGAAAATAGCAAGTGTTTATCGGAGTGTTCCGGCACAGCTTGCCAAAGAGAATAAGAAGTTTCAGTTAAGTAAAATTGACAAAAAGGCGCGAAGCCGTGAATATATGGGATGTATTGACTGGTTAAAGGATGCAGGGGTAGTTTCTGTCTGTTATTGTCTTGAGTATCCGGAACTGCCATTAAAGGGAAATTTTGATGATTCCAAATTCAAACTTTATTATCCGGATACAGGGCTTTTGATTGCTTCTTTAGATGAAGAAGCACAGATAGATTTACGTGCAAATAAAAATCTCGGCGTTTATAAAGGCGCACTATATGAGAATTTTGTCGCGGAAGCGTTTTTAAAACAGGGGTTAGGTTTGTATTATTATAAAAAGGAAAATGGAACGCTTGAGGAGGATTTTTTTGTCAGAACATCAAACGAACTCGTTCCAGTAGAAGTCAAGGCAAATAATAACCGATCAAAATCTTTGAGACAGCTTATTGATAACAGCAATTATGCGGATATTAAGTGGGGAATAAAACTGGCTGACAGTAATATTGGAATAGAACAGGGAGTTCATACGTTTCCATATTTCTGTACTTTCTTGTTAAAAAGATATCTGGCAGAACAAAATTAAAATTCAAAGAAAAAACTATAGCTGTCTTTTCCGTTTTTGTGTTATTATAAAAGGACAGTCGTAATTATGGCGCTATCGAATAATTACAGACAGTACGAATGAAAATGAAAGGACAGAGTAAGTAGTAATATGTTTTCCGTATCAGACATTAAAGAGACAGTGTATCCGGCGGCGTACCGGAGAGGGAAAGAGCTGTATGAGACGGCGGGGGTTTTTGATTTTTCCTATGAGTTGTATTTAGTGGATGAGCTGCCTGTGGCTGATGTCAGGGCAAAAGTTCGTGGAATCAATCAGGAGTATTATGAAGTGACAGCCACTATCGACGAGGAGTTCGGGGATGTGACGAACTGCAATTGTGGATGTGAGGCTTTTTATAATTATGAGGGGATGTGTAAGCATTGTGTAGCAATGCTTTTGAATTATGTAAACAAGAGAACTCCAATTGAGATTCTCAAATTAAAGAGAGGTCAGAGCACAGAGACGCCGGAGGAGGGGAAACGTCCGGTTGGAAAAATGGAGACAGCAGCACCGTTGAAGAATCTGCTGAGCCAGTATTCCATGCGTGCAACATCAAAATATATGCTGCCGGAGACCATTTACGGCAAGGTCGAGTTAGAACCTTATTTTGAGATGGACTACGGCTATGCAAGACTGGAATTTAAAATTGGAATGGAGACAAAGTATGTGTTAAAAAACATTTCCGCGTTTTTACATTCCGTTCAGGTCAATGAGAAAGTACATTACGGTAAAAAACTTGATTTTTATCATCACATGGAAGCTTTTTCGGAGGATGCAAAGCGCCTGATCCGGTTTATGCAGCAGCAGGATGATGATAAAAAGCGCCAGAGTAAGTTCCATGCTTATTATGCCTACACCGGCGGCTATGAGCGTACCATGGAGCTTGATGGTG
Organism: Roseburia inulinivorans DSM 16841; assembly: GCF_000174195.1. Taxonomy (GTDB): domain Bacteria; phylum Bacillota; class Clostridia; order Lachnospirales; family Lachnospiraceae; genus Roseburia; species Roseburia inulinivorans. The sequence continues at coordinate 43,717 of NZ_ACFY01000089.1, read as the reverse complement.
TGGGGATCGATCGGTTTTTGGAAGCGGTGAAAGGAACTCCTTTTCATGCAACGATCGGTTATGATATGAATGAAAGCTACATCTATAATGGAACAAAACGCAAACCGAAGCTGATACTGAAAGGTGGAAGTGCGGGAGCGTTTCTCTGCATGGAAGATCTGCCGATGATCGAGGGCGACAAGTATTATTACTTTTATGAGGATGGGGAGATTTTCCTCGGAGAGCCATTGTTGAAAGGAAAAGTATCAGACTTCTTCCAGTTTTTACACCGCCAGGTAGGGGGAGACTGCTATATTGCAGCAGAAGAGCTCGCAATGTTCTGCAGAGATCTTCTGCCGATGGTGAGGGAGAGCTTCGATGTGATCCCGGAAGGATTTGACGAGGCGCTTTACGTTCCGCCGAAGCCGGAATTTGAGTTATATCTGGACCGCCAGGCAATGGATGTTGTCGGTGCGAAGCTGGTCGCAGTCTATGGGGATAATAAATACAACGTGCTTGCCAAAGTAGAACCGGGCGAGGTGCGTGATCTGTCAGAGGAGCTGCGCATCAAGAGCCTTGTGGAGCCATATTTCAATGAGTATGACCATTCGAAGACATTTTTTGTCATTGCAAAAGACGAAGATCTGCTCTATCAGCTCGTGGCGGGCGGATTGCAGCGGTTAAGCCATTTTATGGCAATTTACACATCGGACAAGTTCCGCAATATGAAAGTGGTCAATGCGCCGAGCGTATCCGTGGGTGTCTCCTTAAAGAGTGACCTTCTGGAATTAAAGGTACACTCCGATGAGATGTCCTCCGAGGAGCTGGCATATCTGCTTTCCAAGTACGACAGAAAGAAAAAGTATATCCGTCTGAAAAACGGGGATTTCTTAGATATCAAAGAGGATGGGATCAGTGCGCTTGCAGAAGTCAGTGAGGACTTACAGCTTACCGAGGCAAGCCTGAAAAAAGGAACGGTCGTGATCCCAAAATACCGCGCTATGTATCTGGATGCAGCACTGAAAAATAACCAGCTACTGTCCATCGAGAAAAACAGGGAATTCAAAGGCATGGTGCGGAACATGAAGACCATCGAGGACAGCGATTATGAAGTGGTGGATTCCCTGAAAAATGTTATGAGAAACTATCAGAAAAACGGTTTCCTCTGGCTGAAAACGCTGCGGGAGAACGGTTTTGGCGGAATTCTTGCGGACGATATGGGACTTGGAAAAACGCTTCAGGTAATAAGTCTTCTTCTGGCAGAGCGTCAGGATTATGATGCCGGGGAAAAGGAGCGCCGCAGATCACTTATTGTATGTCCGGCATCTTTAGTTTATAACTGGCAGAAAGAGATTGAGCGTTTTGCACCGGAACTTGAGACTGTGACGATCACAGGAAGTGCACCGGAACGGAAAGATATCATCCGTCACACCACGGACGGGCAGATCCTCATCACATCCTATGATCTGTTAAAACGTGATGTGGAGTATTACAAAAACATTGTGTTTGCAGTTCAGGTCATTGATGAAGCTCAATATATTAAAAATGCCGGAACGCAGGCGGCAAAAGGCGTCAAGAAGATCACGGCAGCCTTTAAGCTGGCGCTGACCGGTACACCGATCGAGAACCGCTTAAGCGAGCTTTGGAGTATCTTTGATTACCTGATGCCGGGATTTTTGTATACATACCAGAAGTTCCGTGAGGAGATCGAGACACCGATCGTTGTGAACAAAGATGAGAACAAGATGGAACGTTTACAGCGTATGATCCGTCCGTTTATCCTGCGACGGTTAAAAGGTGATGTATTAAAAGATCTTCCGGAAAAACTCGAAGAGAATGTTTATGCGAAGATGGAGGGCGAACAGCTGGCTCTTTATGATGCGCATGTACAGCAGATGAAGCAGATGTTAGACGGCAAGAGCGAGGCGGAATTTAAGTCCAACAAGATCCAGATCCTTGCGGAACTTACAAAACTGCGTCAGCTCTGCTGTGATCCGGCACTTTTATTCGAAGATTACAAGGGCGAATCCGCAAAAGTCCAGATGTGTATGGATCTGATCGGAAACGCAGTGCATGGTGGACACAAGGTGCTGTTATTCTCCCAGTTCACGACCATGTTAGACCGTCTGGCGGAACAGCTGACAAAGCTGGGCATTGATTACTATATGCTCACCGGCTCCGTCAATAAGGAAAAACGTATGCAGATGGTAGACAGCTTTAACAAAGATGATGTCCCGGTGTTCTGTATCTCCTTAAAGGCAGGCGGAACCGGATTGAGCCTCACCGCAGCGGACATCGTCATCCACTACGATCCATGGTGGAACGTTGCCGTGCAGAATCAGGCGACCGACCGTGCACACCGTATCGGGCAGAAGAATGTCGTGACGGTTTACAAACTCGTCTCTCAGGGTACGATCGAGGAGAAGATCATTGATATCCAGGAGAAAAAGAAAAAGCTTGCCGAGCAGGTGCTGGAGGGCGAGGGAATGGATTCCGTAGTATTCACAAAAGAGGAGATCATGGAACTTCTCGGCTGATCAAAAAAACATAAGTCATTGAATTACAATTATTACAAATGTAATCCAATGACTTTTTTGTATCAAAATCACATAATTATCAAGTTCAAATTAACATTTCTTGGAAAATCTGTAAATTTAATCACAGACAAAATCAGATAAATGTATTTTTATTAAAAATGCAATTCACAAGAAAAACAAAAAAGTGCACAAAAAATAAAATAAAAACTATACAAAATATACAAAAAATAGAAGGGAAAAATAGTCTTTCGAAAAAATTGACATTTCAATAAAAAATAACTAAAAATATGTTTGGCAATCAAAAATAAGAAAGGAAGTGGTCATACGGAAGAACTATCAAAGGAGCTGATGGCGCAGTTGAATTGTGATACGGCATTTACAATCCCGCTTTTTGGCGGAATACCGGTAGCAGAATCGGTTGTTGTCACGTGGATCATCATGGCGGTATTACTGATCGCAGCGGCAATACTCGGGCGGAATTTAAAGGTTGAAAACGTCGGTAAGAAACAGCTCGTATTGGAAACGATAGTTGGAGGTCTCTATAACTTCTTCTATGATCTTCTTGGCGAGGAGGGAAAACAGTATATCCCATATCTGATGACAGTCGGTGTCTATATTGGGTTTGCCAATATGATCGGTCTGTTTGGATTTAAATCACCAACGAAGGACGTAGGCGTGACGGGCGCACTTGCACTTATGAGCATCATCTTAATTGAGGCTGCAGGAGTGCGGAAAAAAGGTACAAAAGGGTTTTTGAAAAGTTTTGCAGAACCAATCCCGATCATGCTGCCGATGAATATCCTCGAAGTATTCATCCGGCCATTATCCCTGTGCATGCGTTTGTTTGGTAACATTTTAGGCGCATTTGTAATTATGGAATTAATCAAAATTGTAGTGCCGATTTTTGTACCGGCAGTGTTAAGCCTTTATTTTGATCTGTTTGACGGATTCATACAGGCTTATGTATTTGTATTTTTAACATCACTCTTCATTAAGGAGAGCATTGAGTAAACACACTCACAGAAAAATTGAAAAAGAAATGGTAAAGGAGAAAACATCATGAATTCATTAATCGCAATTGGAGCAGGTATCGCAGCATTAACAGGCATTGGAGCAGGTATTGGTATCGGACTTGCAACCTCAAAAGCAACGGACGCAATCGCAAGACAGCCGGAAGCAGACGGAAAAATCACAAAAGCATTATTACTTGGATGTGCATTGGCCGAAGGTACTGCAATTTTCGGTATGGTAGTCGCAATTTTAATTATCTTATTCTTAGGCTAAAGAAAGGTTATGGTAGAGTATGCAGTTATTAAGAATTGACTGGAATGTCCTCTTTACCATCATAAATCTGCTGATTCTTTATTTTGGACTTCGCAAGTTTTTGATCAAGCCGGTGACAAATGTCATGGAACAGCGCAGACAGATGATCGAAGGTCAGATGGCGGATGCGAAAAAGACTACGGAGCAGGCGAATGAACTTAAGAGCCAGTATGAGGATGCATTAAAACAGGCACATGACGAGTCCGCACATATTGTGGAGAAGGCAAGAAAAACGGCACAGGCAGAATATGAGAGCAGAGTAAATGCTGCGGATCAGGAAGCAGAAAAAATCATTGCAAATGCACATAAGACCATTGATCTTGAGCGTGAAAAGACAGTGCAGGATCTTCAGACGCAGATTGCAGGACTTGCAATGATGGCAGCCGGAAAAGTGCTTGGCAAGGCAGATGCAGCAGAGCAGAATAAGCTCATGTATGAGCAATTTTTAGCTAAAACAGGTGGTTGCAATGACACAGACAGCAAATAATTACGGAACGGTTCTTTTTGAGCTTGGTATCACAAAAGAAATCGTGGAAAAGACAAAAGAAATATTTGAGCTGACCAGTGAGCTGCCGCGTGTGTTGAACTGCCCGGTTGTTTCCAAAAAAGAAAAGCACCGGATGATCGAAAGATTTTTTCCGCAGCAGATACATCATTTTTTGAAAGAACTGTGTGACCATGAACATATGGACGTGATCGAAGATGTGTTTGCGGCATACCAGAACTGTTATGATGAAAAAAACGGGATACTCCGTGCAAAAATGCAATGTGCAGAGGTGCCGGATGAGACGCAGCTTGCACAGATCAGAAACTATCTGGCAGGGAAATATAAAAAGACACAGGTAGAGCTGGAATTCGAAAAAAAGCCGGAACTGATCGCAGGATTCGTGCTCCGCGTGGGAGACATCGAAGAGGATTTCAGTATCAGGGGACGGCTTGACAGATTACAACAGAAATTAACATGGAGGTGACGACGTGGGTTCCATAAATTCAGAGGAGATTATCTCCATCCTGAAAACAGAAATCGAAAATTATGACATGGTATCCGGTGAACAGGAAGTTGGTTCTGTCATCTGGGTTGGCGATGGGATCGCAACCATTTATGGAATAGAGCATGCCATGTATGGTGAGATCGTTATATTTGAAAACGGCATCCGTGGTATGGTTCAGGATATCAGACGTGACCAGATCGGCTGTATCATTCTTGGAAAAGATACAGAGATCAAAGAGGGCACAAAAGTAACACGCACGAAGAAAAAAGCAGGTGTTCCGGTAGGAAATGACTATCTTGGAAGGATTATCAATGCACTTGGCGCACCAATCGATGGAAAAGGTGAAATCCCGGCAGATGATTACCGTGCAATTGAACAGGAAGCACCGGGTATTGTAGACAGACAGTCCGTAAACCAGCCGCTTGAGACAGGTATTCTTGCAATCGATGCAATGTTCCCAATCGGACGCGGACAGCGTGAGCTGATCATCGGTGACAGACAGACAGGTAAAACATCCATCGCAGTCGATACCATCTTAAACCAGAAGGGAAAAGATGTGATCTGTATTTACGTAGCAATCGGACAGAAAGCTTCTACCGTTGCGAAACTTGTGAATACTTTGACAAAGCACGATGCATTGGATTATACGGTTGTACTTTCTGCAACGGCAAGCGAATCCGCTTCCCTGCAATATATTGCACCGTATGCGGGAACAGCACTGGCAGAATATTTCATGTATCAGGGAAAGGATGTACTGATCGTGTACGATGACCTTTCCAAGCATGCAGTTGCATATCGTGCATTGTCCCTGCTGCTTGAGCGTTCTCCGGGACGTGAGGCATATCCGGGTGATGTATTTTATTTACATTCCAGACTGCTCGAGCGTTCCAGCAAATTATCGGATGCTTTAGGCGGAGGCTCCATCACAGCACTGCCGATCATCGAGACACAGGCAGGCGATGTATCTGCCTACATTCCGACAAACGTTATTTCCATCACAGACGGACAGATTTTCTTAGAGAGTGATCTGTTTTTCTCCGGTATGCGTCCAGCGGTAAACGTCGGACTTTCCGTATCCCGTGTCGGTGGCGCAGCACAGACAAAGGCAATGAAAAAGGCTTCCGGTACCATTCGTATCGACCTTGCACAGTACCGTGAGATGGAAGTATTTACCCAGTTCTCCTCGGATCTTGATGATACGACAAAAGAGCAGCTTCAGTATGGAAAAGGTCTGATGGAACTGTTAAAACAGCCGCTCTGTCACCCGATGAGCCTGGCAGACCAGGTCATCACACTGGTGGCAGCAAACAAGCGTCTGCTTTTGGATGTGGAGACAGCAAAGACCAAGGAATTCCAGCTTGGAATGCTTGATTTCTTCCACACAGAGCATATGGAGATCGTAAATGAACTGAATGAGAAAAAAGTTTTAGACGATACGATCACAGAACAGATTGTTGAGGCGGTTAAAGAATATAAAAGCAGGTGATAAGGCATGGCAAATACCAAGGAAATTCAAAAACGAATGAAAAGTATCCGGGATACCATGAAAATCACAAGTGCTATGTATATGATCTCTTCCGCGAAACTTCGCAGCGCAAAGCAGAAGTTAGAGCAGACAGAACCGTATTTCTATACGCTCCAGTCCGCAATTGCAAGATTTTTAAGACATATGCCAGATACGACAAACCGCTATTTTGATCAGAGGGAGCAGATTTCCGACAATGAAAAAAAGCGTGGTTACATTGTGATCACCGCCGACAAAGGTCTTGCGGGTGCATACAATCACAATGTCATCAAAATGGCACAGGAACTGTTTTCCCAGGGGGAAAACAATAAGTTGTTTGTCGTTGGAGAGCTTGGACGTCAGTATTTTGCAAAGGAAGGACTTGAGGTAGACGCAGAGTTTAAATACACTGTGCAGAATCCGTCCCTGCACCGCGCACGTGTCATTGCAGATTATGTGATGGACTTATACGTGAACGGTGAGTTAGACGAGGTTTATCTGGTCTACACGAAAATGGAAAATTCTTTTTCCATGAACGCGGAGAAACAGAAATTACTTCCGCTGGCAAAAGAGGATTTTATCCATCCGGCTCCGGCGGACATTTATCAGGAAGAGATCAAAGTGGAATCATCCATGGAAGAAATCTTAGAGCATGTGGTTCCAAACTGTGTAACCGGATATATTTATGGTGCGCTGGTGGAGTCTTTTGCCAGTGAACATAACTCCCGGATGATGGCAATGCAGACAGCGACTGACAGTGCAAGATCCATGATAAGCCAGCTGTCTATTGAGTATAACCGGGTACGTCAGGCTGCAATCACGCAGCAGATCACAGAGGTGATCGGTGGTGCAAAGGCACAGAAAAATAAGAAGAAAAAATAGGAAGGAGCTTCTATGAAAAAAGGTAAAATTGTTCAGGTCATGGGGCCTGTCGTTGATGTTGAATTTGAAGATAACGACCTTCCATATATAAAAGATGCACTTGAGGTAGACAATCACGGAAAACGCTGTGTTATGGAAGTTGCACAGCATATTGGAAATAATACCGTCCGCTGCATTATGCTTGCCGCAAGTGAAGGTTTACATAAAGATATGGAGGTTATCGCTGAGGGCAGTGGTATTAAAGTTCCGGTTGGAGCAAAGACTCTGGGCAGACTTTTTAATGTGCTCGGTGATACGTTAGATGGTGGAGAGAATCTTGATGCAGAAGAACACTGGGTGATTCACAGAGATCCGCCGTCCTTTGAAGACCAGAGCCCTGTCGTAGAGATATTAGAGACAGGTATTAAAGTAATCGATCTGCTTGCCCCATATGCAAAGGGTGGTAAAATCGGTCTGTTCGGTGGTGCCGGAGTTGGTAAGACCGTTTTGATCCAGGAGTTGATCCGTAACATTGCGACAGAGCACGGCGGATACTCTATTTTTACAGGTGTAGGAGAGCGATCCAGAGAGGGTAACGATCTCTGGTCCGAGATGAAGGAATCCGGTGTTCTCGAGAAGACCGCGCTAGTGTTTGGTCAGATGAACGAGCCACCAGGAGCACGTATGCGTGTCGCAGAGACAGGACTTACAATGGCAGAATACTTCCGTGATGAGGAACATCAGAATGTATTGTTGTTTATTGATAATATTTTCCGTTTTACACAGGCAGGTTCGGAAGTTTCCGCACTGCTTGGACGTATGCCGTCAGCCGTTGGTTATCAGCCGACACTTGCAACGGAAATGGGTGAGTTACAGGAGCGTATCGCATCCACCAAGAATGGTTCTGTTACTTCTGTACAGGCAGTTTATGTGCCGGCGGATGACCTGACAGACCCGGCACCGGCAACCACATTTGCGCATCTTGATGCAACGACCGTTCTTTCCAGAAAAATCGTAGAGCAGGGTATTTATCCGGCGGTTGATCCGTTAGAGTCCAACTCCCGTATCCTGGAGGAAGATGTTGTCGGAAAAGAGCACTATGAGACAGCGCGTAAAGTACAGGAAATTTTACAGAAATATACAGAATTGCAGGATATCATCGCAATTTTAGGTATGGAAGAACTCTCCGAGGAGGATAAACTTGTCGTTTACCGTGCAAGAAAAATCCAGAAATTCTTATCCCAGCCGTTCCATGTTGCTGAGAACTTTACCGGTGTTCCGGGAAAATATGTTCCGTTGAAGGAGACAATCCGTGGATTCAAGGCGATCATTGACGGCGAGATGGATGACTATCCGGAGGCAGCATTCTTTAATGTCGGAACCATTGACGAAGTCGTGGAACGTGCTAAAGAAATGGGTGCAAAACAAGGAGACTAAATTATGGCAAATACATTTAGTTTAAAAGTGATCGCCTGTGACAGAATTTTCTTCGATGGCAGATGTACACAGGTGGTTCTGCCGCTGCATGATGGCGAGAAAGCAATCCAGGCACATCATGAAAATATGGTTTTTGCAGTGGAGATCGGTGAAATCCGTATCACAGATGAGAACGGAAAAGAGATTATGGGAATCACGGGAACCGGATTTGCCCAGATCATCAACAACCGTGCCACGGTGCTGGTGGATACCTGCGAATACCCGGAGGAGATTGACATCCGCCGTGCGAAGGAAGCAAAAGAGCGTGCCGAAGAGCAGCTCCGCCAGAAGCAGAGTATTCAGGAATACCACCGTTCCAAGGCATCCCTCGCAAGAGCTATGGAGCGTCTAAAAGCCGGCAGGAGAGATACGCCAATAGGATATTGATCAATGTGGTAAATAATTGTAACAGTTCAGCTCTCCGGCTGAACTGCATAAAAAATCATTGTTAAAAACGCTGAATTTTTCCTTTTTTATAGGGACTTTTCCACAGTAAATATATTTTTCTGCACAGTTGGAGGATTATAAGAAAGTTCCTACAAAATATGTGCATAACTTTTGGAGATATTCTTGTTTTTTAGCGTTTTAAGCTTTGTTGATCCACATTTTTTCATGATCAGCCTGTGTTATCCACTGTCATTTTGACGAATAGCAGAAACGTTCGGATTCGCTTTTTTCTTCTGTTTCTGATAAAATCATACTATCAGAAACAGAGAAGGGAGGCGGTCATGAATGGGCGGAAATTATGAAAAAGGTTTATACAACCAGCTTATGGAAGTCATGGCACGCCTTGACGCAGATTTGCCAAGAAGGATGAAAAAGCCCTGTTGAACCGCCTGGAGAAATATATGCACAACCACCTTTTGTTCCTGCATGACTTCCGTGTTCCGTTTGATGATAACATGAGTGAACGTGACCTGAGAAAAGTCAAGAACCGGCAAAAGATGGCCGGAGGGCTGAACTGTTACCATGATTATTAAGTTCAAATAGAAATTACTCGACTGTTCCTGTTTGATGTGTTAGTATATAAAGAATTAGTGAATTTACTATAAAAAGTAATGTGTGAAGCATGATTGTACCTGTGAGAAGGTCGAATATATACAAACATTTCATTAAAATGGGGAAAAGAAAAATGAGAAAAAGACATACTTTAAAGAACGAGCTGACAGTATTTATGTTGCTCGCATCAGTAGTTACATTAATGCTGGTTGCCATAGCAGTTTGTTATGTCTTTTTCTCATTTTTTTTCAAAAATACGCAGGAAGATATAGAATATGTGCTTAATAATACTACTCAACAATATCAATCTCATATGCAGTTTATAGAAGATGGGGCAATTTCTATAAGGCATAACAGTTTATTGGGAGATTTTTTTCAAACAGATTCGTGTGATGCAGATATTGCAAAAGAACAATTAATGTATAGTATGGAGTTGTTTGCAGACAGAAATCAAGTAAATCAGCAGCTGCCATTTGTTACGAGTGTTTATTTATTCAATAACTGGGATCAGTGTATCAAGGAATATTACTATGCAATTACGTTAGCTTCTGAGAAGCAACAGGAAAAATCTTATAAAAACATGCAGCAATGGTTCAAGAAAGATAAAAATCAATATGCATGTGTAACGGATAGTAAAAATCTTAATATTCTTTTTCGCATATATGATGATAATATGAAAGAAATGGGCATTGGAATAGCCCAAATTAGTCTTGAAGCAATAGAGGGAATATTTGAAGATATAGAAGGTTATCAGGATTATTCATGGAGTATATTGTCACACAATAATTTAATGTTAGTGTCAGGGGGAGATGCAACACAAAATGATCTATTGAAAGAAAAAGTTGTATCTTGGAGTGGAAATAAGAATGTGGAAGGAAGGAAAGTAATTGTCAGTGCTGATGCGAGTGGTTTTGGATTAAGAACGATTATCGCAGTGGGGCAGAATAATATTCTGGCAATCTTACGTCCGACACTAATTATCTTTTTAGTGGGATTGGTAATTGTATTAATATTGACTTTTTTGGTATCTTATGGAATCAGTTATCGTTTTACAAAACCTGCAGCTAGAATGATCGCCAATATTCGAGCATTTGGAAGAAAGGAATTGAACGTAAGAATGGAGGATTCTTCTATACAGGAATTCCATGATATCGGACAGGTGTTCAATGAAATGGCAGATAGAATCGAATACCTGATTACGGAAGTATATGAAAAACAGTTATTGGCAACGCAATCACAGGTGAAATATTTACAGTCTCAGCTTAATCCTCATTTTCAGTTTAATATTCTTGCAATGCTCAGTTTAAAGGCAAAAATGGCTGGGAATGAGGAGTTATATGAAAGTTTGAATGCTTTTTCCAAACTAATGCAGGGAAAGATTTTCCGTGAAAAAGAAATAAAAATAAAAGTGAGAGAAGAACTGGAAATTGTTCAATTCTATTTGTTTTTACAAAAGGAACGCTATCAAGATAAATTAACTTATGAAATCAATATAGAAGATGAGCAAATAAAAGAGAATCTGATTCCAAGACTTTTGATTGAACCGCTTGTGGAGAATGCTGTGTCGCATGGTTTGGAACCCAAAAAGGAAAGTGGAATCATAAGGGTATGCATGTATGAGGAGAATTTCATTGAAGAGAATGATGAAATAAAAAAACAAAAGAAAACTTCCAAAATACTTCATATTATTGTTGAGGATAATGGTGTTGGAATTGATTATGAAAAAATGAATGAGAAATCGACAGAAGAAGTTCAACAGCCGGAGAAGATAGATCACACTCATACAGGATTTGAAAATACTCGGAAAATGTTACAAATTTTGTATGGTGAGAATTATAAATTTAACATTTGGAGTGAGAAAGGAAAAGGAACAAAAATTGAAATAATTCTTCCGGCAGAAAGAGGGGAAATACCATGTGGAAAGTAGTAGCGGCGGATGATGAAGGATATATAAGGGAAGCATTAAAAAAGTTGATAAATTGGGAGAAAATGAATTGCGATTTGGTGTCAGTTCTTGAGGACGGACAAGAGCTTATCCAATGTATAGAGAATGAATCTCCAGATATAGTGATCACAGATATTCAGATGCCGGGGGTAAACGGTTTAGAAGTGTGTAAATATTTATATGAAACTAGACCGGAAACACAGGTGATAATATTAACAGCATATTCAGATTTTGATTATGCCAAATTTGCGATCAAGTATAATGCATGTGAGTACGTTTTGAAGATATCCATTATGGATGAACTTCCAGAAGCATTAGAAAAAGCAACGGGAAAATTAACTCAACTAAAAAAAGAAATTGAGAAAGAGGAGATTGCTGTATCAGGACAAAGAACACTACTTCAGCAGATTGATCAGTATGTAGAACAAAATTTTAAAAATAAAATATCATTGGATGAGATTGCAGATGAATTACATGTAAATAGGAGTTATTTAAGTAGATTTTATAAAAATAAAACAGGAATAAATCTGTTTGATACAATATTAAATCTTCGAATAGAAGCAGCAAAGGAATATCTTTTAAATACAGATATGAAAACTTATGAAATTTCGGAAGCGATTGGAGTTGACGATGCAGGATATTTTTCGAAGATGTTTAAAAAAATTACTGGGGTTTCACCTAAAGAATTTAGGAAGCAGGGGAAAGATGAAAAAAACTACTAAGCAGCTAATTGTCCTAATGCTAATTTTAGGAGTTGGTTGTATTTTGGAAGGGTGTGGAAAAGAGAGTAATCACAGTGTTACTATTACGTTGATCCATGCCTGGGGAGGCACAGAAGAAGATCATGTTGCGATGAGAGAGATTTATGAAGAATTTCAGGAAGAAAACCCGGATATTAATTTACAGATGATTTCTATGCCGACAAGAGAAGATATGATGAGAAAAGTAGAAGATATGATAATGGTCGGTAATATACCAGATATTGTATCTTTTAGTGGAACAGGTGAAAATAGTACCTATGATTTTATGATTGAAAATAACATGGCATTAGATATCTATCCATATATGCAACAGGATCAAGAATTTGCTGATAGTATTTCAGAAGTAAATAAAGAATACTGGAGTACGGAAAATGGAGAGTTGTACTCTGTGGCAGATGCACTAATGTTAAGCGGAGGGTATTGGTATAATGAAGATATTTTAAGGGCAGCAGGAATTGAGAAAGTGCCAAAAAGTTGGGATGAATTTCAAACAATGTGTAATCAGATTAGTGAGTGGGCGTTAAATGAAAAAAATGAAGTAAAAGCACTCCAACCAACGGTAGAAGGATGTTTATACTGTATGGATCACATGTTAGCTGGAAGTGAGAATTCTCGATTTGAAGGACATAATCTTATATTTCAGGATGAAATTTTCAATAATGCAATAAATCGGATGAAACGAATGCATAATTCGGCTATTTCTGAAAACGCTGACTATAGTTATCGAGATGAGACTCATCTTTTTAATGAAGGAAAACTGGCAATTTATATTAATGGAGTATGGGGAGCACCGATGATTTCAAAGCAGATTGATGCTAAATATGCACTCTTGCCAACAGACGAGGGAGAATCAATGTCATGTATTTCTTCTGGTTTAGGGTACGTTTTAGGCAATAGTGGGAATGAAGAAAAAGAAAAAGCAGCAGTTAAATTTTTGAAGTACATACTTAGCAAGAAGGTTCAGACGAAAATTCTTGAAAAGACAGAGCAAATTCCGGCAAATCCAGATATATCTTTGGAATCTTATAAGGAAAATAAAAGCAGATTGTATCAGGCAGCTACACTTGTTCTTGAGGCAGACGAAAAAATAGAGGTTCCGAATAATATTTGGTCAGCCGAACAAAAGGATTATTTTACAGAAACCATTTTGGATGTACTGACAGGAAATCTATCTATACAAGAATTTGAAGAAAATTTAGAAAACAAACAAAAATAAAATATGTGCATGTTGACTCTAAAATAGAAACAACATGCACTTTTTTTGTACAAAAATACGAAAAATATTGACAAATGGTAAATATTTTACGTATTTGCTTTGGCAATATGTAAATATTATACGGTTTATAGTCAACCGTATATATTCAAAATGAATAAAAATAAATGTAGAATACACTTAACAAATACAACCGATATGAAAGGAGTTAAAAATGAAAAAAAAATTAGTTAGTGTATTGTTAGTAGCAGCAATGGGAGCATCTGTTTTAGCTGGATGTGGTAGCAGCTCGGTAAAAGAAGATGGAGGAGAGAAGAAGAGCGAATCTAGTGGTAACAATGTTCTGGAGTTCTATCATGGATATTATCAGGATGAAAGTGAGTGGGCTGCGGCGCAGGTAATGAGAGATATTTATGACGAATTTGCGCAGGAACATGCAGATGGAGATGTGACTTTTAAACCGATTGCTGTTGAAAACAGAGATGATATTGTAAGTGCGCAGGTTGCGGGTGGTTCTTTCCCGGATATGGTAGATGTTGGAGGAGATGGAATACCACAGGCAGCAATCTCACAGGATCTTGTTTATGACTTGAAAACGTATATTGATGAAAATAATTTGCAGGATGCAGTAGGACTTAATTACACACAGCATGATCAGGATGGGCATATTTATGCAGTGCATGATCAGATTGAAAGCCGTGGTCTTTGGTATAATTCAAGTATTTTTGAAAAAGCAGGTATTTCTACAGATGCATTTACAGATTGGAATACATTTGGAGATGCAATGACGAAGATTGCAGATCTGGGAGATGATACTTATGGCTACATAGCTGGACAGGGTTCTAGCTATATTGTGAATGCAATTATGGCGTCTACAGATGCAGGAAAGAAAATGGTTGAATCCGAATTGACAGAAGATACAGTAAATTCAGATGAATTTGCTAATGCATTCAAAACAGCAGCAAAATTAGATCAGGCAAATGGATCTGAGCATACAACAGATGATAATGGAAATTTAATGGCTGAATTTAACACAAATGGAAATGTTGGAGTGCTTTTTAATGGTGTATGGAATGCAAGTGGAATTGATGCATCACTGGTTGATTCTATTGAACCAGCGTTATTCCCGGGCAATGTTGCGATTGCATCAGCAGGTGGTGGACTTGCAGTAGCAAACAATATGAGTGAAGAGAAGACAGAGCTTGCACTGGAGTTTATTAAATATATGACTAGCAAGGAAGTACAGGAAAAGATTTTTACTGAAGTACAGGCAAATCCATGTAATACAACAGTTGATCTTAATGCACTTGCAGAAACAAGTGGTGATACTGCAACACAGAAACTTGCAGAAGCATGTGCTCAGGTTAATTCAGCAGATACAATTGTAATTGATATGAAATATACTTGGGGTTCAGATGTGGATAAGGCGATTGTGAATGCTCTGATGGAGTGTGCAGTTTCAGGAACAGATATTGATGCAAGATTCGAATCACTTCAGAAAGAATTACTTGCATTGATTGGTTAATTAAAATTGATTTAGATGTTGATATGAGGGAGGGGAGAGAATATCCCTTCCCCTTTTTATTGGAGGAACCGAGTTGAAAGATAATATTTGTAAGAAGAAAAAAAGTAAATTAGGAATAAGACGTACAGGTTTTATTGTTGCTTTTTTGGCACCAACAATTATAGCGTTTTGTATTTTTTATCTGTATCCAATAATTACAGTATTCGTTACGTCTTTTTGTAAATGGGATTATAGTAATATCACGTCTCCGGAATTCTTTGGATTTCAAGATTTATGGAATAATTATGAGTACATTTTTAAAAAATATCCATTTTTCTGGGAGGCACTTAAGAACTCTACTACATGGGCAATTCTTGGTGCAGTTGTTCAGATTCCAGTTGCTACATTAATAGCTCTGGCTTTGTCAAGAAAAATAAAGGGAATTAAGTTTGTACGGAACGTTTATATTATTCCTAATATGATCTCTACAGCAGCAATGGGAGTGATATTTTTACAGTTATATAATCCATCTTATGGAATTATCAATCCGATAATCAGATTGTTTAATAAGAATTTTACAGATAATATCCTTTTATTAAAAGGACCGGCATTTATAGCTATGACATGTGCTTATATCTTTTTTACTGGAACTACAACATTAATGATACTTGGAAATATTATGGCAGTTCCGGAAGAAGTAAGGGAGGCAGCAATGTTAGATGGAGCAAGCGGATTAAAACAGGATTGGTTTATTACGATTCCAATGATTAAAGGAACATTAAAAACAGTGTCTATTCTTGCAGCAACGTCTGGTTTCCTTCTTTATAATGAGGTATATTTCCTGACAAAAGGAGCGGCAGGAACATATAGTATCAGTTATGTGATTCGCGAATTAGCAATTACAAGCCCGCGAACTCAATTCGGACGTGCAAATGCTGTTGCTTTGATACAGATTTTAGCAGGACTGGTTATTATTCTGGTAATTAATTTTGTATATAGTGTTTCATTAAAAAAAGAGAAACATTAGGAAGGAAGAAGCGTTATGAAAAAATCTCTACATAGAAAAACTGTAAATAATTTGCCAACAGGAACCAAAATTGTAACATATATATGTTTGGCGTGGGCGCTAATTGTCTCTTTAGTTCCGTTGATTTGGCTTGTGTTATCGAGCTTAAAGAAAGATCCGATGGCGAGACCTGGGTTTCAGTTGCCGGAGTCGATTTGTTTAGATGGATATATTTCTACTTTTAAAGATCTTCATGTATTTCGTTATTTTGGAAATAGTTTAATTGTTGCAGGAATATCGGTATTAATTAGTGTGGTTATGATTTCTATGTCTGCTTATGTAGTTGCAAGAATGGAGTTTAAAGGGAAAAAACTGGTAAATATCCTTTTATATTCAACAATGTTTATACCAGCGACTGCTTTGACTTACCCTGTATATAATTTAATCAATAACTTACATTTGTATGATACAAGAGCCGCATTAATTCTTATTTATTCTTGTAGTGGAATCGCAGTTAGTTTTTTTGTTATAAAAAATTATTATGATAATATTCCAAGAGAATTAGAGGAGGCCGCAAGAATTGATGGGTGTGGCTATGTACAGACATGGGTAAAAGTTATTTTTCCGATTGCACGTCCGGGAATTATGACAGCAGCAGTTTTGGCTTTTTTAAATAACTGGAATGAATATTATTGGGCTTCACTTGTATTAATCACGCGAGAAAAATTGACAGTCCCGGCATTACTTTCAACATTTACAACGGCATTTAATACGAATTATAACGGATTGTTTTCTGCGATGGTTGTCATAATTCTTCCACCAGTAATATTGTATTGTGTTTTCAGTAAGTTCTTTATTGAAGCATTATCAGGTGGTGCAGTGAAAGGATAATAGTAGAAGAATCGTAGAAAAAAGGAGATTAACAATATGAATCGGGAAATAAAAGAACGAACAAAATGGTTTATGGATGCGAGATTTGGAATGTTTATACATTGGGGATTATATTCAATTCCTGCTTGTGGCGAATGGGTTATGTCTCAAAAAGAAATGACAATAGAGGAATATAGGAAATATTTCGAACAATTTGATCCGGTGGATTATGATCCAAAAACATGGGTTCGATTAGCAAAAGAAGCGGGAATGAAATATGTAGTTTTAACGGCGAAACATCACGATGGTTTCTGTTTATTTGATTCAAAATTAACGGACTATAAAGCGACAAATACAAAGGCAGGACTAGATCTGGTAAGAGAATTCGTAGATGCATGTAGAGAAGAAGGATTAAAGGTAGGACTCTATTTTTCAATTATTGACTGGCATCATCCAGATTTTCCAAAGTATGGAGACCGCCAGCATCCAATGAGAAACAATGCAGCCTATAAAGATGAAAAAATTGATTTTGATCGATATTTAGATTACATGCATGGTCAGGTAAAAGAACTGGTGACAAATTATGGGAAATTGGATTTGCTTTGGTTTGACTTCTCTTATGATGATATGACAGGAGAAAAATGGAAAGCAACAGACTTAATTAAAATGGTACGTCATTATCAGCCGGATGTGATTATTGATAACCGTTTGGAAGGCGCAGGAGATAATCATGGAAGCATTGCAACAGAACATCCTTTAATTTATAGTGGAGACTTCGCAAGTCCTGAACAGATTATTCCTCCAAAAGGAGTTTGTGATGTTAATGGTGAACCTATTCCATGGGAATTATGTGCAACAATGAACAATCATTGGGGATATTGCAATTTTGATCATCAATATAAAACACCTGAGATGCTGGTAAGAAAGTTGGTAGAGTGTGTCAGCAAGGGTGGAAATATGATTTTGAATGTAGGACCTGATGCAAAGGGGAATATTCCACGAGAAAGTGTTGAAATTTTAAGAGAAGTTGGAAAATGGATGAGTAAAAATAAAGAGAGTATCTATGGTTGTGGAATATCAAATTTTGAAAAACCAGATTGGGGAAGGTATACACAAAAAGATAATGTGATTTATGCACATGTTTACGAAACTCCTTTAGGAGCCCTTCCGCTTTATGGCATTAGTCCTGAACAGTTGGCTGAAATTACATATTTAGCGGATGGAAGTGAGGTGAAAAGAGGTGAAGCATGGAATACAGCTCTTTATAAGGATGTTGCATTCGTGTCATTCGGAGAAGATCCTGTGTTTACATATCCATTGCCAGATGAAAGGGACACTGTATTAAAAATTCAACTTAAGAATTAAGAAAGAGAAGGTATGCAATTTGGTAAAAAAAATGAAAAAAGTACTCAGTACGGCGTTAAGTATTTTTTTAATGCTTTCCGTAGTAATACAAACATCAATTGTTTATGCAGAGGAAGGCAAAACGGGATCAGAATATTATTTGTCTGATTTGAAATGGGTATCAGCTTCTCATGGTGATTATGATACAACAAAAGAGGTACAAAAAGATCATCCATTTACACCGGGAAACAATGGTGAGGATACGAAAATCAGTCTTGCAATGGAAGATGGTGCAACACGCACATTTGAAAAAGGTTTAGGTACAGTAGCAGCATCCCCATCAAGTATTGTATATAATATTACTGGTGCTGAAGTCACTTCTTTTTCTTGTTATTTAGGAATTGACAGAACTGCTAACCATTCTTTAGAAAAACATGCAATGGTTGAAAAGGTAGAAATCACTGCTGATGATGAAATTTTGTATAGTAGTATTGATGATTATCCAAATGGAATTAACTGGGATACAACGGCAATACCTATTAATATAAGTGTTCCAAAGGGAGCAGAGAAATTTGAACTGAAAAGTTATGCGGGAGAGACAACGTGGGGAGATGAAATTGTTTTTGCAGATGCAAAATTTACTGCAACAGGAACTTTTCCAGATCCAGACAAATGGAATACATATACGTATCTGTCAGATTTGAATTGGATATCTGCTACACATGGTGATGCTGATACATCTAAAAAAGTACAGAAAAATCATCCGTTTACTGCTGGAAATAATGGGCAAGATACGCAAATAAGTCTTTTGATGAAAGATGGTATGGTACGTGCGTTTGAAAAAGGAATTGGAACAGTAGCTGCTTATCCATCTGTAATTTCTTATGATATTAGTGGTGCAGGAGTATCAAAGTTTAAAGCATTTGTAGGTATTGATAGAACAGGAACACCATTAGATAGTAATTACGCACATGTAGATAAAATTGAAGTAATAGTTGATGAGGAAGTTATATATTCATCAGAGAAAGATTATCCTGATGGTATATCGTATGAAACAGAAGGAATATACTTAGATTTAGATATTTCGGAAAATGCATCTACATTTCAATTAAAAAGTTATGCAGGAGAATATACATGGGCAGATGAAGTTGTGTATGCGGATGCAAAATTTATGGCGAGAGGTACATTTGTTGATCCTGATGCATGGCAGCCAGCAGAAAAACGACGTGAAATATCAAATACGTCACCACTTATGATGATTCCTTTATACGCAAATGGGGAAACTTATTCTCAATCTGAAAAGGAGTATGGTTTTTGGGGAGATGATACACTTAGCGGAAAATGGGAAGAGGTGCCAGATGATTTAAAACCATATACAGTAATAGAATTGCATCCAGATGATTTGCCAAAGAGAGATGGAGCAGTTCAAGATTTTTACGAACACTTTTTAAAAGAGGCACAAAATCAGGTTGATCCAGAGACAAAAGAGAGTGATCCAATTCCAATTGTTTTGACTGTTTATACAGCGGGAAATCAATCTTATTATACGGCAGCACATTGGATCACAAATGATTGGATTGAAGAGATGTATAGAAATTATTCTTGTTTACAAGGGTTATTCTGTACAGAAAATTATTGGGTATGGGCAAGTGGCATCGAAAGCAGATGTGCAGATTATCTTACAATATCTGCGAAATATGGTGGATATTTCATTTGGTCAGAACAGAATAATGGAGCTGCGATTGAAAAGGCTATGGGAACACAGGGGCAAACAGCTTTTAAGGATGCAGTTGAGAAATATTCGGATTATTTTATTTTCATGTATAAAAATACACCTGCTGGTGAAGGCAATGATGCACCGACGAGCAGTTATATGACAGGATTGTGGTTAGCTGATTATGTATATCAGTGGGGTGGTCTGATGGACACATGGAAGTGGTATGAGACTGGAAAATGGAAACTGTTTGAGACTGGAAATATTGGTAAAAGTCAGGGAAACAGACAGTGGTTAACAGAGCCAGAAGCTTTAGTTGGAATTGAAGCGATGATGATTTATATAAATGGTGGATGCATATATAATTTTGAACATCCAGCTTATACATATGGTGTACAAAATGAACAGTCGCCATTATATAAAAATGTTATACAGGAATTTTTTAGATATGTGATCAAAAATCCTGCTCCATCTAAAGAGGAAATGCTTGCTTCCACAAAAGCGATAGTGCGTGGAAATTTATCTTCAATGGGAAATGGTAATTTCTTCGTAGGGTTAAATACGGAAATGGCACAATCACCAACATATACAACTGGAAGATACGGGAATATTCCATTTGTTCCATCATCAATTTCTATTTCAAAATTAGAGGAAGCATTTGCTGGAAAAGATATAGAAATTGTTGAACAGGGAGACAGTAGAATTAGTACTTTATCGAATCGACAAGACTTTTTTAATAGTCTCTATGCAGAAGAATATCAAGGGGATATTTTCGCAAAGAAAGTTGATAATACATGGTATATAGCAAATTATAAGTACAATGAAAATGTGAAGCAAACAGCTGAAAATATGGAAATGATAATTGATGACAAGAAAGTGAAAGTATCAGCAATCTTGGAACCACATTCTTATGTGATTTTACAGAAAAAGGATAATGCTGTTTCAGTGAAAGTTAATAATTATCGTACTAATAAAGATGAACTGTGGAAAGGTGCAACAACTGCGTCAGAGGCAGCATCTTTACCTCAAATGACTAAGAAAGATGCACTTTCGTGGGTGTTTAGCAATTATATTCATAATACGAAAGATCAGGAACGCAGGGAAACTACTATTACATTAAGTGGTTGGAATCATAATCCAGAAATAAAGAATATTGAAGGGGTAAATGGAAATTATTCTAATCCATCAGTTACCTATGATGAAAAGACAGGAACTGTTCAAATAACAATAATAAGCAATGGATATGTGTATTTTGATATAGTTTAAGGCTAAAAAGAAAAAGAAATGCCTCACAAATATAGACGTGAGGCATTTCAATCGTAAATAGGAAGGAAGAAAAACGATGAAACAGATAACCAGTATTTTAATCGGGGCAGGATTGAGAGGTGGTTATGTATACTCGCAGTATGCACTGGATCACCCAGATGAATTTAAAGTGATAGCTGTAGCAGAACCGGATCAGGAACGCAGGGAACTTTTTGCGGCAAAGCATAATATTCCAAAGGAACTACAATATGAATCCTATGAAGAATTATTACAACAGGACAAAATGGCAGATTGTGCTATGATCTGTACACAGGACAAAATGCACTATGAACCAGTTACTATGGCGATGCAAAAAGGGTATCATGTTCTTTGTGAAAAGCCGATGTCACCAGACAAAGAAGAAATTATAAAAATGGGAGCAATGGCAAAGAAATATGATCGAATATTATCTGTATGTCATGTTCTTAGATATTCTCCGTTTTTCTCTAAAATAAAAGAAATTCTGGAAGAGGGAAGAATTGGAAGGATGATGTCGATTCAGCATATCGAGGAAGTTGGATATTGGCACCATGCGCACAGTTTTGTAAGAGGAAATTGGAGAAACAAAGAAGAATCCAGTCCGATGATATTGCAGAAATGCTGTCATGATATGGATATTATGTTATGGTTGGCGGATAGTAAATGCAAAAAAATCAGTTCCTTTGGAGAACTTACATATTTTACGGAAGAAAATGCTCCGACAGGTGCGCCGGAATATTGTATGGACGGATGTGAACACAGAGATCAGTGCCCATTCTATGCACCGCGTTTTTATCTGGAACATCCAAAAGCTGTGGAAGATGGTCTTGTATATGCAGTAACTGATCAGGCAGATTCTGTGCATGTTCTGGAAGCGTTAAAGAAAGGTCCGTATGGAAGGTGTGTATTTCATTCGGATAATACAGTTGTAGATCATCAGACAGTGGACATAGAATTTGAAAATCAAGTTACAGCTTCATTTTTAATGACAGCATTTACAAATCAGTGCGCAAGAAGAATTCGAATTATGGGCACTAAAGGTGAATTAAAAGGTGATATGGAGTCAGGAACAATAGAAATCATAGATTTTGTAAGTGGAACAAATGATTTGATTCAACTTCATACGCCTTCAAAGGGACATAGCGGAAGTGATATGAGCATGATGCGAGAGTTTGTTCGTATGGTTGGAGAAGGAAAAACGGGAAAAACGGATGCATCAGTTTCTGTGGCGAGTCATCTGATGGCGCTTGCAGCTGAAGAAGCAAGAATTAGTAGATCAGTTATTGATTTTGAAGAATATAGTACTTATGAGATGAAATAAAACTGAAAAGATATAGAATAAACAGAAAAAGTGTACGACAGGTAAAATGCTAATAATAAGGAAAAATGTATATGAGAAATATTGTGTTTCACGACAAGACAAAGACATTTCATTTATATAATGAAAAAATAAGTTACATTATGTGCGTGTTGGAAAACGGACACATGGGGCAGATTTATTTTGGAAAGAAAATTCATGATAAGGAAGATTTTTCTTATCTGGTAGAGAAAATAGAACGTCCGATGACTTCATATATATATGAATGGGACAAAAGTTTTTCACTGGAGCATATTCGGCAGGAATATCCGGTATATGGAACAACAGATTATCGTCATCCTGCAATCGAATTATTACAGAAGAATGGAAGCAGAATTTCAGAATTTAAATATACCGGCTATGAGATTACAATGGGAAAGCCGAAGCTTCAGGGACTTCCTGCCATTTATGCAGAATCTGAGGAAGAAGCGGTGACACTCAGGATTTATTTGAGAGATTCTCTTACAGGAATTATACTGGAGCTGCTTTATACTATCTTTTCTGAATATGGAGCGATTGCAAGAAGTGTTTGCATAAAAAATGCAGGAAAAATGCCGTTACATTTACTTACAGCAATGAGTCTGAATCTGGATCTTCCGGATAAAGATTATATTTGGATGCAATTATCTGGTGCGTGGGCTAGAGAGCGGCATGTGAAGGTGAGGGCTCTGGAACAGGGGATTACAGCGATTGATAGTATGCGTGGGCATTCTTCGCATGAACAAAATCCGTTTATGGTTCTTAAAAGAAAAAACACAGATGAAGTTATGGGAGAAGCAATCGGATTTAGTTTTATTTATAGTGGGAATTTTAGAATTCAAGCAGAAGTGGATACACATGATATAACACGAATTACAGTAGGAATTAATCCAGATGGATTTGATTGGGAACTGGAACCCGGAGAAAGTTTTCAGACACCAGAAGCGGTGATGGTTTATTCAGATAACGGACTTAATGAGATGAGCCAGACATTTCATAAGTTATATGCAAAACGTCTTGCACGGGGATATTGGCGTGATCGTAGCAGACCAATATTGAATAATAATTGGGAAGCAACATATTTTGATTTTACAGAAGATCGTTTGGTAAAAATTGCAAAGAAAGCAAAGGAATGTGGTATTGAATTATTTGTGCTTGATGATGGATGGTTTGGAAATCGTAGAAGCGACCGTGCAGGGTTAGGGGATTGGATAGTAAACAAAAAGTTACTTCCAAATGGAATTGAAGGTTTGGCAGAGCGTATAGAAGAACTTGGCATGCAATTTGGTTTATGGATAGAACCGGAGATGATAAATAAGGATTCGAATTTGTATCGTCAACATCCAGATTGGATTTTACAAACCCCGGGAAGAACGGATTCACATGGGCGTTATCAATATGTACTAGATTTTTCAAGAAGAGAGATTGTTGATTATATTTATACAATGATTGCCAAGATTCTTTCAGAAGCAAAAATTTCGTATATAAAATGGGATATGAATAGGAGTATTACAGAATGTTATAGCATTGCCTATCCTGCGGAACGACAAGGCGAAATTTTCCATCGATATATACTGGGAGTGTATGACTTATATGAAAGACTGACATCAGAATTCCCCAAAGTTCTATTTGAGTCCTGTGCGAGTGGCGGTGGACGCTTTGATCCTGGAATGCTTTATTATGCACCGCAAGGATGGACCAGTGATGATTCTGATGCGATTGAAAGGTTGAAAATTCAATATGGAACCTCGATGTGTTATCCGATTAGCAGTATGGGAAGTCATGTTTCTGTAATACCGAATCATCAAGTTTTTCGAAATACACCATTGCATACAAGAGCAAATGTAGCTTATTTTGGTACATTTGGTTATGAGTTGGATTTGAATAAATTATCTGATTCTGAAATTGAAGAGGTAAAGGCACAAATCTTATTTATGAAAAAGTATCGTCAAATGCTACAATTTGGAACATTTTATAGATTGAAAAGTCCCTTTGAGGGAAATGAAACTATTTGGATGGTAGTTAATGAAGAAAAAACAACAGCACTAGTAGGATATTATCGTGTATTAAATGGCGTGAACATGCCATACAGCAGAATAAAATTGCAGGGACTTGATCCAGATAAACTTTATAAGAACGTGTTAGCAAATACAGAGAGCTATGGGGACGAGTTGATGAATTTAGGACTTATTACAACAGATGTGACAGCTGGTCAGGTTTCAGGAGATGCAAAGCCATGTACGGATTTTGAGTCAAGAATCTATATATTGCAAGAAAAAAGTTAATTGCAGCAAACAAAGCAAGAATTATTAAAAATATAATTAATAATTACGAAGGTAATAATGGGCGATGCTGTTATTGTAAATAAGGTAGATAAGGATAATTGATAAAAATTCGCAAAATACATTGACAAACACATTTGAATGCTATATATTTGTACAACAGTAGTTGGAAAATATAGTTTTTCCATACAAAAGAATAAATTCCGTGAGGGAGTAGTTCGCGTGAAGACGTGATTTGTCAACAAACCCGGTTTTATAACCTGGCAAATCTTAAAGAATGAGACTCATGTATGCCTGTTCCGGTAATACTATACCGGCAGGTATACGTGGAGTCTTTTTTATTTGTCTTTTTATGCGGCTGGGAAAAGGAGAAAAAATATGGCATTCGTGATCGAGTTGTTATTGATCGGAGTCGGTTTATCCATGGACGCATTTGCGGTAGCCGTCTGTAAGGGTCTTGCCATGCGCAAGGTAAACAAGAAACAGGCAGTTGTGATCGGATTATTTTTCGGAGGATTTCAGGCACTAATGCCATTCATCGGATGGGCGCTCGGAACACAGTTTGAAAGTTACATTACCAGAATTGACCATTGGATCGCATTCATCTTACTGGCACTCATCGGTGGCAAAATGGTGGTCGAAGGATACAGACTAGAAGAAGATGAAACAGTGAAGGAACTGGATCCACCTCTTGATCTAAAGGAAATGTTCCTACTTGCAATCGCAACCAGTATAGATGCGCTTGCAGTTGGTATCACGTTTGCGTTTTTGAATTATCCGATCGTGAAATGTATTACGATCATTGGTCTGACAACCTTCGTGCTATCCATTGTCGGTGTTGTTGTCGGGAATATGTTCGGAAGCAGATACCAGAAAAAAGCAGAGATCGCCGGAGGTATTATCTTAATCCTTATCGGTGTGAAAATTCTGTTCGAGCATCTGGGAATTCTTGTATTATAGTAGACAATTGCGAAACTCATGAGAACGTAAATTGAATTGTGAAAAATTAACAAAAGCTTGAGAAAACACTGGGGAGCGGTCGGTACTTAGAAGGCAGGTGCGATGCCAATCGTGACTGGCTTCTTAGTACCGTTACCAGCGACACGTAGCGAGAGCGTGTTTTCGAAAATTTTGTTAATTTTGAACAATTTAAAGAAGATTATGAGGAGTTTCGCAAATGCCTAAACAATTATAAAGAAAAGAGGAGAGAAACATGGAGATTTTAAAGTCAGCAGTTATTTTAGTGATCGGATTTGTATTGCTTATCAAAGGAGCAGATTATTTCGTAGAGGGCAGTTCCTCCGTGGCGAAAAAGTTTAAAGTCCCATCTTTGATCATCGGTATGACGATCGTGGCAATGGGAACAAGCTTACCGGAGCTTGCGGTCAGTGTTACCGCAGCCATGGCAGGGAACAATACACTCGCAGTCAGCAATGTGGCAGGATCCAATATTTTTAATCTGATGGTAGTCTGCGGTGCCTGTGCACTGTTTGCACCACTTGCCATTGAAAAGAATACATTGATGAAAGAGTTTCCGTTTTCGATTCTCTGTGCCGGTCTGCTTGTAGTTATGGGATATCTTGGAATGTCGTTAGGCCGCGTAGATGGTGTGATCCTGCTTGTGATTTTTGCCGTATACCTGTTCTGGATGATACAGTCTGCGAAAAAAGCAAGGACATCCGGTGATAAACTGGAAGCAGAAGAGGAGGCACTTGCCGAGGAAGAGATCAAAATCCTTCCGATGTGGAAATGCATGGTTTTTATTATTGGTGGAATGATCGCAATAAAGTTCGGCGGTGACTTTGTAGTCGATGGCGCATCTGCGATCGCAGCAGGATTCGGCTTAAGCCAGACACTGATCGGTCTTACAATCGTGGCACTTGGAACCAGCCTTCCGGAGTTAGTGACTTCTATTGTAGCTGCAAGAAAAGACGAAGTGGATATGGCACTCGGTAACGTGATCGGTTCCAACATTTTTAATATTTTACTGATCCTTGGTGTTGCAGCTGCGATCAGCCCGATCGCATTCCTCATGGAGAATATCATTGATATTATCATCCTGATCATCATGAGTGTGGTTGTATGGGGATTTGCATGGACATCCAGAAAAATCAACCGCACAGAAGGTATTATCATGCTTCTTATGTATGCGGTTTATATGGTGTATATCTGCATGCGGTAAAAGAAATAAAACGTCTTGACACAAACAGTAAAGAACAGTAAAATTATTGCAAAACAGTAAAAGACAGTAAAGAACAGTAAAACAATACAAGGACAGTAAACAAGAGTAAAGAACAGTAAAACTAAAGGGGCATATATGCAGAATCCATTTACGCTTACATTCGGAAAAAGTCCGCTCGAACCGGTGGAACGGCCGGTGCAGACAAATGAGATCGTGGATGCATTTACAGCAGAGTCTGTCAATCAGCAGATGTTTATTATCACAGGGGTACGTGGTTCAGGGAAAACCGTGATGATGACCGAGATCGCCAGAAGATTACGGGAGAAAGAAAACTGGGTAGTAATAGAACTCAATCCTTCTACGGATTTGTTACAGGCAATGCTGGCAAAATTAAATAGCAATAAAGTCTGTGCAGCAATTATAAAATCGGCAAAGATTGATCTTTCTTTTTTTGGTTTTGGGGTAGCAATCGAAGGAGTACCGGCGATCACAGATGCGGAGACTGCGATTATTACAATCTTAGAGAAAATGAAAAAGAGTGGGAAGAGACTGCTTGTTACCATTGACGAGGTCACAAACAACGATTTTATGAAAGTTTTTGCGGGATCCTTCCAGATCTTTGTGCGGCAGGATCTGCCAGTATTTTTGTTGGCAACAGGGTTATATGAGAATATCGATGAATTGCAAAATGAGAAAAACCTTACCTTTTTATACCGGGCACCTAAGATCCAGTTAAAGCCATTGAATCAGCTGGCGATCATCAATAAATATAAGAATATTTTTGGCACAGACCGTGATACGGCAGAAAAGATGGCGGAACTCACAAAAGGGTATCCATTTGCATTTCAGGTACTCGGTTATCTGACATGGAATCACAGTGGTCATTATGAGGTAGTAATAGATGAGTATGAACAGTATTTGAGTGAGTTTGTATACGATAAAATATGGTCAGAGTTATCGCAGAAGGATCGCATTGTGGCAAGGGGAATTGCCGAGACGGAAAGCGGAAAAATCAAAGAGATCCGGGAACATCTTGGCATGGAGACAAACGAGTTTAATCCCTACCGGAAAAGACTGATAAAAAAGGAATCGTTTCCGGCGAGACCAGAGGGTATGTATTTTTTACACTGCCGCTTTTCGAGAGATATGTGATCGATAATTCATGAGTGAAAACAGGCGAATACAATTCAGGCATTATGTCGTCCCCGTATTGTGTACACCGTGGAAAAAGCGTATAATACAAAGCACGAAATGGAAAGATATTATATACGGATGGAGGTAGTCATTATGTCATTTTTTGATGAGATGAAAGAGTCATTGGTATCAGCAGGAAAAGATGTATCCCAGAAGGCGAAGGAAGTATCCGGTGTTGCCAAGTTAAAATTAGACGTAAAGTCCAAAGAGGATTATGTAGAAAAACAGTATGCAGAACTGGGACGTACTTATTTTGATGCACACAGAGATGATGAGGAAAATGCCGAAAATGAACAGTTCAAAGTGATCAAAGAGGCATTGGCAGAGATCGAGCGCATGAAAACGGAGATCTTAAATCTTCAGGGTGCAGCAGAATGTCCAAACTGTGGAGCAAGAATGCCACAGGGAGCATCTTTCTGCAGCAGTTGTGGAACAAAAATGGCAGAGCCGGAGCATTTTACAGGCGAAGTTGTTGATGATGAGAAATTTGATGAATAAAGAAATTCATATCATTCGTTTACAGATAAGCGATGCGCAGAAAATGTAAAATTAAATGCAATAGCACGGAAACACCGAAAAACCAATGTATTCATTGACTTTTCAGTATTTCCGTGCTATTTTATGTGATAGGCGTTCAGCGTCTGATGTAACAGGACGCGATAATGCATACAATTATTTTAATATAAAACACAATGAAAAAGAGAGTACATGAAATGGAACTCAACAGATCATTTGTACAGATGGTCTTAGCAGAGAGGTTCCCGGGATATAGCAGGGCATCTGATTTTAACTCAGTAATATCAGATCCGCAGGATATCATGGTGCAAGGGAATGAGGAAAGCTTCATGGAACATGGCTTTGGAGTGGCAGGGCTGAACGGATGCAGAAAAGTGGCATGCGATAAGTTCTGACGGGACCGCCTGTTATAGCGGAGATGTTTTTGACAGAGACAGAAAATGGACTGGCAGAGAGTGTGCCGGCGGACAGAGTACGGTCAAAGACATATTGAGGTCTGTGCTGTGAGGTACAGATGAACTGAAGTGGTAACACGGAAACAACCCGTCTTCTAAGAGATTAGAGGATGGGATTTTTATTTTAAGGAAAGAGGTAGAGAGAATGAGCAATAAGGGAAAGTATTATATGACAACAGCGATTGCCTATACATCGGGCAAACCGCATATCGGAAATACTTACGAGATTGTACTTGCAGATGCGATCGCCAGATATAAAAGAGCAGAAGGTTATGATGTATATTTCCAGACAGGAACTGACGAGCACGGACAGAAGATTCAGGAAAAAGCAGAGGCAGCAGGTATTACACCAAAGGAATTCGTAGATGGAGTTGCAGGAGAGGTAAAAGCAATCTGGGATCTGATGAACACATCCTATGATAACTTTGTCCGCACTACAGATGCAGACCATGAAAAATGCGTAAAGAAAATCTTTAAAAAATTATACGATCAGGGAGATATCTATAAGGGAGCTTACGAGGGACTTTACTGTACACCATGTGAATCCTTCTGGACAGAGTCCCAGCTTGTAGATGGCAAATGCCCGGACTGCGGACGTGAAGTAAAACCGGCAAAAGAGGAAGCTTATTTCTTCAAAATGAGCAAATACGCAGACCGTCTGATCGATTACATTAACACACATCCTGAGTTTATCCAGCCGGTATCCCGTAAGAACGAGATGATGAACAACTTCTTACTTCCGGGCTTGCAGGATTTATGTGTATCCAGAACATCCTTCAGCTGGGGAATCCCGGTAGATTTTGATCCGAAGCATGTTGTTTATGTATGGCTTGACGCACTGACCAACTACATTACAAAAATTGGTTATGACCCGGATGGTTCTTCTGAGTTGTTTCAGAAAAACTGGCCTGCAGATTTACACTTAATTGGAAAGGATATCGTCCGTTTCCATACGATTTACTGGCCAATCTTCTTAATGGCATTGGATCTGCCATTGCCAAAACAGGTGTTTGGTCATCCATGGCTTTTACAGGGCGGCGATAAGATGAGCAAATCCAAAGGAAACGTGATCTATGCAGACGATATGGTAAGACTGTTCGGCGTAGACGCAACCCGTTACTTCGTCCTTCATGAGATGCCATTTGAAAATGACGGTGTCATCACATGGGAATTGGTAATTGAGAGATTCAATTCTGATCTTGCCAATATTTTAGGAAATCTGGTAAACAGGACGATCTCCATGAGCAACAAATATTTTGATGGTGTTGTAAGAAAAACTGGAGCAGCCGAAGAAGTCGATGAGGATTTAAAGGCTGTCGTTACCGGAACCAGAGACAAAGTGCAGGAGAAAATGGACAAACTCCGCGTGGCAGATGCAATCACCGCTGTATTTGACCTGTTCCGCCGCTGCAACAAATACATTGACGAGACGACTCCATGGGTACTTGCAAAAGATGAGGCAGACCATGACCGTCTTGCAGAGGTATTATACAATCTGACAGAGTCCATCACGATTGGAGCAGGATTACTGCACAGCTTCCTGCCGGAGACAGCAGAGAAGATCGTAAACCAGCTGAATACTACATTGCGCGATTATGACGATCTGGACAAATTCGGACTTTATGAGAGTGGAAGCAGAGTGACAGATACACCGGAAATCCTATTTGCACGTCTGGATGCAAAAGAGGTTATGCCGAAAGTGGAGGAGATCAAAGCAACCCAGAAAGCTGAGTTTGAGGCAGAACAGAAGAAACTTGCCGGAGA
The DNA here is from genome assembly GCF_000174195.1 of Roseburia inulinivorans DSM 16841. Taxonomy (GTDB): domain Bacteria; phylum Bacillota; class Clostridia; order Lachnospirales; family Lachnospiraceae; genus Roseburia; species Roseburia inulinivorans. Next base: position 12,676 of record NZ_ACFY01000089.1, on the reverse strand, counting down.
AACGGAAACAGCAGAAGAAGCGGAAGAATCCGCAATTGACATTGAACCGAAAGCAGAGATTGAGTATGATGATTTTATGAAGATGCAGTTTCAGGTAGGAGAGATCATTGCCTGCGAAGCAGTTCCAAAATCAAAGAAATTACTCTGCTCACAGGTGAAGATCGGAAGTCAGGTAAAACAGATCGTTTCCGGTATCCGCAAGCATTACACACCGGAAGAGATGGTTGGCAAAAAAGTCATGGTATTAGTGAACTTAAAACCGGCAAAACTTGCAGGTGTAGTCTCAGAGGGTATGTTACTCTGCGCAGAGGATGAGAACGGGGAACTTGCATTGATGGTTCCGGAGAAAAAGATGCCAAGCGGAGCAGAGATCTGCTAGAAAAACAGAAATTAAGACACAATTAAGATTTCTCTACTATTAAAATACTTTTTTAACTGCTAAAATAAAACTGTTCAGGCTGATAAACGCCGGACAGTTTTATTTTATTCATGTTTGCAGCAATGGACAGATTTGTCCGTAAAGCGGGAGACAGGCTGTTCACAGAAAAATATTGGGAGGATAGGACATGCAGACAATTTTAGTGTGTGATGATGATAAAGAAATTGTGGAAGCAATCGAGATCTATTTACAGCAGGAAGGCTTTCATGTGCTGAAGGCATATGATGGTGAAGAAGCGCTTGAGATATTGAAGAACAATGAAGTACATCTTCTGATCATGGATGTCATGATGCCGAAGCTGGACGGAATCCGTGCAACCCTGAAAATCCGTGAGAACAGCAGTATTCCGATCATCATTTTGTCAGCAAAAACAGAGGATTCAGACAAAATCTTAGGACTGAATATCGGGGCGGACGATTATGTAGAGAAACCGTTCAATCCGCTGGAACTGGTGGCAAGGGTAAAATCCCAGCTCCGCCGCTATACGCAGCTTGGAAATGCAGCAGAATCCGGTGACAGTATTTATACAGTTGGAGGTTTAAGCATCAATGACGATCTGAAGGAAGTGACGGTGGATGGCGAAGTGGTGAAGCTTACCCCGATCGAGTATAACATTCTTTTACTGCTGGTGAAGAATCAGGGAAAAGTATTTTCCATCAACCAGATTTATGAGAGCATCTGGAATGAGGATGCGATCGGAGCGGATAATACAGTGGCAGTACACATCCGCCATATCCGCGAGAAGATAGAGATTAATCCAAAAGAACCCCGCTATCTGAAAGTTGTATGGGGTGTTGGTTACAAAATTGATAAGAATTAAGAGTTAAGGAGCAATTATGGAGAGCCATCCTTATTCCTACGGAACAAAACTGACGGGTCTGATCCTGCATCTGTTTTTTACAGTGGTTTTAACGATAGCAGTATTTTTGCTGGCATCCATGCTTAGTAAAAATATTTTTGAGTTGTCAGACGTTGGAACAGAACAGTTTCTGGATTCCGGGTATTACACAAAATGTATTGAAAAAAAATGTGATGACCTGAGCGATTACCTGCGTCTGCTGATCAAAGGTGAAAGCCGTACTTCAGAGGAGAACAGGCGTTATCTGCAATACACCAATGAGTTTAAGAGTGGTGAGAGTAATTTCTGCTATTGGTACAGGATTGGTGAGGCGTGGTACACAAATCAGCCGGACACGAAGGAAGGACAGGAGTTTGACGTGGAAGCTGTGCTGATGGAGGCGAAGACCATGGGAAATTACCTGATCTATGATCTTGTGGACAAAGAATTTGGCACTGACATTAACGGCATGGCAGACTACTTCTTTGGCGGCGGAAATCAGATGCTCTGGCCTGCAGATGATATGACACTGATCATCGGGATCGATACGGAGCTGTCTGCAGAAGATGATATTTATGAGGCATCCCGGGAGTACGAACAGCTTCATCCATGGATCAAGGTCTGTATTTTCTGTGGTCTGGTCAGTCTGATGGGATGGATCATCTCACTGGTTTATCTGACTTTGGCAACCGGACGCCGCACAGGTGAGGAGAAAATCCATCTGAATCCGATCGATAAGATCAAGACGGAGATCCTGGTGGCGGCTTTTATTTTTATGATGGCAGAGCTTGTGATCCTCATTGCCAAAGTAAACAGTGAGGAATGGGCTGTTTACGGGATCATTGTAGCATCGGGAACCGTGAGTCTTGTGATCGACGGATTATTCCTGATCTTTTATCTGAGCATGGTGCGCAGAATGAAAGTGGAGATGCTCTGGGAGACAAGCGTTGCGTGCTGGCTCGAAAGAGGCATCCGCAAAGTATTTGCCAGACAGAAAACAACGGTGCGTGTGCTGCTGCTATTTGCAGGACACATGGCTGTCTGCTTCATATTGGCGGTCGGTGCATTTTACTATCGGAGCATGACTGCACTGGTGCTGCTGCTCTTATTTTCAGCGGGAGAGTGTTACATGATTCTGCGAAAGGCAGTGGAGCAGTATCAGATCCGGCTGGGTGTGGAAAAGATCAGGGATGGAGCGCTTTCCGGGAAAATTGACATTGAACAGTTGCACGGCGAGGAGAAAAGTCTTGCGGAGGCGATCAATAACATTGGAGAAGGTCTTTTACATGCAGTGGATGACAGCACCAAAAATGAACGCATGAAGGCAGATCTTATCACAAATGTATCTCATGATATCAAAACACCACTGACATCAATTATTAATTATGTAAACCTGATGAAGCTGGAAAAAATTGATAATGAGCGTGTGCAGGGATATATTAAGATTCTGGATGAAAAATCACAGCGGTTAAAGCAGCTTACAGCGGATCTTGTGGAGGCATCTAAGATCAGTTCCGGTAATGTGAAACTTGACATGCAGGTCATTGATCTTGTAGAACTTGTCTATCAGACGAGTGGAGAGTTTAATGAAAAGTTTGAGCAGAAGGAGCTTACGATTGTAACAAAACTTCCAAAAACAGCCGTGCTCATCCGCGCAGATGGCAGACAGCTTTACCGCGTGATCGAAAATCTTTATAATAATGTTGCAAAGTATGCACTGGAAAAAACAAGGGTGTATGTGGATATTGCATATGTGGAAGAAAAGGTTGTCTTTTCCATTAAGAATGTATCAGAACATTCCCTTGCAAGGGAGAACAGCAATGCCGGAGATCTGACGGAACGTTTTATCCGCGGGGATTCGTCGAGAACGACCGAGGGAAGTGGTCTGGGACTTTCCATCGCAAAGAGCCTTACGGTTTTAATGGGTGGAGTGTTTGACATTAAGGTGGATGGTGATCTGTTTAAGGCATCTATTACATTCCCACAATATGTAGACGAGAACAGCAGTAATCCGAAAATGGAAGAGCCGGCAAGCGAAGATGATTACGAGATTGAAGAATTAGAACCAGAGGAGAGAACAGAGAAAGAATGATAAAAGCAGTTATTTTTGACATGGATGGCGTGCTAATTGACACAGAAAAATGGTTGAATATATACTGGCAGCAGGCGGCAAAAGAGGCGGGATTTCATTTTACCAGAGAGCATGGACTTGCAATCCGCAGCCTTGCAACAAAGTATACAGGACCTTATCTGCAAAAGATATTTGGACCGGAATTTGATTATGAAGCAATCCGGGCGAGACGCAAACAGCTCATGAAAGAACATATTGAGAAAAATGGGATTGAGAAAAAGCCGGATGTGGATGAAATCCTGGATTATCTCCGCTCAAAGAACATCAAGACTGCCGTTGCAACAGCAACGGATCCGGAACGTACAAAACAGTATCTCACACAGATTGGTATCTACGATAAATTTGATCAGCTTGTGAGCGCCACAACCGTAGAGAACGGAAAACCGGAGCCTGACGTGTACCTTTATGCATGTGAGCAGATTGGGGAGAAACCAAAGGATTGCATTGCGGTGGAAGATTCGCCAAATGGAATCTTATCTGCATACCGCGCAGGGCTTTCTGTTGTGATGGTGCCGGATCTCGCAGAACCGGACGAGGAGACAGCAAAACTTCTGTATGCAAAATTTGATACACTCGCCGGATTGAAAACAATCATTTAGAAGAGAAAGAACTTTGGGGATTCCCGGAGTTCTTTTTTAAATGCATAAAACAATTGATTTATTAATTTAGTGTATGAAAGTCTTGATTTTTACAGGGAGTATCTTTATAATTCATATAAAAGCGCGAAAGACGAGTTGAGTTAGAAAGCTTCGCCGGAGATTGGGATGGAGGAACGTATGAAATTATATGATAGTGGCGTTTACCTTGTAAACGGAAAAGAAATTATGACGGACGCGACAGAGGTACAGCAGAAGACGGGAAAAGCTGTCACGAAAGAGCAGGCTGCCGAAAATACCATCGCTTATGGTATTTTGAAAAAACATAATACTTCAGGAAACATGGACAAGCTTCAGGTTAGATTTGACAAGCTTACCTCACATGATATTACATTTGTAGGAATCATTCAGACCGCAAGAGCATCTGGCTTAGAGCGTTTTCCAATGCCATACGTCCTGACAAACTGCCATAACAGTTTATGTGCAGTCGGTGGTACGATCAACGAAGATGACCACATGTTTGGACTTACCTGTGCAAAAAAATACGGTGGAGTTTATGTTCCACCGCATCAGGCAGTGATCCATCAGTTTGCAAGAGAGATGTTAGCAGAGAGCGGAGCCATGATCTTAGGATCTGATTCCCATACCCGCTACGGTGCATTGGGAACCATGGCAGTCGGCGAAGGCGGACCGGAGCTTGTAAAACAGTTACTGAACAAAACATACGATATTGATATGCCGGGCGTTGTAGGTGTTTACCTGACCGGAACACCACAGAAAGGGGTTGGACCTCAGGACGTTGCCCTTGCCATTATCGGTGAAGTGTTTGATAAAGGTTATGTGAAGAATAAAGTCATGGAATTTGTGGGACCGGGTGTGTCGAACTTAAGCGTTGATTTCCGTATCGGCGTGGACGTTATGACGACCGAGACGACCTGCCTTTCCTCTATCTGGAGAACCGATGAAAAGGTACAGGATTTCTATGCGATCCATGGAAGACCGCAGGCATACAAAGAGCTGAATCCGGGGGATGTGGCTTACTATGATGGAATGATCGAGATTGACCTCGGTCAGATCAAACCAATGATCGCAATGCCATTCCATCCAAGCAACACTTATACCATCGAAGAGCTGAATGCAAATCTGATGGATATTCTGGACGACTGCGAGAAACGTGCAGAAGTCAGCTTCGACGGAGCTGTAAAATTAGATTTAAAGAGCAAAGTAAGAAACGGAAAGCTTTATGTAGATCAGGGAATTATTGCGGGCTGTGCCGGCGGTGGATTTGAAAATATCTGTGATGCCGCAGACATTTTAAAAGGTGCGAGCATCGGACCGGATGAGTTTACATTGAGCGTATATCCGGCAAGTACCCCGATTTACATGGAACTTGTAAAAAATGGTGCAGTGGCAAGCCTCATGGAGACAGGAGCGATCGTCAAAACAGCGTTCTGCGGTCCTTGCTTTGGTGCTGGAGATACTCCTGCAAACAACGCATTCTCCATCCGCCACTCTACAAGAAACTTCCCGAACCGCGAAGGTTCCAAGGTCCAGAAGGGACAGGTTGCATCCGTTGCGCTTATGGATGCAAGATCCATTGCAGCAACTGCAGCAAATAAGGGATATTTGACCGCAGCTACCGATCTGGATGTAAATTATACAAAACCGAAATACTTCTTCGACAAGAAGATTTACGAGAACCGCGTCTTTGACAGCAAGGGAGTGGCTGATCCAAGTGTGGAGATCCAGTTTGGACCAAATATCAAAGACTGGCCGGCAATGAGTGCATTACCGGAGCATATGGTATTAAAGGTTGTTTCAGAGATTCACGATCCGGTTACGACAACTGACGAGCTGATCCCGTCCGGAGAGACTTCCTCCTTCCGGTCCAATCCGCTTGGACTGGCAGAGTTTGCACTTTCCAGAAAAGATCCGCTCTATGTGGGACGTGCAAAAGAGATCCAGAAGGCAGAGAAGGCAGTGGAAGCCGGAGAGTGTCCGATTGAGGCTGTGCCGGAATTGCAGGCAGTGATCGATACGATCAAGACGGTTTATCCTGATTTTGGTGAGAAAGCAAGAAAAGAGAAAGGCTATGCAGGATTTGGAAGTACCATTTTTGCAGTGAAACCGGGGGACGGTTCTGCGCGTGAGCAGGCTGCTTCCTGTCAGAAGGTACTCGGAGGCTGGGCGAACATTGCGAATGAGTATGCAACCAAACGTTATCGTTCCAATCTGATCAACTGGGGCATGCTGCCATTCATTATCGGAAAAGGTGATCTTCCATTTGAAAATCTGGATTATCTCTTTATTCCGGAAATCAGAAAAGCTGTTGAGAACAAGCAGTCTGAAATTCAGGCTTACGCAGTGAAAGACGGCGCATTAAAACCATTCAGCCTTCATATGGATGCCCTGACGGATGATGAGAGGGAGATCATTTTAAAAGGCTGTCTCATCAATTACTACCGTGGTTAATTTATAAATCTAAAAAGATAATAAAAACAGAGGCCTGCTTAGTGACAGACCTCTGTTTTTGCGTTAGAATGAGAGTATAAATTACGCTTAGAAGCGCATGTTTGCACAAGCCGTTTCCGGCAGAAAAAGGAGAGCTTAAGTTGGAAGAACTAAAACAAAACGAACAGATACAGACACCGAAGACAAAAAAGACAGATGAATTTCATTTGAAACAGATCACGATCATAGCGCTTGCTATTTTTATCACATTCTGCTGCTGCATTTTATTTTTCTTTGTCATATACCGTTATAACGGGTTTACAGATTTCTGGAAGAAACTGACATATATTTTACAGCCGGTCATTATCGGACTGGTTGTGGCATATCTTCTGAATCCGTTGATGAAACTCATAGATGGAAAGTTATTTTCCCTGTTTAAAGGAAAGATGAAGAGTGAGAAAAAAGCGAAAAAAATATCAAGAGGGCTGGCAATCGCAGGTGCACTGCTGTTTTTGGTAGGCATCATTGTCCTGCTGATCGCTGCGATCGTTCCATCCATCATCCAGAGCATACAGGGCATCATATCCACACTCCCTGCTGAGGTGCGTTCGCTTGTTGACTGGATCAATGATATCGCCAAGGGAGACAGCCAGATAGCGGACATTGCGGAAGAAGTAATCACACAGGCGGGTAACTTCTTTGAAAACTGGATGAAAAACACGCTGCTTCCACAGGCAGAAGTCTATATCTCTTCCATTACCAGCGGAGTGATCACCGGAGTAAAATTTGTGATCAATATTCTGGTCGGACTTATCATCTCTGTGTATGTTATGGCGAGTCAGGAGAAGTTTGCAGGTCAGGCGAAGAAAATCATTTATGCTATTTTTAAACCGGTCAGAGCCAATGTTGTAGTAGAGACTGTGCGGAAGAGCAACGAAATCTTTGGCGGATTTATCAGTGGAAAAATTTTAGATTCTGCCATTATCGGTGTGATTGCCTATATCGTGCTTGCGATCATGAAAATGCCGGATACCATGCTGGTGGCTGTGATCATTGGTGTGACCAATATTATTCCGTTTTTTGGACCTTTTATCGGGGCGATCCCATCCTTTATCATTATTGTTTTACAGAATCCGGTACAGGGATTATATTTCCTGATTTTTGTTATCATTTTACAACAGGTAGACGGAAATATTATCGGACCGAAGATCCTCGGAGATTCCACCGGGCTTTCCTCTTTCTGGGTTGTATTTGCCATTCTCGTATTTGGCGGTCTGTGGGGCTTTCCTGGAATGCTGCTTGGTGTGCCGATCATGGCAGTGATTTATTATATTGTTTCCAATGTTGTCACATATTCCCTGAAAAAGCGTGGGATCCCGGAAACGGAGATAGATTATGTCAACCTTGACCGCATCGATAAGCACACCAATCAGCCGGTTTATGAGACCACGGAAAAGAACAAAAAACAGGATGAAAAATCGGCAGGGGAAGCATGATAATTTTTGACATCTAATTGTGCCTATGATAAACTAAAAGGTATCATAGACAAAGTGAAAAAGGTAATGGATCATTACGTGAAATGCACAGTTTGAGGTGGCAGAATTGGATAAATATGAATACAAATTAAAGCTGGATCAGATGAAATCACTCACAGCCGAGGGGAAATACGAAGAGGCGGCTGAGATTGCGGATACTATCAACTGGCGTAAGATAAAGAACATTAACGCTCTGGTAAAAGTAGGAGAGATTTACGAGAAAGTAGGGCGTTACGATGAGAGCAAGGATGTTTTGCTGACGGCTTATGACAAGTCGCCGATCGGCAGAATGATCATTTATCGTCTTGCAGAGGTTGCAGTCAGGACAAAGAGTTTTGATGAGGCAAAAGAGTATTATCAGGAGTTTGTGGAGATTGCACCTCATGATAATTTAAAATACGTGTTAAAGTATGAGATAAGCAAAGCGCAGGGTGCAGATATTGGCACCCTTATTGGCATTTTAGAAGAACTCAAAGAGCAGGAGTATTCGGAAGAGTGGGCATATGAGCTTGCATATCTGTATCATAAGGCCGGTATGAGCGAGAAATGTATCGATGCCTGCGACGAACTGATCTTATGGTTTGGTGATGGCCCATATGTAGAACGCGCATTAGAATTAAAGATGTTATACCAGCCACTGACAAAACAGCAGGAAGACAAGTACCGCACATTCCGTCAGAGACATGACGGTGTTGTGGAAGTGAGACCGGAAGATCCGTTAGAATCTGGAGAGATCGTACCGGAACCGGTGCAGATCAAAGATGTGAAGATGTCTGCGGAGCGCTTTAACACACAGAATCTGCAGGAAGAACTTCAGAGAAGTATGCAGGAGATCATGAATGCCACAGAAAAAGAGGCAGTCAATGATACGATGGATAACATTAAGAAACTGGTAGAGGATATTCCGTATCTCCAGATTCCATCCGAGAAAGAAGAAGAGCCACAGGAAGAAGAGGTTTACCAGCATATTGAGACAGATGAGGAGATTGACAATTCTTTAAAATCCAATTTCCAGGAGATGTTAGTGGATGAGGATGGACAGATGAGCCTTTATATGCAGGGAGGCAGAGTGGCAGAGCCGCAGGTATCCGGACAGATGAGCATTGAGGATGTGCTTGCTGAATGGGAAAAGACCAAGCGTGCCGCAGAGGCAGCCTTGCAGGAAGCAGAGCAGAGAAAACTCGAGTCTGCAAAGGCGAGAGCACTTCAGGAAGCGGAAGAACTGCTGGGGCGGCTTGCGGATGTCATTCCAATGCTTGATTCCGGCTTGACGCCGAAGGATCTTCTGGATCAGAAATACTTAAGCAAAGACGGACAGCCGAACGACAGTGCAGTCTCCATGGTTACGAACATGAACCAGTTTTTACAGCAGGAGATCGACCGCCTCAGCGATGAAAATGCACAGATGGATGAACAGCTCGCAGCTGTCGGGGCATCTCCGGTTGGAGATTACATGGCAAACGCCGGTGTGGCTGCGGAAGACGCAGCACAGAACGTTGTGGCAGCCGGTGTACAGGAATTAATGGCAGAGGAAGAACTTCCGGAAATCGCAATGCCGGAAGGATTGGATGATATTGACAATCAGTGGGAGGATGAGGACTTCGAGGAGCTGGATGCAGAAGTTCCACAGGAGAATGCCGCATCCCTTGCAGAACACACAGCAGAGCAGACCAAACCGGAAGCGTTAGCAGAAGCGGACGACACAATGGAGGCAGGCACATCTGCGGAAGATGTGGAAGCAGCTATTTTAGCAGAGACTGCGCGCCAGATGGCAAAAGAATCAGTGGAAAAAGAAGAATTACCGGAGATTGAGCTGCCAGGGGACTTAGACCTTGGAAAAGAGGAAACAGCAGAAGAGATTCTTCCTGCCATTGCGGAACCGGAGGCATTTGAAGTTCCGGATACGATCAGTAAGCTTTCCAAAGAATTAAGAGAAATCTTTACATATTTTGTTCCAATCACGGGTATGGAAGAACAGCTCTGTCAGGCACTTACAGGTGTATCCCAGCATCTGACGAAGGGAGCGACAGCTGGAACCGGAAATATGATCATACAGGGCGGTTCCGGAAGCGGTAAGACAGTGCTTGCGACGAGTATGATCAAGGCATTACAGAAAGAAACCGGAAAGCCAAACGGCAAGATCGGCAAGATCGAAGCATCTGTCCTCAATCAGAAGGATGTTGCAGCATTGCTGAAAAAAGTAGCCGGTGGCTGTCTGATCATCGAAAAAGCCGGAGATCTGTCCCGCGAGACAGCGTTAAAACTTTCTCTTTTATTAGAACAGGATACAAGTGGAGTGCTTGTGATCATTGAGGATACAAAACACGGAATCCAGAAGGCTTTATCCAGAGATGATGGATTTGCAGCGAAGTTTTCTGAGAAGATCAATATTCCTATTTTTACCAGTGATGAGCTGGTTTCGTTTGCAAAATCTTACGCAAATGAATTGGGATATACCATTGATGAGATGGGTGTGCTGGCGCTGTATAACAGCATCAGTAATATTGAGCACGCTGACAGGGAGACAACCCTGACAGAGGTAAAAGAGATCGTCGATAAAGCAGTAGCACATTCAGAAAAGGGTGGTTTGAAAAAGGCGTTCAGCATTATCACATCCAGAAGATATGATGAGGATGATTACATTATCTTACGGGAGAAAGATTTTGACTAAAGAAGAAAACCACAGTGAGTCTGCGGTTTAGAGATAGAAGTGAAGAGGGGTAGGGATTATGGCGAATTTTACTGAATTAGACCGCTATCTGTTCGGTCAGGCGACACATTACGATATTTATCGGAAGCTGGGGGCACATTTTGCAGAGGTAAAGGGAGTAAAGGGAGTATACTTCGACCTGTGGGCACCGAATGCGGAAAGAGTTTTCTTGATCGGCTCATTTAACGGATGGAATGAGACGGCAAATGAGATGACACGCCTGAAACCGGAGACAATGGGGATTTACGAATTGTTCATTCCGGGATTGAAGGAGGGGGAGCTATATAAGTATCTGATCGAGACAAAAGATGGCAAGCGTCTTTATAAGGCAGATCCTTATGCAAATTATGCAGAACTCCGGCCGGGAACAGCATCTGCGATTGCGGATATTGAACATTTTAAATGGACAGACAGCAAGTGGATGGAGAATCGTAAAAAAGAAGAGGATGTGTATGCACAGCCGATGGCAATCTACGAGGTTCATCCGGGCTCCTGGAAACGTCATCCGGGCAGGGATGATGAAGGATTTTACAGTTACAGGGATCTCGTAACCTATCTGATCCCATATGTAAAAGAAATGGGGTACACACACATTGAGCTGATGGGTATTTCGGAGTATCCGTTTGATGGTTCCTGGGGATATCAGGTGACCGGATATTATGCACCGACTTCCCGCTACGGAAAACCTGAGGACTTTGCATATTTTATCAACGAGTGCCACAAGAATAAAATCGGTGTGATCCTGGATTGGGTACCGGCGCATTTTCCAAAAGATGCCCATGGACTGGCAGAGTTTGATGGTACATGCCTGTATGAGTATGCAGATCCAAGAATGGGAGAGCATCCGGACTGGGGAACCAAGATTTTTGATTATGGCAAAAATGAGGTGAAGAACTTCCTGATCGGCAGTGCGCTGATGTGGGTAGAACACTATCATATTGATGGTCTCCGTGTGGATGCGGTTGCCTCTATGTTATATCTGGATTATGGAAAAGAAGAAGGACAGTGGGTCCGCAATAAATATGGCGATAATAAGAATCTGGAAGCCATTGAGTTCTTTAAGCATATTAACACATTGATTCTGGGACGTAACCACGGAGCGGTGATGATCGCAGAGGAATCTACTGCATGGCCGAAAGTGACCGGACCGGTGGAAGAGGACGGACTGAACTTCAGTTATAAATGGAATATGGGATGGATGCATGACTTCCTTGATTATATGAAGTTAGACCCATATTTTAGAAAAAATAATCATCATAAAATGACATTTGCCATGAGTTATAATGCGAGCGAACATTATATCCTGGTGTTATCTCATGACGAAGTGGTACATTTAAAATGCTCTATGCTCAATAAGATGCCTGGACTTGGAAGAGACAAATTCCAGAATCTTATGGCTGGTTATGCCTTTATGCTTGGGCATCCCGGCAAAAAACTTCTGTTTATGGGACAGGAATTTGCCCAGCTTCAGGAGTGGAGTGAGGAGAGAGAGTTAGACTGGTATCTCCTCGAGAACCCGGATCATAAACATATGCAGGACTGGGTAAAAGCACTCCTCCACTTATACCAGAAGAATCCGTGTCTTTATGAATTAGACGGCAATTGGGATGGCTTTGAGTGGATCAATGCGGATGACGCAGACCGCAGCATTTACAGTTTTGTCCGTAAGAGTAAAGATGGAAAGAACAATATGCTGTTTGTATGTAACTTTACTCCGGTTGCCCGCCCGGATTACCGTGTCGGCGTGCCAAAGAAAAAGACCTATAAACTTGTCTTGGACAGTGATGCTGCTGAATTTGGCGGTGAAGGAATTGAAAAACCGGTATCCTACAAAGCTGTGAAATCAGAGTGCGATGGAAGAGCGTTCTCCTTTGCATATCCACTTTCCGGCTATGGAATTGCAGTGTTCAAATATTAAGCCGGAGGTTAACGGACGTAGTGTCGCAGATTCTGTGGTGCTTTTATAGGTTGTGACA
>NZ_ACFY01000090.1 GCF_000174195.1 Roseburia inulinivorans DSM 16841 | reverse complement strand
ATTGTACTCCGCTACAACAACCTGACGGACACGAACAAAAAGACACTCCAGTGTCTTCTCAAACGTTTGGAACAGGCACAGTTGGAAGAAGAGGAAGCAGATATAGCAGAAGAGGTACTTAAAAATGCTGAAGATAGCCATATGTGATGATGACCTTGGCTTTACGGGAAGTCTTGAGAACTTGGTGTTAGAAGAAAGCCAGAGTATGGGAGTCCGGGTTAATACGGATGTATTTTCTGATGGAAAGACACTTTTGAAGAGCATACAGTCCGGGGAACGATACGGACTTATTTTTATAGATATTGAAATGGAACAGATTGACGGCATCTCCGCTGCTCGAAAAATCCGGGAAACAGACCATTCTGTGTTGTTCATATATATTTCAGGATATGATAAATATTTAAAGGAACTGTTTGAGGTAGAGCCTTTCCGTTTTCTCTCTAAACCGCTGGATAAAGAGAAATTTCGCCGGTATTTTAAAGAAGCCTGTCACCGGATAGGTGAAACGGAGGTCTTTTACCAGTTTAAGTTCAATAAGAAAATTCAGAAAGTACCTTTAAAAGATATTGTGTACTTTGAAAGCCGCAACCGAGTAGTGCATATTTT
>NZ_ACFY01000091.1 GCF_000174195.1 Roseburia inulinivorans DSM 16841 | reverse complement strand
CGGAACAAGCGGGTATGCCTGTTCCTTCTCCTCTTTTTGTTTCTTTCTGTTCTTTTTTCTGCCCATGTTCCCTGCCGCATGCCACAGCACCAGCAGGCACAATGCAAGAAACAGTCCCGTAAGCGCTTGGCTCGCTCCAAGAACCAGGCCGCATGCCCCCATGAGTTTCACATCCCCTCCGCCGATTCCTCCTATGGTAATCCCTGCGAGGAGCAGCGGCAGTCCTGCAAGAACTCCCAAAAGATTGGGCTGTCCCGGTGGCAGCATGCTGGTAAGTGCCACCAGAACGACCAGCCAGTCCGAGATGGTCCTTGTCCTCATATCCATGACCGCCGCCAAAGACAGAGCAGAAAAAAAGAAAGCCAGCCTGATCATGCTACATTCCCATGTTCATGCCACTTTCTTCCTGTTCCAGCTCCTCTGCCTCCTCCGGTTCCTCATCCAGATCCGTCTGCTGGTGCATAAAAGTTTCATACGCTTTCTGTACCGTCTGGTCAAATCTTTCCTTGATTCCCCTGTCGGCAAAGAACACCGCATCTTTGTACTGTTCATTTGCTCCTGCCTTTGTTTTCGGCATGGCAACCGTCAGCCCGTAGTCATCTTCCTTGATTCTGACATTTCGGATCGTCATGAAATCCCCGATTTTTACATCGGCAAGGGCAAGGACACCCTTTTCCGGCTGTGTTTTTGTGATGGCAGCCTCCATCTGCATGTCTGCCCCTGTATTTGCCTGCACTGCGGCATTTTCCTGTACTGCTTCCTGCTGTGTCTGTGTGTTTGCTCTTCTAGGCATCTGTTTTCCTCCATATCATTCTGTTATTTTTCCTGTTTCCCTGTCTTGGACCGGTGTTCCTTATCCTGCATAGTTGAACATGTCCTGAATCCTCTGGGTAAGGGTAGGCATCACCACATCCCCGAAGAGTGCATAAAGACCTGCCAGGAGCAGTGCGCCGAGAACGACTGCGATCAAGATTTTGACCGCCGTATCCACATAGTTCTCGCCCTTGGTATCCTTCATTAACATCCCTGCTCTCACGGCAACTGCCTTTACATTCTGTGCTGCTTTTTTCATCATATTTCTCATATTTTTTTCCTCCAATTTTTCTCATGATCTGCCGGACCGTTTCTGTGCGGTCTGCTCTATGTTCTCTGGTTTTATCCTGTTACATTCCTGCCATCTCCATCGGCTGTCCTTCCGGTGCCTGCATCCCATGATGCTTTGCTACCGTATCCTGCCCCTGCGAAATTGCCTGCTCATAAGCTCCGATGACTGCTTCATGGAGCTGTTTTCTGCATTCCTGCGTGATAGGAAAACAGATGTCCTTGTACTCATTCCCAGCCTTATAGCTTGGCATGGAAACAAACAGTCCATTGCTTCCCTCAATGATCTTGACACCCCGGATTGCAAATGCCCCGTTGATGTTTACGGATGCCGTTCCCTTGATGCTGTCCCCCGGACGGATGGACTGGATGCGCACATCAAACTGGAGCGGGGTGTTTTCTTTGTTCCCTGCTCCAGATGGCGCGTGCTGTTCTGTGGTTTCTGCCCGGCTCTGGGCAGTTTTTTGCCTTTGGCATAATGATCCTCCTTGTTAAAATCTGATTTCCTCATACCCGGATGGTTCGATGTAGAAAAAGCGGCTGTTTTCCCCATCCGCAAACTCGATCACATCCGAAATGGACAATGCATGTCCCTGAAACCCTTCCGGTACTCTCCGTCCGTATTTCTCCCAGACTTCCTCCAGACTATAGTTTTCTATCTCCCCCTCATAGACTCTGACATATTCCTCCCTACGCGGCCTGTCATACCCTCTCTTTTTTCTCTCTGCCAGACTGATAAACCGCATCATGATCGGACTGTCCTGTCCCAGTTGATAGATTCTAAGCCTCCTCCCTTCCCCAATGCTGACCTCCGCTGTCTCTTTGACACCACCTCCCTCCGACAGCCGGTCATACACACCCTCCCGGAATACGGGTTCCACCAAAAACTGTTCCTTCACAAATGAAACCAGCTCCTCTTTCTGGAACATGCAGTCAATGACTGCTTTCCCGTCTCCCAGATAGCCAGCCGGATTCCCATAAAAAAAATACGATCCCGTTCTGAACATAAATCCTTTTCATACGCTTTCCCCACCCATGCTGCGCAGGTAAGGGATCAACTGCCTGTCTAAGAATGCCTTGTCCCCGCAGAATACAAACATCTTGGAGAGTCCGATCAAAAACGGCTCGCCCTCCATGGTGTGCAGGGTGATGATGCTTCCCTCATCGCAATGCAGGATAAATTCTGCAATGGAGCAGAGATTCCCGTCCACCAGCGTCTGGCTGACCTGATCGTCCCTGATTTCAAATGCCCTGTACTTATTCCTTAACAATCCGTACCTCCCTCCTGCTGTGCGAATTTCAGAATCCTTGCCGCAAGTGCCACCTGTTTTGCCGGACTCATATGTTTTACCGCCGCATTTACATAGGCTTCCACTGCCTGCGGGTCCTGACTCCCCATCTCCACGATATCTACTTTGGATACCATGATTTTTCCACTGCTCACGGACAGCTTTACGATATCCCCGCTCTCAAGCTCTGCCATCTGGCGGAATTCTTTCGGGATCAGGATGCGTCCTTTTTCGTCTAACAGCTTATACACCGGTTTTTTCATCCGTTCCCTCCTCTGTGGTCCGCAAAATGATGTTTACCTTATCCTCCGTGATGCCAAGCTCCCTGCAGATGGCAAGCAGTTCCTCCGGCACTTCCGTCCCCTGCACAAGTTCTGACGGCAGGATGATAATGCGTCCTTCCTGACACACAATGTCAAGGTCTGCGTCCATCGGGATTCCGGCATCCCTTAATAATTCTTCCGGTATCTGGAACGCAATGTTTTCCTCCTTTGCCAGTTCCTCTGCCACATCCTGTCCTGCCCTTGCAAGCAGGAACTCCTTTGCCGTGTTCTTAAGTTCCCCGTCCTCTGCCATATACACAAGTTTCACGGTGTCACCGGTACAGATACCAGCCTGCTCTAACACCACTGCGGGAATCTCAATACACCCGTTTTCCGTCATCTTTCCTTCCATTTCTACTAACTGAAGCATGTTTTCCTCCTTCTTTCTTTTTTTATGTGTCCTGTGGCTCTTCCTCTGTCTCCTTTCCCTTCCACCGGACCGTTTTCTGTTCCCCGTACAGTTCAAACAGGTTCATCTGCATCGGCATGCTTTTTTTCCTTTCCTCCATGTCATAGTTGGCGATTAGAACTTCCGGGAACTCACTTCCGTTGTCATACCTCTGTGCAAGATTATTGATTCTTGTCACCGCTTCAATCTGGAAGTCCTGATACAGCTCACGGATATAGGCACAGTCGTTATAGGAAACCATGAACTTTCCCTGTATGCCTTTTAAGGTATCCCTGAGTCTCACATGATCTTCCTTACGGAACACCACCTCATAATGTCCCTCGGTTTCAAAATACGGCGGATCGCAATAAAAAAAGGCATTCGGTCTGTCATATTGACGGATGAGTGCCTCAAAATCCTTATTCTCGATCACGGTATCCTTCAGCCTGCGGTTTGCCTCCCAGATGATGGTAAAAGTTTTGCGTATGTCAAAAGGCTGGCAGCCATAAGAGGTGCATCCGCTTCCATAGCTGTAACGGATGATCTTATAAAATGCCGCTGCCCTTTTTTACATCCCCTACTGCGGCACGCTCCATAAGAATGTCACGGATTTCTGTCGCCTCTGGTTCTTTCAAGAAGTGTGTTGCAATCTCTAATTCTTCTGCAAGATGTTCACTCTTAAATTCTTCCATGGTCAGAAATTTCCGCAGTGTTGTAAATTCATCTCTGGAGTTGAGCGGCAGGAAGGACAGTTCCCGAAGCAGTGCCATTGGCCTTTCCTTGACACAATAAAAGAGGTTTGCAAGATTTGAATTAAAATCATTGTAAACCTCCATGCATTTATCCGGCGGTTTCCCGAATAAAACCCAGCCGCCACCGCCAAATACTTCTATGTAGCGGTCATAGTTTTTCGGCATGCGCAGATAGATCAGGTCGCGCAGTGCTTTCTTGCCGCCAACCCAGCTTATGATGCTGTTCAAATTTTTTTCCTCCTATTTTGGTTCATTCATATGGAAAGCCTCCCCCTGCACCAGTAGTTCATCCACCATCCTGCGGATGTCTGCCACCTCCTCCGGTATCTGTGTAAAATCCACATGGTGGTCCCTTTCCACAAGCGGTGTGTACCAGTAGTCATATGGGATATAATACTCTGCCAGTGCCTGTTTCTGTTTTTCACTCAGGAAGCTGCTGCCCTGCTCCATCATGCCGCCCGGCGTCATGAAAATCGTTCCGAAGTGTTCCTCGGAAGACTCCAGATCAAGCGTGACAAGTGCCAGCGTGCGTATGCCGGAATCCCTTCCGCAGACCACCGCCGGCATCATCACCATCCCATACTCCTCATCCACATATCCTTCCCCGTACACGGTTTCAAATGCCTGATGCATGGCAAGCAGCTTTTGGGCAGCATAGGCGGTATCCCCTCCATTGCATGACACATTCAGCAGATAGAAATCTGTTTCCTTTAATATCTCATTTATTTTCCCTAAAAACTCCCTGCATTTCTTTTCGGACAGGGTTTCCTTCTGCGGTACGACAGTAAAGTCATCCTCCTCCACATTCAGAGCCAGCGTGCTTCCATTTTCCCATTCCACATGTATCTGTCCGATATCATCCACACCAATTACTTTTCCCTCCATGCCGGACGGCATCTGGTGTTCCCCTTCCATCTGCCCCAGCCTGACCACGGTACCCGCAGGATATCTCTCCTTCAGCCGTTCTATCTGTTCCCTTCTTAACATTCCTCACCTTCCTCGATTTCTTTTACCAGTTTTCGGATTCGTATTCCATCCTTTATTCCCTGTATATAAAGCTGTTCCTGTTTTATCTGGCTGATGTCTAACATGCATCCAAAAAGTTCTGTCACCATCCTGTACGCTTGTGGGTTTGACAGCTCCAGTTCTTTTCTTAAGTCTGCCAGGAACTTTTTTTCCTTCTTTGAAAGTTCCCTTGCCTCTTCCTGATCCATGATCTGCTGGCGGTATGATTCGATAAGCTCCCCAAAAAACTGCACCATGACTGTATCATCCAATTTCATCTGTTTGCCTCCTTGGTTTATTTGGGACACACAATACTACATACACCAGCACATATCCAGCAGAATATTATTTTTTTACAGAGTCTGCGTCATGCCATGATTCCAGATTCTGTCCAGTTCTTCCTCCGTCATGACGCCCCAGTGTCTTTCCTGTGTCCAGAAACTGACATACAGTTCTCCCTCCTGCGTATAGATTGGTCTTTGTTCAAAGCCTTCTCCCCAGCCGTCACTCATCTGTCCGTCCCAGAAATTTTTCAGTTCATAGATTTCATTTTGTGTCAGAGGCTGGCAGATACTGCATTCCAGAACTCCGAACAGTTCTCCCCGGATGTTCTGCACTCTCGGAAATGCACTGATCACTTTTGCAGCCACCTGTCTGTTCCCGTCAAAATAATGCATGAGTCCCCTCGGCTCTTCTTCCACATGCCATTCTTTGAGGATGGCTTTCTGGATTTGTTCCTCATAATCTGCCAGTTCACTCCGGTACAGCGTTTCCTGCTCCTCTCCATCCTGATACATCATCCCTGCCAGCGAACTGTAAAGGCAGAACGTTTCACAGGGTATCCCGTTTTTTTCAAGCAGATCGGCAAATTCCCCCTGATATTCCTGATACTCATGGATCGCCCTCTGCGTGCCAACAAAGCCCTCTGGAATAAATCCGCTGTCTGCCATCGTTGCCTGTCTTTTATCACGGGCAACCCCGGCATAATCAATATGCGGCAAGAGAATTTCATCAACTTCAAACATCCCCGCTTCTTTAACCAGAAATTCCCCATACTCTTTATCCGTATGTATCTGCGGATGTATTTCAAATTCATCCAGATGCTTTGCGATGTAAGTGATATCAGTAAATTCTCCTGTTCCCACGAATCCGGCTGCCATTGCAAGCCGGTCCATTTTTGTTTCATCAAAACGGCTGACGGTCTGGCACATCTCATTAAAAAGAGTCAGTTTCTGGACATCACCCTGCAGAGACATACACATATCTTCCGGGGAAGGAAGGATGCTTTCCGGCAGCCGGATATTTTCTATCCCGTTCACAATGCCTTCAGCAAATGCTGCGATGTTGAGTCTTTTCTTTACCTTATCCATGGCACTGATGTCCGTTGGAAGATAAAGGTATTCCTTATCCCCTGCCTCATTTTCAAGAGATAAAACCGCCACGGTTTCATCCGGTCTGTCGATGTATTCTGGAAAGGTTTTTCCGTTATAGACCTCCTCCATCTGGAATCCCTGATCTACCAGTATCCCATGTGGCAGGAACTTACATTTTCCTTCTGAAAAAATCTTCTGTGCATATGCGTTAAAATCCATTTTGCTCTTTTCTTCTTCTGAGATTGCAAGATGCCGGTCCAGATAAAGTCTCAGCCCGACACGGTTTCCATCCGTTAAGTCTGTGAGCAGGGACAGTCCCTGCAGGCTGTAAGTCAGGTTGATCAGTTGTTTCATTTCCCGGATGCCTGTTTCACTGCTGTAGACACCCACCACTCTTTTTTCGTATTCCGTCATTCCATCCAGCCTTCTGGCTAAGAAATTAAGTTCGTCCATGCTGACTGTCTGGTCTTTCAGGAACCCAAAATAGGACGGTTCATCCCACACCTCACTGATACAGCATACCGGTACAATATCTTCTATCCCGATACATTTCATGCAATACTGCATGTCCATGTCCGTTGCCGGCAGAGTTATATCTACAGTCTGTCCCCCATTTTTTGCTCTAATCTTCATTCCACACCTCCCGTTCTACGATGTCCACCCCATACCTTTCCATCACGAATGCATTGACGATGAGCCTTAAGATTTCATCCGGTATCAATTCCCTGTCGGTCAGCTCCGACAGCCGGATATGCTTTGTCCCCAGATACACATCCCTTGCCGCATGGAACAGGATATATTGTTCCAGCGTAACGCTGCCAAGCCGGATGCGGTCAAAATAAATCCCCGTATCCAGCACCTGCTTAGAAACTTTCTCCCACAGGTTTTCATCTGCAGACAGAAGAAATACTGCGGCGGCATAATTCGGAAGTCCGCACAGGTTCTTTTTCCGTCTGCCAAGCAGCAGGGAAGAAAAATCGTTTCTGTGCCTGCTGTCATAAAAAATCAGTTCCTTTTCTGCGTTTCCAAATACCTCCTGTATCCTTTTCTTTAAGTGTTCCATCTGCATCCGGCTGATGACACAGTCCACAATCTCCGAATAATTTCCCCTGCTTTTCCACTCTTCCATGTCAAACATCCACCCCTGCCCTCTGGGACGATATCCCGGCGGCTGGCGCATCTGCCGTTCTAATAACTGCAGTCTTGGACTGTTGCAAAAAAATCCCGACATCAAATCTGTCTCCTTTCTTTTTCCATAAAAAAAGACAGCACCCATTTCATTTCTAAAATAAGTACCGCCTTACATGTCCATGTGCATTCCCGCTTCCATCTCCCCTGCCTCTTCCCCGCCCTCCTGTACTTCCAGTTCCGGTATCATGTTTCTGTTTAAACTGATTTCCTCCTGCTTCATCTGTTCTGAAATTGCTGCAAGTGCAATGCTGTTCATCTTGTTCTGCAGGTAAGTTTCAAACTCCCCTTTCGCCTCTGTCACGGTTTTATCCATCTGTTCAGCAAACAGTTTCTGCAGATAGGGGATATTACTTTTTAACTCCTGCCGTACATTTTTCAATGTCGAGACGATATTTCTCCGGTCCTCCCTGCTCAGGACACGTTTCTCATCCAGAAGTTTTTCAATCTCCTCTGACCTCTTTTCCAGTTGCCGCACCAAGTCACGGGTTGCTTCATCCACTTCCCGGCGCATTACTTTCTGCCTGTCACTGTATGGGCATGGTTCAACGAATGTCCCATTCACTTTTGTAATGGTAACCGGTATCCCCTCTCCAATGTTAAGTGATGTGATTGCTTCGGCAAACTGTGTATAGGACATCTCCACCTCAACGATCATGTCATTGATGTCTGTCCCTGCCAAAAACCAGTCCTCGTTGCCCTCCCTTTCCATCATGCCTTTTGAAATGGACAGGCGTATGACATTATTATGCATGATGGAACTTCCAAACAATGCCGTTCCTGAACCACCGATTGAGGACCTTGCAAACCGAATCATTCCGTAACTTGGGTGCTGCTTTTTCTCCATCCCTGTTTCTTTTCCTTTCTCTGAATTTTGTCCCAAAATACTTAAAAATCTCTTTTTTGCCTCTATGCATCTATAAAAACGTGGAAAAAAATAGGGCAAAAACTGGTCATTTTTTGCTCCAATTTTTGCCCTCAAACCACAACATCTTGTGGTCTAACATGCCTATTTTTCTTATTTTCCACAATACTGCATCAGAACTACCGACTCCACATGAAACGTCGAAGGAAACATATCGACACAACAGACCTTTTTCACTTCATATCCTCTCGCCTGTAAAACTTCCAGATCTCTTGCCAGACTGGTCGGCTTGCAGGAAATATAAACCATCTGAGGCACATTGTAACGAATGATTTTTTCCAAAGCTTTTGGATTGATTCCGTCCCTTGGTGGATCAAGTACAATATAATCCGGCTTTTCTTCAATGCTGTCAATGACTTTGAGCACATCCCCTGCGATAAACTCGCAGTTATGTAAACCATTTAACTGTGCATTCTCTTTGGCAGCTTCCACTGCTTCCTCAATGATCTCCACACCGATCACTTTTTTAGCTACCGGAGAAAGCATCTGTGCGATCGTTCCGGTTCCGGAATACAGATCGAATACAATTTTACCATGCTCCGCAATATCTGCGTCTGTTCCGCTTGGAAGTGCATCTCCGATAAACTCTCTGGCAGTCTGATATAGCACCTCTGCACCCAGGGAATTTGTCTGGAAAAAGGAAAATGGTGTAATCTTAAAGCGAAGCCCTAGCAATTCCTCGTAAAAGAAATCCTGTCCATATAAAACATCCGTGCCTTCATTCGTCACGGTATCTGCCACATTGTCATTTCTCGTATGCAGAATACCTGTCATGATACCTTTGTAATCTGCTGCAAGAAGAGCAGCTTTCCAGCCCTCTAATAATTCCTCTTCCGTTCCTGCAAATGCGTTTTCCTGTGCATTGTTCAACGTACTTTCAACTTCATCCATCTGTGCTGCGGCAATTCCCGGAAAATCCGTCTGCGTTGTAGTCACCAGATCTACTAATATTTCCCCTGTTTTGACTGCCTTACGGACAAGCAGATGTCTCAAATATCCGGTGTGACGCAGTTTATGGTAATAGGTGATATTTTTTTCACGAAAATAAGCAAGTGTGACAGACAGGATCTTTCTGAAATCCTCATCCACGATCTGGCAGTTTTCCACCGTCACAATATCATAAAAGCTTCCACGCTTATGCATGCCAAGTGCTAACGGTCCATCCTTAAATTCATCCCCAAAGGAAAATTCCATTTTATTGCGGTATCCGGTCTGCCTTGGACTTTCCTTGATTCCCAGAAACTGGTAATCCCGGTTTTCCTGATCGATCACATCATCCATTAATTTTTTTACCTGTTCTGCTTTCATCTCAAGCTGCCTGTCGTATGGAAGTGTCTGATAAGTACATCCTCCACATTCCCCGGCATGGACACATCCTGTTTTGTCCCCTTCCAGCGGTGACTTTTCCAATACCTCTAAAAGTCTGCCCTCTGCCTTTCCTTTGCGGATTTTATTGATGGAAGCAGACACTTTCTGTCCCGGTATCGTATTTTTTACAATAACCTGTCTGCCATCCTCTGTTCTGATAATTCCCTTATTTGGAAAGTCTACGCGCTCGATCACGCCTTCTATGATTTGTCCTTTTTTCATAAATTCCTCGCATTTTTATTTCATCAACTATAAAATTGTCCATGATTCCATTGACATTTTATTAACTTCACAGTTTTCTATTTCTTTTATCTGTTACACAAGAAAAAAGGGCTGCATCCGCAGCCCTCCAGATTATTTTTATTCTTCTTCTTTTTTCTCTGCTGGTTTTGCCGGCTCTTCTTCGTCCTCTTCATCTTCGAAGAAATCGTCTTCATAATCATCTTCAAAATCGTCTTCAAAATCTTCCAAATAATCTGGTGTAAAGAAACGATATACGCCATATACTGCTGCTGCAACTGCTGCAATAATACCGATGATTGCAAAAATCCATACAACCTTTGATGTTTTCTTTTCTTCTGCTTCTTTTTTGTTTAATAATTCATTCAACTTTGTCATATTGATCAGATCCTCTTTCTTATTGAGTAAGTCGTTTAACTTTGTCGCATTGATGAAATCTTCCACCTTGTTCATAGTGTTCCGCTCCTTCTCTTATTTATACTTTTATAGGATATGCAAAACCTAAACGCAATACACACCAGAAAAATCTATGTGCACTGCTCATTGCTTACGCCCATTATACCATATCCTTTACTTTTCGAATATAAAAAATTTATATTTTTCAAAAATTTTATATATTTTTTAGAGTTTCGGATACACAAACGTCCCTGCTCCCAAATAGAATCAGATACGCTTTAATTTTGCAAAAGAGGCAAACATTTTTTTCACACCATATCCTTCGAAATCCACGGTCACCTCGTAATCTCTTCCGCCATCCATGATGTTTTTCACAACTCCTCTGCCAAACTTGATATGCGATACGGTGTCCCCGACACCATAGTCAAGCTCTGACTTTACAACACCCTTTGTGACAAGTGCCTTTGCCTGCATACTCTGTCCGGAAGGCTGCTGGCGCAGTGTTGTTCTTTTCGGTCTTGCTGTTGTCTGGTTCTGTAAAAAAGATGGGAAACTGCTCTCTTTTCCAAAAGAAGATTCTCTTGCAGATGCCGGCTTTCTCAGTTCACTGTCCAACAGTTCAGACGGAATCTCCCGAACAAACCGCGATACTTTATTATATTGCGTTTCGCCACGAATCATACGTTGTCTTGCACAGGTAATTGTAAGTTCTTCTTTGGCTCTCGTGATCCCCACATAAGCCAGGCGTCGCTCCTCTTCTAGATCCTCAGAAGAACTGTCCGAAGTGATGGACATATAACTTGGGAACAATCCATCCTCCATTCCGGCAAGGTAAACTTTCGGGAACTCCAGACCTTTTGCACTATGTAATGTCATTAAAACAACATAATCACTGCCCTCATCGAGACTGTCGATGTCTGCAACCAGTGCCACTTCCTCTAAAAAACCACTGAGTGTCGGATGTTCCTCGCCTTCCTCGTAAGCAACCACTTTGCTGATCAGCTCATCGATATTCTCAATACGCGCCTTTGCCTCCTCGGTATCTTCCGCTTCCAATTCTTTCACATATCCAGTTTCGTCTATAATCTCCTGCAAAAGTTCAGAAACGCTGATAATCTCTACTTTACTGCGCATCACCTGAATAAAATTCACAAATGGCTTGATCTTTGCAGCACTCTTGCCGAGTGTCGGAATATCGTCTGCCATTTTCAATGCATTATAAAAACTGATGTCTGCCGCAGCCGCATAATCTGCCACACGGTTTAAGGTTGTTGCACCGATTCCACGTTTTGGCACGTTGATGATCCTGCGGACAGCAAGATCATCTCTTGCATTATCGATCGTTTTCAAATAGGCAAGCAGGTCTTTGATCTCTTTTCTTGCATAGAAGTTCACGCCGCCGACAATCTTATATGGAATATTGGATACGATAAATTTTTCCTCAAAAAGACGGGACTGTGCGTTTGTGCGGTAGAGAACAGCGCAGTCACCGTAATGATATCTGCCGTCCTTCACACAGGCATTGATATCCTTTGCGACATACTCTGCCTCTTCATAGCCTGTCTCAAACTGCTTGAAACCGATCTTTTTCCCCTCTTCATTGTCTGTCCAGAGTGTCTTTCTTTTTCGTCCCATATTGTTGGAGATCACTCCGTTTGCAGCATTTAAAATATTCTGTGTAGAACGGTAATTCTGTTCCAGTTTTATCGTCACTGCCTCCGGAAAATGTTTTTCAAAGTTCAGGATATTATAAATATTCGCACCGCGGAACTTATAGATAGACTGGTCATCATCACCAACGACACACAGGTTCTTATACTTTCTCGCAAGAATACTGATCAGTTCAAACTGTGCCGTATTCGTATCCTGATACTCGTCCACCATAATATAACGAAAGCGTTCCTGATAGTAGTCTAACACCTGGGCATCCGTTTTAAACAATTCAACCGTCTTTACGATCAGATCATCAAAATCAAGTGCATTATTCCGCCGCAGTGCATCCTGATACTCTCTGTAGATCTCAGCCTGTTTCCGTTTCGCAAAATCCCCGGAAGCAGCCGCCCGGAGAGAAAATTCCTGTGGATCTACCAGTTCATCTTTTGCCTTGGAAATCGCAGCAAGCAGACTCCGCTCTTTGTAAATCTTGGTATCCACATTCAGACGCTTACAGATATCCTTCATCAGTGTCTTCTGATCATCGGAATCATAGATTGTAAAATTAGTGTCAAACCCGATGCGGTCAATATGACGTCTTAAAATGCGCACACAGGTAGAATGAAACGTTGATACCCAGATGCTCTCAGAGCCATATCCCACAAGCTGGTCGATTCTCTCACGCATCTCACCTGCCGCTTTATTCGTAAAGGTGATTGCCATAATATTGTATGGATTCACGCCCTTTTCTTCAATCAGATAGGCGGTTCGATGTGTCAGAACCCTCGTTTTTCCGGAACCTGCACCCGCCAAGATCAAAACCGGTCCCTCCGTGTGAAATACCGCTTCTCTCTGCTGTTCGTTCAATGTATCATAAATACTCATAGAAATCTCCATTTCCGTTGTTGTTTGTAATATTCAATCCCTTTTTTATTACAATATCATATTCCCATCTATTGTAACACATTATCCCTGCTTATGAACAGTAAAATCGAACATATTTTCTTTTTTTAACAATAAAAAATAACCGTCCAGCTCCTGAGAAAAGTTGACGGTTATTTTAACATTGATTTTTCGCCGGAGTAGATAGCTCACACCTATCTATCGGCTTTCCTGTTAAGTGCATTATATGACAAACATATATTTTTGTCAAATACACCCGTCTCTTTTTTACTTTTGCGTCAGAAAAAATCTACGACCGTCCACATTCAAATTCATACAATTAAATTCAATTGTATCTTGTCATCTAGTTTTCAATACTATATAATCTGATGTAGAGAATACGATTGAACCAGTAAGAGTAAAAGCAGGTAAAAAAATGAATACAAAACAATTTTTAAGTGATATATTAGATGAATTTAATAAAATCGACTATGTAAAACCGGAAGATATCCCGAATATCGATCTTTACATGGATCAGGTGACAACATTTATGGATTCCCAGCTTGCCACATCCAAGCGGCATGAGGACGATAAGATCCTGACTAAGACCATGATCAACAATTATGCAAAAAACGATCTTCTTCCTCCACCGGAAAAGAAAAAATATTCCAAAGAACATGTGCTGACTTTGATCTTTATCTACTATTTTAAAAGTATCTTAAGCATCAGTGACATCCAGAGTATCTTAAATCCGATCACGGACAAGTATTTTGGAAAAGGCAGCTCCGAGATGAGTCTTGAGGATATCTATAAAGAAGTGTTTGGTCTGGAGCATCAGGAAACCTTAAATATCATGAAAGACCTTGCAAAGAAGTTTAACACCTCCATGAAAACTTTTGAGGGAATGGAAGGTGAGGATGCAGAGCTTTTACGGACATTCAGTTTTATCTGCATGTTAAGCTATGATGTCTACCTGAAAAAAACAATTATCGAGCGCATTGTCGATCAGATGCTGCACGAAGAAAAAGATCCTTCCAAAAAAGAAAAATAAAACCCGGTGCTGAATGGAACACTGTCTATACCAGACATGATCCGTGCAGCTCCGGGTTTTTCTTTTTTCCGGGTTTTTCTATTCTGTTTTACGCTTCGTTTGTCTCTGATGCAGCCATTCTGGCAAATACCATGTCATATCCGTCATTTCCATAATTTAAAGAACGGTTTACACGGCTGATGGTCGCTGTGGAAGCACCTGTTTTCTCTGCAATATCAAGATATGTTTTCTGGTCACGTAACATCTTGGCAACCTCAAATCTCTGTGATAAGGAAAGCAGCTCATTCACAGTGCAGACATCTTCAAAAAAAGTATAACATTCTTCTCTGTTTTCCAGGCTTAAAATCGCATCAAAAAGATGGTCTACTGCCTCAGTCCTTAGTTTCTTGCTCATTTTACTTTCTCCTTTTCATAAATCAAAATGATATCATTCTCTTTTTTATTGTCAGAAATTTCAAATCTATACATATTTTAACATAGTAAAGTTTTAAAGTAAATACCTGTTTTACACACTAAAGCGTTACAGACGCGAATTCTATAATAGTCGAATCGTGACGAAAAAGCAATACTTTTTTTCATATTGGTTATAACTATAATTTATACCTGACAGTATTCTGTTATTCCTTCAAATAATCTGTCAGAAAAGCAATCAGGTGCTCCATCTCCTGCTGTGTACCAATGCTGATGCGCAGATAATTATCAATTCTCGGCTTTGAAAAATAACGCACGAAAATGTTATGCTCCCGGAGTGCTTCAAATATTTCTTTTGCAGGAACTCTTTCATGTGTTGCAAAAATAAAGTTGCTCATGGAGTCCCCAAAGGAAAATCCAAGCTTTTTCAGTTCGCACTTCGTCCATTCCCTTGTAGCGATGACTTTCGCACAGGTTTCCTCAAAATACTCCCTGTCCCTGATTGCCTGCACACCAAGTACAAGCGCTGTCTGATTGAGCGTGTAGGAATTGAAAGAATATTTCACATCATTGATATACCGGATCAGCTTTTCATTTCCCATCGCAAAGCCAAGCCGCATACCTGCCAGGGAACGCGATTTTGAAAAGGTCTGTACCACGAGAAGATTGTCATATTTTTCGATCAGAGGCAGCGCAGACACCCCGCCAAAATCAATGTATGCCTCATCCACAACTACGATCACATCGCGGTTGTGTGCAATGATATCCTCGATCTCTGAAAGCGGCATAAGGATTCCGGTCGGTGCATTTGGATTTGGGAACACCACGCCGCCGTTGTCCCCATAATAATCCTCTTTTCTAATCTGAAAATTGTCATCTAACGCTTTTGTCTCAAATGGAATCCGAAGCATATCTGCCCACACATCATAAAAAGAATAGGTGATATCCGGAAACAGGATCGGCTTTTTGCTGTTAAAAAACGTCATAAATATCATGGCAAGCACATCATCAGAACCGACACCGGTAAATACCTGACTGCTCCTGATTCCATAATAATCTGCGATCGCATCGACTAACACTTTGCAGGTCGGTTCCGGATAAAGCCGCAGCTTATCTGTATCAAAGTTCTTCAGAGCCTCTACCACTCCCGGTGCGGGCGGATATGGATTTTCGTTGGTATTCAATTTGATCATGTCCGGCTGGTTTGGCTGTTCTCCCGGAACATACGGTTCCACTGTTCTTACATATTCTTCCCAGTTACTCATAAATTTTACGCTCTCCACTCTCTCAATTTTCCTGTTATATTTCACAAATTCATTACAATCTGCTCATTTCCGAGTCATTTCATTCAGTATACAATCCGTAATCTTCTGCCAGTTTTTCAAACGCAGTCAGGGCATTTTTTACCGTCTCATGGGAAACACAGTAAGCAAGACGGACATAGCCTGCACATCCGAATGCGCTGCCCTTTACCATGATGATATTGTATTTTTTACCTGCTGCAACAAATTTTTCTTCGTCCGTTTCCGGAGATTTTACCCACATATAAAAAGCGCCTTCCGGTTTAATGCAGTGGAAACCGAGCTTTTGCAGTCCCTCGTATAACATCTTTCTGTTTTCATCATAAAATACCAGATTGGTTTTCTCATCCAGACATTTTGCTACCGCTTTCTGAAGCAGAGACGGTGCATTTACAAAACCAAGGGTACGGTTGGATACAACAATGCCGTCAATGACCTGATCTGCATTTTCCACCTCATCCGGAACAACCACATATCCGATACGCTCACCCGGAAGGGAAAGAGACTTGCTGAAGGAATAACCTACAATCGTATTCCTATAGTATTTCGTCAGGAAATCCTCCTGATTTCCATCGTAGACAAGTTCACGGTAAGGCTCATCGGAAATCAGATAAATTTCGTGTCCAATCTCTTTTTCCTTCTTTTCCAGAATCTCAGCCATCTTTTTCATGGTTTCTTCATGATAGATCACACCGGTCGGATTGTTTGGCGTGTTCACGATCACTGCCTTGGTCTTTTCATTGACCGCTTTTTCCAATGCTTCCAGATCCGGCTGGAATGTCTCAAAATCCGGCGCTACCTCCACGACTGCCGCATCAAAATTGGCTGCATAACTCTTGTACTCTCCAAAATACGGGGCGAACACGATCACCTCGTCACCCGGATCTAAGATCGTTTTAAAAATAATGTTCAATCCTCCCGCTGCTCCCACTGTCATCACAATATTATGGGAAGTAAATGCAGTTCCAAAACGCTTGTTTAAGTTCTCTGCAACCGCCTGACGGACATCCGGGTAACCGGCATTGTCCATATATCCATGCAAAACCAGCGGATCGGTCTCATCCACCAGTTGCTTAATTGCCTCGTTCAATGCTGCCGGAGCCGGTGTTGCAGGATTCCCCAATGAAAAATCATACACGTTCTCTCTTCCCACCCTGGCGGCAAGTTCATTTCCCTCTACAAACATTGCACGGATCGCAGAACTTCCCTGCAATGCCTTCTGTATTTTCTGTGAAATCATATTCTCTACCTCACTGTTTTCTTACTCTCGAGTCATTTTTCTGCGGTCTGCACCGTAAATGTGCAGATCCACGGAACAATTATTACTTTACAACAATACTGTATGAAAGTAAATAGATAAAAAAGAAAACTGCCACAGGACATTTTCCTTACGGATACTGCCCCGGACAGTTTTTGTTTATTAAAAATACTCCCCTGTATTTTTATGCATTGACGGTATCTACGAACTTCTGGAACGCTTTTCTGCCTTCCTCTGTGCATTTGTAAACACCTGCGTCCAATAAAACTTCTTTGAACACAAGACCGATTTCTGTCTGAATGATCTCATGTAATTTTTCCGGTGTGATCTCACCTTCCAGGCCGCTTCCTGCCGTAAATCCATACTTCGGCAGAAATTCCTCCACCCAGTCTGCATGTTTTGCAAGAACTTCATCCTCACGGATTTCTGCGCCGTCTAAGATTGCCTGCTCTAATGCAGCCATCTCATCTTTTAATCTGGCTGGAAGCACTGCAAGTCCCATAACCTCGATCAGACCAATGTTTTCTTTTTTGATGTGATGAAGTTTTGCATGTGGATGGTAAACACCCAGCGGATGCTCCTCCGTCGTGATATTATTGCGGAGTACAAGATCTAACTCATAATCATTGCCGCGTTTTCTTGCGATAGGAGTGATCGTGTTGTGTGGTTCGCCCTCTGTCTCTGCAAAAATAAATGCATCTTCATCCGTATAACCTCTCCATACAAGTAAAATCTTATCTGCTAGTTCGATCAGGCGCTCTTTTTGTGGTGCGCTGATACGGATCACGGACATTGGCCATTTTACGATTCCGGCTTTCACATCCTCAAATCCTTTGAAGGTCAGCTCTTTTTCAACCGGTGCTTTTGCCATGGCAAACTCATAATGTCCACCCTGGAAATGATCATGGCTCAAGATAGATCCTCCAACAATCGGAAGATCCGCATTCGATCCGACAAAGTAATGTGGGAACTGCTCTACAAAATCCAACAGTTTTCCAAAGGTTGCTTTCTCGATTTTCATCGGTGTATGCTCTGCATTAAAAACGATGCAGTGCTCATTGTAGTAAACATATGGAGAATACTGGAAGAACCAGTCACTGTGATTGATCGTTACCGGAATAATCCTGTGGTTCTGTCTTGCCGGATGGTTCACACGTCCTGCATATCCCTCATTCTCTTTGCAGAGAAGGCATTTCGGATAACCGCTCTGTTTTGCAAGCTTGGCTGCCGCGATCGCCTTTGGATCTTTTTCCGGTTTGGAGAGGTTGATGGTGATATCCAATGTTCCAAACTCGGTATCTGCAGTCCATTTCTGGTCTTTTTTGATACGGTATCTACGAATGTAGTTTGTATCTCTGCTTAATTTGTAAAAATAATCGGTTGCTTCCTTTGGACTGATCTGATAGAGTGCCTGGAATTTTTTGATCACTTCGCTTGGTCTCGGCACAAGCATACTCATGATCTTTGTATCGAACAGATCCCTGTATGTGATCGTATCCTCCGGCATCAGTCCATCTTCTGCCGCATAATCGAGCATCTCATTTAAGATGCCTTCCAATGCTGCCTCTGCACTCTCCTGTGTCATCGGAGTTCTCTTTGCATAGGCTGCTGCCACTTCATCGTCTAATTCATCCAGATGAAAAAGTTCTAACAGGCGATTAATGGTAAATCTCCTGTCTTCCGGCTCCACCAGTCCGGTCACAAGACCATATTCTGTCAATTCTAAAATTCTTTCCTGAATCATTGTGTTATCCTCTTTATTTTGAAATCACTAAGCCAGTTTTACAGGACCATCACCGATCTCCACTACATAGAAATCAGCTGCATAACCAATCTTATCTTTGTAAGCAGCACCTACTTTTTCAATAAAGGAATCCACTGCCTCATCCTTTACGATGCTGACGGTACATCCACCGAATCCTGCACCTGTCATGCGGGAACCGATCACTCCGTCTACTTTCCATGCTTCTTCCACCAATGTGTCAAGCTCGATACCGGTTACTTCGTAATCATCACGAAGGGACACATGGGAGGCGTTCATCAACTCGCCAAACAGAGCAACATCGTTATTCTTTAATGCTTCCACTGCCTTGATGGTTCTCTGGTTCTCATAGACAGCATGTTTTGCACGTTTTACTCTGACAGGATCCTTGATCGCATCTTTGTACTGTTCAAACTGTTCCTCTGTAAGATCACCGAGGGAATCAATTTTAACGACTTTCTGGAGTTCTGCTAATGCAGTCTCGCACTCACTTCTTCTCTCATTGTATTTGGAATCTCCAAGCCCACGTTTTTTGTTGCTGCAGGAGATCACAATCTTTGCATTTTCCAGCTTGATCGGTGCATACTCATATTTTAAAGTTGCTGTGTCAAGGAAAATCGCATGACCTGCTTTTCCCATTGCAATCGCAAACTGATCCATGATACCACAGTTTACGCCGTTGAATTTATTTTCAGAGAACTGTCCGATCAGCGCAAGATCCTGATTTGTTACGTCAAATCCAAACATATCTTTTAAAATATATCCGGTCAGAACTTCAACTGATGCAGAAGAAGAAAGTCCGGAGCCGTTTGGAATATTGCCAAATAAAACAAGATCCATGCCCTGCTCTACTTTCATTCCCTTCTCGCCAAACGCCCACATAACTCCCTTTGGATAGTTCGTCCAGTCAGCTTCTTTTTCCGGCTTTAATCCTTCTACTGAGGACTCAATCACACCGAGCTGCTCAAAATTCATGGAATAGAAACGAAGTTTCTTGTCATTTCTTTTTCTTGCCACACCATATGTACCAATGGTGAGTGCACAAGGGAAAACGTGTCCTCCGTTGTAATCGGTATGCTCACCGATCATGTTCACACGTCCCGGTGCAAAATAAACACCGATTTCACCCTCATCCCCGAATAACTCTTTAAATTTTGCTAATACATCTTCCCAGATCATAAAATCCTCCTTGTTTTGCGAAGCAAAATCCGAACCCTTGTGAGGAGAGGATTTAGCCTCCTTGTTTTGCGCTTCTGCGCATCTTCCGTTTCCTGTTACTATTACATTATCATGTTCGTTTTTACATTGCAACCAATTGACCGCAGACTGCAACAATAAAAAAGAAAGATGCAACATTTTTACATGTTACATCTTTCTTGGAATGTGTCACGGAAGCTGTCCGTCTTTTTCCACATTCTGCTTAAACAAAGCCAGAACCTGCTCCGTGATAATGTTCCGGATTTCTCTGTTTGGCACTGCAAGTCTGAATCTTTTTGTATCAACTCTGCCTTTATGTGTAAGATATCCCGCCATGAAAAGTGTACTCCAAAGGTTATCCATGGATGCATACAGTTCATTATAAGTCAGATCCTCACGTATATCTTTTTCTACGATTTCACCATTTACAAGTCTCTCTAAGTCTGTTTTTGCCAGCCCCTTTGCTGCTCCTGCACTTTCTATAAAATGTTTCAGCACATCGTTTCCACTGGTGTTAGTCCAATAATTCTCCGGTGGAAGCATCGGATTCCTTCTATGTGCATCGCAATAATTAATGACGTCCCACGGGCAATAAACATCTACATTTCCAAAGCGGTATCCGTCATACCACTCTTTTACTGTCTCATAATGTGTATCCTGACCATAATAATGAAGCATTTCTTTCACTTCATCATCGACAAATCCAAACGTCTCATCATACTCCTCATCAAGGATTGAATTTGTCTTAAAATTGTTCAGTCCTGTAAAAATGCTCTCCTTTGCCACACGCAGACATCCTGTTAAAACTGCAAATTTTAAACTGCTGTTTGTCTTTAACACGTTTTCAAATAAATTTCTGACAAGTAAAACCATCTGGTCATAGTAACCATTCTCGTTTGCCTTGGCAAGAGGTACATCATACTCATCAATGAGTACAATCACTTTTTTTTCATAATACTTTTCCAGTAATGCAGTCAGCGTTTTCATACTGTATACAAGCGTGTCCTCGCCCATTTCTCCTGTAACAAGTGACATATATTCTGCCTTGTCTATGTCATCTAACCTATTTCCACTCATGATAATCCGGTGCATTTTCGCTTCTTCCATCACAATCCGTTTCAGCAGGCTGCGTGCATTCTCGTAACTGTCTGCATTTACCCCTTTTAAACTGATTGATATGACCGGATACTTTCCCATATATGCATCACATAAAGCCTTATTCTTAGAAATATATAATCCGTCAAACAGCGACTGATCTGTACCGATTTCAAAGAAACATTTGAGCATACTCATATTCAATGTCTTACCAAACCGACGTGGACGCGTGAACAGATTGACCTCTCCCCAGTTATTTAAAAGCTGCTCGATCAGACCGGTTTTATCAACATAATAAAAACCATCTCTGCGGATTTTTTCAAAATTTTCAATTCCAACAGGTAATTTTATAAATTCTGCCATAGCTGCCTCTCCAAACTATTTTTTTGCTATTTCTACTTAAGTATAACAAATCTATCGCATAAATGATAACGTTAAATGTAACTGTATTATAGGCATAAAATGAGATCGTTGTCTACTAGGAGAAATGCTGAAAATAGCAAGTTTCTGACTGGATACCACATTCTGTTCAGAAGTGGGGGATGGTTGGAAAAGCCGGGTTGACAATCATCCTATTGTCTGCTAGAATGCAATTCAAGGAAATGAAGTTTTCTACCGTACAGTTTTTACTCAAGCGGCGTGCTCGTTTCCTTTTTTATTTGCACAATATCATATAAATAAAGATTTTTCTTCTCGTCACAACGAACTAACATTCGCGCTTTAAAAATATTGTATCTTTTTATTTCTCCTGATTCATCATAAACAGGAATCCCAAATCTTGTATCATAACGATACCAACCATTTTTTTGCCTTGCGGCCATGTTTTTTTTCATAATCTGGATACATCATTTTATTATCAGCAATTGATATCAGATCACCAATAGCAGATACAGAATTTGCTTTCGCCTTTTCATTGGCTCCCTTTATTGCCTTTGTATATTTTGAATGTGCAAATTCATCTGGAAAATCTGATCCAATATATATCTTTTCTGCCGTCTCTGCAATTTCATAATAATTTCCAATAAATTTTCTCAGCAGCTTCTCTATCTCATCCCATTCAATAGACCTTCTGGACTTGAATAATATATCATTAATCAACACTATATTATTTCCGTCAACATCCCTGATAATTGAGATATTTCTCTCAGTAGTATTATCAATTAAATCTGTTTCAACTTTATTGACTTCCATTTGCTCATAAAAGTTCAGTATCCTTCTTTTAACACCAATAGTAGAACTTATATTTTTTTCAATAAGTATATGATCTTCACCTACATAATCTCTCGACAAAACTTTATTTTTCTTATCATCTTCATCACACAAAAGATCCGTAATTGACATTTCAAGTGCTTTGCATATAGGCACCAGCTTATCTGCTTGCGGATTAATCTGCTTCTTTCTCCAGTCACTTATCGTACTGGTTGCAATGCCTGTTCTTCCTGATAACTCTATCTGACTCATATTTAATTCTTCAAGTCTTTCAAATATTTTTTCGTATATCTTCATGTACAATCTCCTGATGTTTTTCCGATTTTTCGGATATTTTACCATGATAATTTTGCCTCTTCAATGCACCAAACAATTTTTGCATCTATTGCACTTGCAGTTTTAACTGGATTTTTATGCAGACCTTGCACCCTCAATTTTGATAAAAAAGATTACCTTATTACCATAACTTGCATCGAAAAAATTGTCAATTTGTTTTTGACATAACATAAACTGACTTGTGGTATCACGTTGATTTTGTTACAATAAGTACATCTTATATACATATTGGAGTCTTATGAAAACTTACATTGTTTATTTTTGCATTTACATATCCTTTTATATTTTAGGCGGCTATTCGACAACAGATATTCTGCGATTACAGAAGAATACAACCCTTTCAATAAATGCACCACACTGTTATTGTCCAATTTGCCATCAGAAAATCCGTTTGCGCGACCAAATACCTCTATTTGCTTATCTGAAAAACAGGGGACAGTGTCCTTCCTGCCACTGTAACATCACACCCTCTGAGTTTCTGCTGGAATTAGCTGTTTTTCTTCCATTAAGCACACTTTCTACATTGTTACATTTTTCGTGGTTCGCATATTTACTGTGTATTGTTTATTACGAATTATTAAAACTCATCTCCATCATCTATTTTAAACCTCGAACTACAGATTTTATCAAAAACTTATTTTTATCACTGCTGAATAACACCGGAATATTTTGCATGATCGCATTTCTTTTTGCTTTATCCCATATAAAATAAAGGAAGTCTGAAAGGCATTTTAGCTTATCAAACTTCCTTTATTATTACTTCTTCTCTACTTTAATATCTTCTACACTCTGTTCACTTAACGGCCAATAACTATTATATGTTACAACATAATGGTTTCCCATACTGTCACTAACTGCAAAATCATACATATACCTACCTGCCATAATACCAATATCACTTTTTGTAAAATTACATTTGCTTATTGTGTACTCACCATGATATGTATGATTTAAATACGATATTATATATTCATATTTTTCTTTTCTTCTTCATCTTCGTTTTATGGAAGCTCAATCATCTGACCTACACGAATCCTTTCAGGACTCTTTATTGTCTTGCGGTTAGCTTCATAGATATTCTTCCAATAATATCCTTTATTGTACAATTTTGTTGCAATCTTCCACAGTGTATCCCCCGGCTTGATCACATATGTATTCGTCTTAACTGTTGCATCTGCATCACTTTGATTTTGTGTTTCATCCAAATCAAAATACAATGTCAGCCTCTGTCCAACATAAATACGGTTTGGATTTTTTAACACATCCTTATTATCTGCATATATTTTTCTCCAGAATTTACGATCTCCATACATTTTCAATGCAATTTTGCTCAAAGTATCTCCCGCAGCTACCATATATGTGATTGTCTTTTGTTTGACAATCTGGGAATCTTTTTCTGTCTGCGATACAGTTCCATTTGTTGCTGTCACATTTGATGTGCTGCTTCCACCATTACTATTTCCACCACTGCTACTTCCGCCACTGCTGTTTCCGCTATTGCCGGAGTTCTGATCTCCGCTGTTGCCGGAATTTCCATTACTGCTGTTGTTTCCAGAATTGGCTTTCTCATCACTGACAATGTAATTCTGTGCCGCACGTTTTAATGTATCCGTATCTTTTTGACGGAACTCAAGTGCGATTGTGTGGGAACCTTTTCCTCCACGTGAAAGTGTCTGTGTGGAAATTGTAATTCTTGTACTTCCTCTTTCTGCGGAATAATCACTTCCCTTTGTCAGTTCCTGACCATCCAGATACAATGACTGAAATTCATCAAGATCTCCTATCGAAACAAAGTTCTGTGAATCTGCTCCAGTTGTTCCCACTACAACATTGCTTAAGCGTTCTCTTAATTCATAACCGGAATCTGTTGCGTTTTCAACGTTGTCATTTGTATTATCCAGTACTTTTAAAGTATAAGTTTCTTCATCAGACTTAAAACTACTCTCACTATTATTTAATTGCACTGTAAAAGTAAATTCACCTGTTTCCTGTGGCACACCATATATTTCACCGTTTTCTCTGATCACCATACCTGCCGGAAGTGTTCCGCTTACCATAGTATATGATGTCTTGTTCCAACTGTATTTATTATTATTCTGAATAACAGTTCCATACGGCACATACTTAACAGCCGCCGGAATGTCTTTTGTAATAATACTCGGGTCACCCACCATACCTGTCAATGTCAAAACCATCAGTGCTGTTTCCCCTGATTTAATAGTTACCGTACCCGATACATTTGTACCTGCTTCAACACCATCCTTGGGTTTCAGGCGGATTTTTGCAAGATTCTCCGCCTTTACACTTCCGTTATCATATCCCAAAGGTGACAATTCATAATTTCCACTTAATGTCCAATATTGATCAAGTACCACCTGATCTGAATTTAATTCTACTTTCAAATTTGGAATCGACTGTGTACCCATATTAGCCAATACTATATCATGATAATAATTGTGATAACCATCCAACATTACTTCTCTAATTGAATAAATAACACCATTCTGGTTCACAGTTTTAGCTTGTGTATCTGCAAGGCTATTAACATACAGATTATTGCCACTTGTTCTCTTGGCAACTTGAAGCCAATAATTTTTTGATGCTTTTCCATCTTCTGCAACGGCAGTGTACTGCACAGGTCCATTTGAGAAATCATGATAACTCATGCCACTGACCTCTTTGGAATTACCATTTTCTGCATACAAACTCACTCCTCTGTCTGTATTAAAACATGGTGCAATTTTACTTAAATCAGTATCATCAAAAACTGTTATCGTCAAATAATTAAATTCTGCATAGGAATCTTCTGTCGGTTGTATAAAATCCACTGCAACAAAGTTACCATTTTGATCCATCAATCCAGTAAAGTCCACACTTGTAGAATTTGAAGAATAATTTGGCTTTGTTGTCTGTCCCTCAACCGTTTTTACAGTATAATGATAAATTTCCTGATTCAAATCACCGTCATTGCCAACAAAAATTGTAAAATCTACTCCCTGGCTATAATCTGCTTTATATCCCTCTTTCCCATTTAATCTAAACAAATCGTCTTTAACATCCATTGACCCTGCTGTCTGTGCTTCAGAAATTGAAGCATACCGTCCTTCAAATGCTGCTGTCACTGCTGCATTATTTTGTTTGCCCATTTTATAATAGTATAAATATACATAATATGCTTCTGATACCGAATATCCTTTATACAATTCAAAAGTCAGATTTGTACCTGTTGAATCACTTGTAATGTGGCTTGTTTTATCTATATAATTATAGTATCCATTCTGATATTTCATAACTGAACCTGATCCCATATATCCATCTGGAGTTGTATTATATAGATTAATGCATACTGGTAAAATTCCCGTTTCATTTCCCGCAGCATCAAATGTCACAATGGTAATCCAACTATCATGCCAATCTTTTACTTCATACCCGGCACCATTCTGTGTCATATCAGCTGCAAATATTTTATCTGTAATTTCTACTGCATTCTTCGCATCTGTGATACTATCGTATTTGCCTTCATATACTTTCAAAGTGCTATATTTCGGATTCTGATAAATCTGTTCATTCACTTTTAACGCTAACCATTTATTCGAATGCGTTATATCTACTGCCGTAACAGTATACTTACGCGTCTCTTTCTCATAATCATAATACTGTGAATCTGATACCATAAGTTCTTCCCTGATGCCTTCGGCATTATTTCCATATACGGTTGGTATCAGCCAGTTTTGAGAAGCTGTTGTATTCACCTGTACATAATATCTTACATCATTTTTATCTAACTGATCTCCAGAACCAGTAATCATCTCCCAGCTTGAACTGCCATTACTTGTGTTGGTACTTAAATCCAGTTTATCTCCAGACTGGCTGATGGAATAATCATCATCATAATAGGCACTCTTCCATACAACCTTATCCGTATCCTTCAACGCATCAGCCCCGGTAAATATACTGTCAGTAGAAACCATTGTCAGTTCTATTGGTGTATAGCCTGTCAGATCCACCGTCAGATTTCTTTGTGTCAATGGAAGCAGTGACATCTCCATTGTTCCATCACCATCATTTGTGAACTCTTTCTTCTCCGGATAAACAGTCACCGTATCTCCTGCCACATTTAAGCTCATTTGTGTCACAACCGTATTGTCAAAATAGGCAGATACCTTAAACGTATGTCCACCAATCTCAACCGTATCATCCGGTGTCATAAACCATTCGTCCGTCACTTCACCATCACAGGTAAACTGTACTTCATAAGGGAAAAATGGATTCTCCTCCGGTATATTGATCGTATAGCTTCCATCTTCCGCAAAATCATCCTCCATAATACCAACTTCATAATTTCCGGTGTTATAGAATACCGAAGCATCATCTGCAGATTCTATTTCTTCCTGCACTTGTGTTTCTTCTACATTCTGTGCCGCTTTCTCCGTTGTTTCCGTTACATCTGCGACTTCTTCCGTCTGTGTTTCCGATTGCACATTTTCGGCAGACGCCGGCATATTTGGCATAACCATCATAGCTGCCAGCAACAGTGCAATCCCCTTTCTCATATGTTTCATAAACAAAACTCCTTCCTTTATTCTATGTAACTCTCTCCAAGGGCAACCAACTCCTGGAGGGAATATAAACGGCATTGCCGCAATTCCCCAGAACCTGTATCAAAAATAAAAGTATCCTCCACAACATCACACACATTCGGCAGATATGCGATCTCTTCCAATCTGTCATTTAACAGGATTCCATACCTGCCACCTGTTGTGCTGATATATTCTGTCAAAATATCTTCCTGTACCTGCGTCACATACGTCAGATAATCCTCTTTTTCCAGAGATGCAAGCCACTTTCCCGATACACGATCATAAACCTGTGGCGCATCATGAAGGGATGACCTGATTTCATAATTTTCTGTTAAAAATGTTTCATCTAACGTCCTATCCGGTTTTTCACCCTTTTCTTCCGACAGCAGGGTTCCATCTGCCGCACTGTAAGTTCTCACAGTTCCGTCATACCATGTCACTTCCAGATAAGACTCCGGCTCTTTTTGAACTGCTCATCATAAATGCTCTCAGGATTCTCCAGTTCTGTCTCATTGCAAAGTTTTCCATCTCTGTCATATATTCGAAATCCGTTGATTCCAAAAAGCATTGCAGTGTTTCCATCTGTACTCACTCTTGCCTCTTCATGTTTATAACTGGCATCATAGGTAAAAATTGCTGCATCACTGTGTTCCTCTGCCTTCCAGATTCTTACCACCGGTTCATCACGGTTCGCTGCCGTGACATATTCGTGCCCCATCAACACAAAATCACTATTTTTCTCACATGTATCACTCATAACCAACGTTGCTCCACTGTCAAACACTGCAACCTTCTGATTTTCTTCTGCTACTGCAATAAATCTTTCTCCAACGGAAAAACCGGTGATATTTTCGTCCTGTACATATGCAAGTTCTGTCTGTTCTCTAGAAGTGTCCAATTTTACCAGCAGATTTTCATTTGCCAAAAAAATTCCTCTGCTGTCAGCCTGTACAATGTAAGACATATCGGATTGTGCTTCCATCACATCTTCATTCTGTTCTACATCCGTCATTCCAAAAATCGACTTCTGATTATTTTTTGCTGCATATGCAAAAGTAGTTCCACAAAAACCGCCTTCGAACTGTATGTAGTCTGACTGCTCATAGATATCAAAGGTATTTTCCGGGTTTTTCCAGTCAAAAACTGTCAGTCCACCATCTGAGAAGCTTACAGCAAGCCATTTTCCATCTGCACTCAATCGAAATATATAGTCTTTTGGATCTGCAAAAATATCATTTTCAGCAGTCGTCAAATGCCGGTTTTCAAATGAACACTGCCCTGACACTTCCCCTGTCCTGATATCATAAATAGTGGCTGCATTCTGTTCGCAATTAACTGCTGCAACAACCTTTTTGTCTTCTGAAACAGCCAGAATTGTACTTGCCTCTCCACACCACAGTTCTCTTTTCTCCGCAATATCATACGCTGTCGTTCCGTGGTCAGAAGCATAGACGACCCTTCTATCGTCAACAAAAACGCAGTCTGACAATGCCGATTTTTGTATTGGAAGCGAAACAATTTCAGAACCATCATCCAGATCATAAACTGTCACTTCATATCCATACACAACCGCTAACTTTTTTCCATCCGGCGATAATGTCATGTCAAAAGGTGCTGCAGGAAGCTCCAATGAATCATAACTTCCAAATCCATCTGAGAGATCATATACTCCCAATGCATCCGAGAGTGCTTTTTGTGCTTCCGCTGTTACCGGCACTGTGAAAACACTCTTTTTATCAGGGATAGCGTCCAACGCATTTCGGATTGCTCCTGACACATCCCCTTTTTTCAGCTTTTCTCCTGAATATTGTGAAAGTTTTAACGCTTCCTGATAATCCCCTCTCTGTTTCAGGCCAAGCAGCATACCGCCAACTCCTGTCATAAGAAGCAGAAAAAGAAATATTCCCACAGCTCTTACCTGCTTTTTATAACGGATCATTTCCAGATCATTTTGTTTCAGATGTAAAAACGCCTGCAGCATCTCCTCTGCCGTCTGGTATCGGTTTTCTGGCTTTGGTTCCATTGCCTTATTGATAATCTCTGCAACTTCTATGCTGCAATCCTTCTTGTTTAACGGAAGAACCTGCTCTGCATTCTGTGCCGGACGTCTGCCAGATATCAGATGATACAGTGTTGCCCCAAGACTGTAAATATCCGACCTTACATCCAGAAGTTTTCCAGCTTGTCCCCGTGTAACACTTCCTGCTGAGAAAGAAACATTCTTTGTGTCTGTCACCGTCTTTTCGCTGTCATCGCGAACTGTTTTTTCACTATCCTCATAACGAATAAAATCTGCACTGTAATGTTCCGGAGAGGCATATCCCCTGCTGAATCCTACTTTTACCGCACCGTCTTCCCCTAATGCAAGTGCAATATTAAAGTCAATCAGACAGATATCTCCGTTTGGCCGCAGCATGATATTTGCCGGTTTTATATCTCCATGCAGGATTCCATGTGGTGGGCGTTTATGCAGATAGTCCAATGCTTCCAACAGCTGGCAGGCGTATTTTACAATCAGTGGCTGCGCTATTTTTTCACCTCTCGCCAGTATTTTGTCGAGACTCTCGCCTTCAATATAGTCCATAACGGTATAGACCACACCATTTTCCTGAACAAAATCATAGACCTGTGGTATATAAGTATGACTAAGATTTTTCAGCATATCCACTTCACGTCTTAACGCTTCCGGTCTGGTATTCAGATTTCTCCTGTCTGCTTTTAACACAACCAGTTTCTGAAGACGCAGGTGTCTTCCAAGATATACAACCCCGCCGCCACCGGCACCAATTTTCTGATCAATTTCATAAATTCCTGCTATTACCTGAGACATCATTCTTTTCCTTATCTGTTATAAGTTTTATATATACTCTCCATACTTATCCTTTAATCTTGCT
This sequence comes from Roseburia inulinivorans DSM 16841, assembly GCF_000174195.1. Taxonomy (GTDB): domain Bacteria; phylum Bacillota; class Clostridia; order Lachnospirales; family Lachnospiraceae; genus Roseburia; species Roseburia inulinivorans. The sequence continues at coordinate 77,186 of NZ_ACFY01000091.1, read as the reverse complement.
GCAATTTTTTCTTTTTATCTTAAAAATGACTATACTTACAACTGCCAGCAAAACAGCTACTCCCATAAGTATGATTCCACCATAAAACCAGCTGTCCATCTGTGATACTCCACCCATATTATTTTCCTCATACTGTAACGAAGCCAACAGATATATTATCTCTCTCGCCCCGCTCCATCATTGTATTAATCAATATGTCACATACTTCATTTGTCCTCTGCTTTTTTCTTATCATAGTCTCATACTGTCTCATATCGTTTTCACTGAAATAATGATAAAATCCATCTGAACAGATAACAAAAATATCCTGCGGCAGAATCTCACCATTTTCACATGAAAACCAGAGTTCATCTGACTTCCCCAGATAATTATTTAAATACTGTTTCATCCTGCCATTTTTCAATTTCGTAGTGCTTGCATCTACGGTCAGCTGATGTAATCGTTTCTCCCTGTACAAATACACTCTGCTATCGCCCACCTGGATGATAAAATAATAATTTCTCACAAGCATGAAAAGTGACATCGTTGTTCCTGTATGAATATTTTTTCCTGCTGCAGCTTTCTTACTGTTGCATTACACTCCTCTGCAAGATCTTTCAGATGACAGATAAGTATTTCTATATCTACAGTTTCAATATCAATCCAGCTGTTAATCTGCAGATACCATTCTTCAATCTGTTTTATGACAATCTGTGATGCCAGTTCACCATGTTCCAATCCACCTATGCCATCACACACAGCAGCAACAACAAAATATTTTTGTTGTTGCTGTAATGCTCTTAGCACAATTGAATCCTGATTTTCATCCCGTGTATTTCCAATATACGTTTTACATCCAACACATAATCTGCTTCTTCTTTTTAATCTGTTCACGCACAACTCCTTCTGTCAGGAAAGAATTACCACCCTATATTTTACCGGTTTGCTTTTTGTAAATTCCAAAATGGCATTATTTTCTAATGGATACGGCTGATTTGGTATCAGAGTATTTCCGTTTAATAATGTATGATTCGCTGAACCAAGATCAATGATACAATATCCGTTTCCAGCTCTTTCAATTCTGGCATGTTTCCTTCCGATTCTGGTAAATTCTTTATTAAAACATACATCCGGTTTTGTCTCATCTGAAGACATTCTGCCTATGGTTATATAAGGGCCTGCAAAATTCAGATTTATCCTTTCTATCGCACCCGGAATTTCTGAGTGCAGTAATTCTAAATACGCATTTACGGCAAAGTTATTGCCCTCATCCTCTGTTTCAGTTATATCTGAACATTGTTGTGGCGTTTCTGTTTTATCTGACTCGAATGCATTGTCATACACATTTTGCATTTCTGCATTCTTCTGTCTCTCCACAAGCTGTTCTTCCTTTGTATCATTTATATCTTTTTTGTTTTCCTTTTTCCAAACAGATTAAAGCCTGTGTTCTTCTTATCTGCCTTTCCAGATTTGTCATCCTTCTTTTTATCTTTTCCACCAAATAATGCGTTAATTGCAGAATCTCCGGAATTTGTTTTCTTTTTGCCAGTATCAAAAATATCAAATGGAGAGTTTTCTACCTGCTGTTCTGCTTTGGCTTCCACAGCTTTTACATGTACATTTTGTTCCGCCAATGGCTGCATGCTCTTTGTCCCGGTATTTTTTATCTCCGGTTTTTCAGGCACTTTTGGCATCCTTATCTCGGCTGTTTTCATATCTGCTTTCATTTCTTTCTGCAAAAGCTGATATAAGTCCGTAAAATTCACATGATCTGATATAAAATACTGATACATGGTCACCTGGAAAGCCGGATCATTTACAATCTTAATCTGACTGAAAATTTTCTTAAAAAACTGAACTATATCTTCATCCTGATTTTGAAAGCTTGCTTCCGGCACATAAATATAACTTGCTTTCATTGTCTGTTTATCTAAAAAAATGTATCTTTCGTCAATACAAAAATTATGATAATCCAAAAACCAGTCTTTCCCTTGTATGAACGGATTCAATAAGCTCATGTACAGCACAATAAACTGATCTTTTGTCATATTCCGGTCAGAATATGCTAAAGCAATCGTATTGATCAGTTTATACTTCAAAGTAATATTTCCGTTTATATTCACATCCCTGTAAGAGATTAAAAAATCCGGCTTGTCCTCTCTTATTACTTTTTCAGCGATCTCATCAATCTCCGGATTTTCCGGCAAGATAACATTCAGAAAATTTGCCTCTAATGTACTTTGCAATGAAAAACTCTCTTTATTCATTTTCCTGATACTCCTTTATTCATTTTCAAAATATTTCAGTTTTATCAATGACATTCCTTCACAAGTCTCTGCCTGCGCTATTCCGTTATGAAAAGGTTCTGCCGCCTGCAGCGGCTCATCAATGACTTTTTCATTGTATATACTGATATAACACCAATCATTTACACTCTGCACTGCTCCCAGCTTCTGCGAAAACGATTTTGCATCATTATATTGGTAATCAATGATCAATTCCCCATTGCGATCAATATATCCCCACCTGCCATCATTGTTTGCAACAGCGATATACCCATTACTTTCCGGAGCTTTTGCATTATCAAACTCTTGCTCCCCAATTCTGTTGCCCTCGGTATCTATCAGATGCCATTTTCCATTTTCTTTGACCATAGCCCTGTCACCTGCAAATGCATTTCCAAGAGAATTAACAGCCGCATCCTCATAAATAAAGTCTGTTACCGTCTTACCCGAATCTGTTATCACACCCCATTTGCCATCTTTACACACTGCTGCCACACCACATGCATTTCCTGTCATCTTTTCAAATTGAAACGCCTCTGCCAAAGGCTCAAAATCGTAATCATAATAACTATAACTTCCCTTCCTTTGACCAAGAATATGTGAACCGCTTACCATGAGTACATCTGACATTTTTTCGTAACTGCTGCCATCATCTGCTCCATACCAGTCACCATTTTTTAAAATTGAATAATATGTATCGTTTTGCTGTACCACAGCAAAACCATCCGTTCCGAATGCAGTCGCACTGTCATAGTCAAATGCGATCTCCACCCTTCCGTTATTGTTGATATAACCCCATTTTTCACCATTATATGCTGGCATCAGAGTGTTATCTTCCGTTGGAAGGATCTGTTCAAATCCAACAATACTCAAGGTGTATGCATAACGTATCTGTTCCAGATAATCCTGTAAGCCTGTCGTCTCTAATTTTGCAATTCCACTTTCCAATAACGGAACCGCTTCCTCAAGATCTGCATGTTCCACATAGTATTCTGCTGCTTTTAAATATTCTTCTTCCTTCGCCGTTCCATCCGCTGCCCGCTTCACCGCTAGTTCACAGTAATCGCCCATATCCTCGTAGGCTTCATATGCTTGCAGTAATTTTTCCTGAATATCCACTGTCAAACTGGTTTTGTTCTGCAAAGCTTCTTTGTATAATTCAATCGCCCTGACATACAATTTTCTTTCTGCCAGCTGATCTGCCTGTTCAACAAGCTGTTTTTGTTCCGCTATGACTTCTGCTCCTGTAGAACTGTGCACCGAAAGCAGCCAGCCGGCTAGAAGCAATATGGTAATTCCAAAAACAAACAGTACTTTTTTAGATTTCATATGTTTTCTCCATCTCTACATAATAATATAGGTAATGATCGTCCCTAAATATAGGAACGGTGTCATTGGAACTCCGTCTTTTCTCGTAATCTTCTTTCGAATCAGAAGCAGTACAGAATACACGCAACAGATAAGTGTTCCATAAAAAACAGCTCCGATAATTCTTTCCCCTGTAAGATATAAGCCCATCACAAATACAAGTTTGACATCACCTGCGCCAAGCTGCCCTTTCGACAGAAGATAGCACAGTAAAAAGATGATTCCTCCAATTGTTCCTCCTGCCAGCGACTCAAACAATATTGTGAGTCCAAATTCTGTCTGCAAAATCAGAAGCATACTGACACCAGCAGTCCAAAATAACAACAAGAGAACAAGTATTTTATTTGGTATTATTTTCCTTTTTATATCCGTCACTGCTAATATTCCTAACCCACAGAAAAATATCAAAGTCATCGCAGTCTGTATGACGGTGAGATTGCTCAGTCGATTCATGCCGATCCAGAATGCTGCAATAAACTGAATGATTCCAACCGCTATTACCGTTCCATCTGTAATCCATGTATTTTTCTTTTTAAATCCAGATTATATTTTTTATCTATCAGATATTGTGAAGCATAATACAGACCTGTCGTCAGAACTGCCTCCAATACTACACTTGCAAAATTCATTTTCATGTTCTTCTCTCTGTTGTCTATTCAGGGTATATAGGTAACTCCATCTCCATCTAACCATGCTGGCACACTGACACGCTGTATCACATGAATGGTATCTTCCGGCAATATAAAACTGATAAATTTCAGCTCAATATCATAGGAAACAACGATATCGATCATCCGCTTTTCTGTGTCACAAAACATTGTAGAGCCCGAAAAGTCAAGTCCCTCATAACCGTTTACTACTCCGTGAGCCCGCAGCCATGCATCTGCATTCATGCCGCTTCCCTCGATATAATTCCCTGTGAGGACATCTGCCGCTGCCGTTGCACCTGCACTTTTTATCGCATAAGAACCAGCAGAGGCTCCCATGTAGATCATTCCTGTCAGAAGTGATTTGGGATCTTTGCAGAGTGATGCTACGTCTTCCACTGTTTTTTTGGTAGATTCCACTGTCGAGGTTCCACTCTGTAATGTTTTATCTGCCTGCTCATAGATACTGCTCAGATTTTCGCCGGATACCTCAATATCCTGAAACATTTCCGCTGTTGTATTGGCATCCGACCAAAAAGTCTGTATTTTGTTCATCGTATCAATGACCTGTCCTGCTGTCTGGTCAATCGGCTTTGTATATTTGCTTCCGTCCGCTTTCACGCACTGCTCCGCTTTTCTGACACCTAATGTCTGATACAGATATGAGTAGCCAGACAGTTGATGTGCTGTTGAATTAATGGCAAACTGAACTTTGTTATGTACAATAAAGATATTCGTCAGATAAATAATTGCAATCACGACCATCAGAAATATCATAAATGAGATGGTTGCTTCCACTACGATCATGCCCTGTTCTTCGGTCTGTATTTTTTTCTTTATTCTTTTCAACTGACTGGGAAAATTTTTCATATGCCTTAATACCCTCTTGTCACTGTAAATTTGTATCCATTTTTCTCAAACTCGGTCAGACTCTGATACGTTCCACCATCTATCATCTGCTTTGCAAATTGATCCGGCATGACTACAAAACCGAGTTTGACGCTACATGAAGCGTTTACAGCCGTATATGCATTGTCCAATTTAAAATTTAATTCCGTTAACGTATCATCTTCCTGTAGTTTTATCTGAGCAGCATTCACATTCAGTTCGATCAGATTACCGGTTCTCTGCGTCAGCTGGTCTGATGTAGTGAGAAAAATCAACATAATTTTCAGATACTGATCATAATCCATTCCTTTATCCTGCTCGACTGTCTGCACATCAAGTCCAAGTAAACCTTCAAATACGGACAATGCGTTCATATCCTGAATTTTGTTCTTTGTCAGAATAACTTTTTTTCCTTCTGTAAGATATTTCCAATCAGCAACTGTTTCTGCTGTTGCAACAGTGCACCGCAGCGCATTTTCAACTGTAAGCCCGAGAATCGGATTGATTACATAAGCTGACGCCGAAATACTGACAATCGCACTGTTAATCTCTGGTATGCTATATGTGGATGTATAGTTACAGATGGAGCGTACTGCCAAAATTTTATTTCTGGCAACATTCAAATTGTCTGATGATGAATTTGAACCCCCTAACAAATATTCCAGTTCTGCCTGATATAGGTAATTAAGTCTGCGGTTCATCTCATATCCCGTCAATGATTGTGCTTTTGCTTCTGTTTCTTTTACGTTTGTAGTTCTGCTTGAAAACATTCCAAAGTCATATTCCACCGTATATACTTTCAGTAATAGTTTATTTGCTACATTTTTAAAACTGTTAATTTTAAATAAATCTGCTGCACTACTGATCAGATCTTTTATTTTAAATGTTCCACCGACACCCCTGTTTCCATATCCAAATTCTTCTGGAATATCCCTTGCTGTTGTCGGTTCATTCTCTTTCAATTCATTCTGCTGTTTTTCCGTTAATTCTTCTGCTTCTTTCTTTTTTGACTTCGCAGAAGAATCGTCTCCCTCACCCTCAAAAGTTTTTTCCAATGAATTATATAGTGTTGCATATTCTACAACATCCTCAAACTTTTTCCATTTATTTACATCCAAAGGACTGGCTAATTCTTCCTCATAATCCTTTCCTTCCAGCAGAGATTCTTTCTGCTTCTTCTCACATTCTATTATGTCATCCGTTTCAGAATCATAAGAACGATTCTGAGCTGTGTCATTCTCATCTATATAGGAAGCAATTTGTGGATATAATTCTAACTGTGAAAAAAGTTCATCCACTTTTTTTAACTGCTCTTCAATTCCTTTTTTTAAGGAATCTGTAATATCCTGTGAATTTAGAATACCTTTCAGTTCTGCCTCAAGTGTCTGGATTGTTTCCTTCTTCGCATTCATCTGATCTCCATACTCTTTTAAATCACGTATTTTATCAGGATAATTTGTAACGTTAATCGGAACTGTTTTTTGCATCCTCAATCAGGAGAATATAGGCATCCATTTGATCCGACAATTTGTCTTTTCGTGCCTCTGTATCATTTATATAATTGTCATATATTTGCAGAAGCGCCGTTTCTTCTTCCGTCAATTCTACTGCATTTTCTTCATCTTCCTCATTATGACTGCGCTTTTCCAATGCTACATTTATCTCATTTTCATCAGCCAGCACATAATCCCTATAATGCATATAGGCATCCGAATTAATAATTTCTTCAAAACCGGCATCACACAGCATATAAGCATCATTGATCCCATCGATATAATCCGGGTACGCTTTTATATCTTTTAATTCAAGATAATATTTCTGTGCAATTTTTAATAACTCCTCCACTTCATTATCTAATTCCAGTTTCTTATCAAGTGCCTTTCCATCATTCTCTTTGTTCTGTATCTGCGATATGTTATCTATAAGTTCAGTTCCATCATCCAATAGTCCCTGTGCAATACGAAACTTCATAAAATCCCCAATCTGCGTATCCAAAACTGCATGATTCGAGAGATGTGATTCCGGGATAAATTCTTTTTCCAATGTTATATCTGCATCCTGATAAGGCATGAAGCCATCTAAAGTATTCATTCCCAGATAATCCTGTACTTCTTCAAAATGTTCCCACGAAATATTATTCTGTGCCGGATCAAAAGAACTGCTGACATACCCCTGCAATTTATCTAAATTATTTAAAGCTTTGTCATCCTGTGTGACCGCAAACAGCCCATACAATTCCTTCAACAGATTGTCATACTGCGTAAGCACCGTCTCTCCGTAATTATCTGCCGTCATCACAGCCTGATTTCCATATAATTTAATTCTTGCAAGATCGACCATAAACCCGGTAAAAAAAATAGTAGGCACCAAAATGAGTGTAACCAGAACGGTTATGGAACCTTTTACTGTCTTAAACAACCTCTGCATATATGCCTCCTAGCTGACACCAAATTTTTGTTTGAATTTTTCATAAAATCCTTTTGCTTTATCCACAAGTCCGCTTGCAGCCTGCCCCAGTTTTGTATCCTCTACAATGTCAAAAACAAAATCTGTATTGCGTATAAAATCATCTGCATTCGAGATCACAACAGTCGATGTACACGATATTTTCATAGAATCCGGTACACCGATCACCGACAGACTGATTGCCGGTTTTACTGTCTGCGTTGCAGTCGCCTTAACTTCTTTGTATACAACATAATTTTTTGTAGAAGTTGTCAGTTTTACATTAGAACCTGTGTCAAAAAACATGTATCCACACATGGATCTGAAAAACCTTTCGAACTTTGCATTCTCGAATTTCATTCCGAGAAAACGATAAGGCTGCTCATAAGTTGGGGATGCATAACTGCTTCCATTTGCAGTAGTTACACTGCCGCTCTTCTGATATGACATCGCATCCGAAGCATGAACATAGGTGTCTGAATCCACATTTTTATAATAAATCAATGCATTTTCCACATTTGCCTGTAAATTTGCTTTCTGGCATACAAATATGGAGGCATAATATAAAGCAAGCACCATAAGTATGCAGAAAGGAAGCAGCATCGTGGCTTCAACTATCGCTGTCCCTTTTTCACTTTTTATTAACTGCCTCATATTATGCCCTCCAAAATTCAAACGCTTTTCTAATAACTGTCATTCTTTCGAATACAGAATTGGTCATTTTCTTCCTAGATGGATTCACCTAAAATTCTCTTCCAGATATCTTCAAACCATTTCTGAAGATTATCCCAGAATATAGCTGTTAATAACACTACGATCAAAATTAAAAGTACTGTTGCCACAATGGATGATACACCGGACTCATCCCTTTTTAACCCATTGATAAACTGTGCCATTCTGGTTTTTCCACCAATATATAATCTGTCTAATGTTCTCATCTTCCTATTCCTCCTCATGTAAAAAATATATTATTATCCGTCATGATCAAAAATTGAAGCCACTCATGACCGGAACAATAATCAAAATTATAATTCCACCAAACATAAGCATCGTCGGCAGAAGAAGCTTTGACTGTATTTTTTCTCCCATGCGTCTTGCATTGTGCTTATGTTCCAGCCAGCTTTCATCATTCAGCTGCCGGAAAAGAGTAACAATTTCTGAATTTCCTTTTGAAATATTCTGTATAATGGCTGTTGCAAGTTTTGTTGTATAGGTATTGCTACACCTTGAAATAAATTTTGAATATGCCTCTACAGGAGATACATTATTATCAAAATCAACCAGCACACGTTTCATCTCTTTATATAACGTTCCTTCTCCACTTGCGCTTGCAAGTCTCCATGCCTGACTCACTTCCATTCCTGCAACTGTAAGCAATGTCATTTTTGATATTACCTGTGGGAACTCCCGTTCAATATCTTCCTGCCTTTTCGACACGACTGCATTTACGCTGTCATATGGAATATATCCAAGTAAACCAAAAATAACAAATATGACAATCCCTATCAAAAAGCTTCTCATTCCCATATTCATTGCCAATCCAATTGCTATTCCGGCAAACAATCCTGCCATGCCAAGGATTATATTTCCTATCAAAGTTGCAAGCAGATAATATGTATAATGGATTGCTTCTTTCTTCTCTTTAAATTGCATACATTTCTGATTGAGTTTTTTCACTAAATCATTCGTAGCATCCCATGTCAATACCTGTATAAGACGATACCCAGCCAGTGGCACTGTATCCAGAACGTTTAATTTTCCCATGTTCAATAATTCCAACTGCTTTTTTGCCTCATCCTGCTTTTTTTTCAGTTTCTGTCCCTGTTTTATCTTTTTTCTGTCTATAAACTGACTGTCTTTCTGCAATTGCGCAGCCAATCCAAGCATTTCTATCTGTGTCTCCCTGATCGTCTCCTGCTGTATCTCCATACAACTTGCGGTCAACGTCTCAGACAGTTCTTCTCCTGCCGTTAAATACAGATATGCAAAAACTCCAAAAAATACAGTCGCTGCTGCCATACATAAAATCATATCTGCCTCCTACACCTCAATATCACTGCTTTTTACCGCCAGAATATAAGACACTGCAAAAATGATAAGTGCGATGGTTGCACTAAGATGACCTGCGGCTGTTGTAAACAATGAATCCAATAGACCACTTCCCATACCGGACATTGCTACCACAATAACAATCGGCATAATCAGCATGACCATTGTCTCTGACTTTGCTGATATGATAGTTGTCTCAATTTCCTGTTCAATCTCTATTTTGTCCCGTATGATTTCTTCTGTCTGTGTAAGGATATCGCCAAATCTGTCACTTTTTCCTTCAATGACGGAATAGACTGCTGCAAAACTGTGTATATCTTCCAGTTCACTCCGGTCTGCAAAATCTTCAAACAATTCTTTTAATGGAATACCACCTTTTTCGTATTGGAGTATCATATTTTCTACTTCCAGCACAATGTCTGCTTTACTGCTATAAGATAATCTCAAATCATCTAAAGCTGATTTCACAGCATATATCTCTACATTTCCTGCTCTCACAGCAACACTCATAGAACCCAAAAAATCTTTAAACTGGAGCCGCAAAGTCTTTTTTCTCTTTTTTACGGTACTTTCCGCATACATTTTTTCAACATAGACCGCTGTCAAAAAGCCTATGACAACCGAGACTGGCACAATATGATAAAACAAATAAACAATGCCTGAAATTAATATTCCAAACAAAAAATACATAAGGATATGTTCCCATTTTTTCATACTGCACTGATTATAGTATGGCATCTTATTCATTCGTTTTTCCTCTTTTATTCTTCCAGGTAATCATATATTCCACTTGCGATAAATTTATCAGGATGAACCATTTTATTATTGGTACGTTTTAAGGATCCTGAAACCTTACGAACTGTAGAGTCTTCATCTTCCTCAAATTTGAAAAGTGGATTCAAAATAATTGCTCCATTTTCCATTCCAATCACTTCCGTAATTTCCATTGTTTTTCTTGTTTTATCCCTCATTCTCGATAAATGAACTATAATATCAACTGCGGAAGCAATCTGCTGTCTGATTGCCTCTAACGGCAATCCCGCTTCACCGCTTAACACCATAGTTTCCAGACGGCTCAACATATCATAAGCAGAATTGGCATGACCGGTAGACAAACTTCCATCATGCCCTGTATTCATGGCCTGCAGCATGTCCAATGCCTCTGCACCACGAACCTCACCTACTACAATACGTTCCGGACGCATTCGAAGTGAAGATTTGATCAGATCTCTGATTGTGATTGCTCCCACACCTGCCGAATTTGCGTTTCTTGTCTCCAGACGAACAAGATTTGGAATATTACGGATCTGCAGTTCCGCCGAATCTTCGATTGTGATCACTCGTTCATCCGAGGGGATATAATTTGACAAAGCATTTAAAAATGTTGTTTTACCAGAACCTGTTCCTCCACTTATAAAAATGTTATATTTTGCCCTGACCAGTTTTTCCAAAAAAACGGCTGCTTCTGATGTAATAGATTTATATCCGATGAGCTTTTGAATGGTCATTCCCTCTTCCGGGAATCGACGAATTGTAACAATTGGTCCATTTAAAGCTATTGGATCAAGCACAACATTTACACGGGATCCATCCTCTAATCTTGTATCTACAATCGGATTACTTTCATTAATGGATCTACCCATATCCTGTACAAACTTTGTTATAATATTTCTTAAATTGTCTGCACTTTCAAATTTATCCGGAATACGTGACAGTTTTCCATTTCTCTCAACAAATATACAATCATAACCATTGATCATGACTTCAGTGATCGATTTATCACTAATAATCTTGCCAAGGATTCCCAACCCACGAATTGATTCAAACACTGCATCCGTAAGACCTTTTTTTGCCTTAAATGAAATGGATGAATAATAAGACGCTTTCTCCTCATCATCTAATTCACACTGATGCATTCTTCTTTCCAGCATATTGCTGATCCGTTCTCTTAATTTTTCATCTGATAATTCAGAATATGTCGGATCTTCTACTACAAATTTTCTTATTTCGCCGATTTCTTCTGTAAAATAATCTTTCATAACCTCACTCTTTTCCACCTTATATCATCTGTAACAGATAATTTGTACAGGAATCTTTTGCCATTGCTTCTACGAATTGTGTTGGATCAGGGTTTTGCGTAACATTAATTCTTCCAACTATCGGAATATCTGTTTCCACAATATTATCTTTTCCTCTATAAAAATTAACCGTACGTGACATTTTATTTCCATACGCATTGATAATATGGGATTGCCGATAAAAACACTTCATTTTCTCCATAGAAATCACATCCGGTTTCTCAATCACCTGAATTTTGTCTGACAATTCGAATAATGCCAATGCCTTCTGATTAACACTTACTCCCATGTCAATTACCAGAATGTCAAAAAGTCCTGTATTACATATGACATCTATCAGTTCTTTCTCCTCATCTTCTGAAAGTTCATAAAGATCATTTGGGCTTTGAAATTGAGCCAGATAATACAATCTGTCCTGCTTCTTCTGTATCAGGCTTTGCAGCTTCATTGTAAAATTAATGTTTTCTCCTAAATTGGCTGCCATTTCTGACAATCCCTTTGCATCACTTTGAGGCAGATAAAAACTTTGTGATCCTATCTCTTCCAGATTAAGATATAAGCATTGGTATCCCTGTATTGCATACTTTGTGGCTGCTATCAACGCAAGCGTTGTTTTTCCGCATCCTCCGATCGGAGAATAAAATGATACAACAGATGTTGCCTTCTGACCTATAATATTACCGGTATCACCACACACTTCAGAATATGCTTCCAAAATCTGTTGATAGATTTTACTTACTCTCTGATATTTATAAATCTTCTTGAAATCCAGAAATGATTCATCTACTCCAGTGTTCTCATCTAAAAGAAGAATGGAAAGCATGTCTTTTTTTTCAATCACTATTCCCTGTACGATAGATTCATCAAATAAAAGTACATCAAATTTTCTATTATCCAATGCTCCTTCAAGTGATTTTTCATCTGTAAATACAGATACATCAATATCTCCATAAGTTTCTAATACATTTAGGATTCTTCGAATATATTCACTATTTTTATCTGCAATAGCAATTTTTAAAATCATATGTTCCACCCCATTTTTACCTTTATTTATATTCACTTTAATCTCTATAGATATAATTGTCAATATCTATAGTTGTAATTTAATTCAATTTTATTTGCTACTTTGATAACGTATGCCCATATAGGATGCAGAATATTTTTTCTTCTTCTGGGCATATTTTATTTGACTTTAGAAATCCGTTTGTGAAACAAAGGGGATATATTTATGAACATAGGAGAAAAAATAACATATTACAGAAAGAAAAAGAATTATTCGGTAAATAAACTGGCAAATTTAGCAGGTATCTCCCAAAGCTATCTGAGAGATATTGAACTTGGCAACAAAAATCCAACGATTGAATTTTTATCCTATATCTGTGAAGCACTAAATATTTCCTTAAAAGATTTTTTTGATGATGATACCTCTTCCCTGCTAGATGATCCTCTGATCTGCCGCATTTATCAGCTTTCTCCAAAGCAAAAGGATGCATTACTCACATTTCTTAATACACTGATGCCCTCGGATAATTAACATTCATAAACAACAAAAAGGGACTGTGAAAAAAGAATAGTCCCGAAAAAAAGAAAGACCAAGAGTTTATAATGAACTCAAGGTCTTTCTTTCTGTTATAATTAACTTGTAGAAAAAAATAATAACATAATCTATTCTAACCCAAAACAGGCAGTTTTGCCAATGCTAATTCAAGATTATTTGGACATCTGTGATCCAGTGCAGAACAATGTAAAAAGACAGATAAAAACCGTACTGTACGGATCAACCGCGAACTTACAGCGATGCATCAGGAAGTGATAGAAAATCTCGAAAGCATCCAGGGAGCGTTTCTAAGGATGAACAGATCCATTCAGGCAGAAGGTACCTTTGGTATCATGAAAAACGACCGGTGGTACAAAAGAATTGTCCGAAGAGGAATAAAATCTGTATTGCTTGAAGTATTTCTCGTTTCTATCGGACACAATCTTTATAAATATCACAACAAACAGAAAACAGTTGCAGCTGCCGCATAAGATTTCATAATATTATTCTTATGGGGTAAGGGGAACTATACCCTTTTTTATGTAATATAGCTATTATTATAACTATAAGCAAAAGGACGAATGAAAAAACTCTCGTTTTTTCACACGCCCTTTTTGTAACTGTTTATCTTTTCTTATGCGTTCTGTTTTTTATATGCGGAAATATATTCCTGTGCTTTTTGTAGTGAAACATTCAACTTTTTTTGAAGTCTTGCTAAAATATCCTCCTCAGAAAGTCCAAAATCATGCCCCATTTCAATAATACCTTTTGCCTCTCCTTCATTCCATGTTTCCTGAAATACACTGACCATACCTTTTTCTCCTTACAGCTTCTTTTCCAATAATACATATTCATATCTGTCCCGAATTAATTCACTTGCATAACTCTGTGTGATTTTACCATCTCTTACTAATGCACCAATACTCGGAACATGTTTATTCTTTAATTCCATTGTAATAACATTAGATAATGCATTCCCTAATCCCAGATGTCTTCTATCTACTCCCATATAAAGCATCACATATTCATCCGGTTTATTTTTTATTTGAAGAATTTTAAAAAAATTTCTGACATTTAATTTATAAGGCAAATTAGCATAATTCGGAACACTTATAAAGAATCCAACAACTTCTTCTTTATAGAAAGCAATTTTAACCATATCATAGTCTAATATGTATTTATAAGAGCCGAAAATATCCATAAAATCTTCTTTTTCAATATACTTAAAAGCCGGAAAATCACTGTATAAATCCATGATCAGTTCATACACTTTTTCCATGATATATGGATAGTTCTTCTTCGCAGGGCTTTTGATCTCATAACCTTTATTCAGAAATTGTTCATAACGTTTCTCGAATTTCTCGTTATAATAATCCATATCTATAATAGGATAAATATTAGATGTATAATGATTTTGTACTACAAACCCGCAATCCGAGAGTAATTTATAATAATAATTTTTATTATACGGTTCCCCTGTATACGGAATTCTATCAAACAAATTAATTTTCAATCTATATTTTATCCAAAAAGAAGCATCCACAGGACCTGACAATTTCGTTTTTCCATCCTTTTTGGCTTTTTTTGAAACAGTATCTAACAATTGTTCTGCTATTTCCTGCTGTCCGATACATTCAAAAAAGCCAAAATATGCGACATCATCCTCCGGATAATATGTCAACATACATCGCGCAACAGGCATCTGGCTGTTTTTATCAATTACAACAAAAGGTGTAATGTTAAAATATTTACTTAAGGTGTGTTTTTCATGTAATAGTTTATATTCTGTATCATAATCCTGTGTCAGCTCATTCTTTTGATATAATTTGCCGGGTAATGCCAAAAAACCTGTATATACCAGATCGTTTTTTCCATAAATCACTTTATAGTTCATATGCTTCTCCATTTATAAAGTTCCATCTATTCTTCTTACAATTCCCTTGTATGCATCTAACTGCACTCTGTCTCCGTTCTTGAGCAGCCCTGTTGCATTTTTAACATTTACAATAGAAGGCTTTTTCAGTTCTCTTGTAATGATCGCCGTATGGCTTAAAATAGAACCTCTCTCTACAATAATCCCTTTCGCATCCTTGATCAGCAATACCCATCCCGGATCTGTCGATTCTGCGACTATAATTTTATTTTTAACGCTTAGGTTGGAATCAGCTTCTTTTACAACAATCACTTCCCCTTCCACGATTCCCATCGAAGAACCTATTCCAAATAAATTGTCATGATTGTTTATCATACTGATATTTTCAAAATGTTTTTCAACGATTTCATCTGCGTAAACCAGCCTGCTATAAGCTGGAATATTTTCATTTTTTTATATTCAATTTTTCTCGCCTTTACCAGTCCAATATAAGAATCCTTTTCGTTAATCTCATCCAAAAACAGATAAAAAATGTCTTCTCTATGTTCTAATTTTCCCTCTGCGGTCAGAATTTCACCAATTTTCAGGAAAATACTTCTTGCCAGCCCAAAAATCCTGGTTCTGTTTAATCTTGAGATTTCCCTGTTATAAATGCCAAGTTTTGCTTTCTTTAACTTTCTATTTTCTTTCATATTTTCACTTGTCTTGTTCAGACTGGTCTCATTTTGTGTTTGAATATACTCCAATAACAAATCCGGATTCACTCTGTAAGTCTGTGTTTCAAGCTTTAATTCGCCCAGACATCTGTCGCCATACAATTCAATATATTGCTCAAATAATTTATTAAACCGATTCGATTTTTTTTCTTTTTTATAAACATGAATCAGCATATTAAGAGCCATGACCGGCTTCATGCTCTCAAGGTTCTTAATATCATTTAATTGCTCCTTCTCTTTTTTCGATAAAAGTCCTGTATAAATAAAAGTATACATATCATTGATCAGTGTAATATACCAGTCACTGGAAATTGCCGTTTCTATCACTTTATAGGTATCTAATAAATCCTGAAGCGAATTTTGAGATTGAACCTGCTCCTTAAAAATTATTAAATCAGCCTCAAATTTTCTGTTCAATTTTTCCATTGATCCGGGAGTTGATTTTAAAAAATGCAAGAATGAAATCACAATTTTTATTTTCGTTAAAAATGTAACAGGTATCTTTTCATCATTTACATATTTATTCTCAACCCCTAACATTTCCTGCCATATTTTAATTAATTTGTCTGAGCATGGTAATAACTTGATGATCAGATACCAATTATTGATATCATAATAAATTCTTCCATTTGTGCATGCCAGCATATGATCTAAATGATCTGACATACCGTCCACTAAATTTTTATCCTTTTGGGATAAGTGATAAATACAATGTTTAAAAACATCTGCATAAATCTGCTTTGCAAAACTCTGAGTCAACGGCAGCGAGATTCCCGGATAACTCTCAACAATATTACTATTATCTAAAATGACCGTCTTACTGTATTTTAAAGTTGTAATTGGTCTTGCCTGTAAAATGTAGACATTATCATCTTTAACTGCATACTCAATATCCATATCTTTCTGTAAAAATTTTTTTTATTTTGACAGCAATTTCAATTAAGTCATTTAATATATTTTTATTTAATATGTTTTCATTTTCAAAGTAATAGTTTTTGTCATCCACATTGTAATAATAAGTTGTTGTGGAAATTTTTATCTTCAACGATATTGCACCCTAATCCTTCCCCAGCTACAATAACCATTTCATTTAAAATTCCAGTTGGATTTGCTGTGAAAATAACACCTGAATAATCTGACTGTATCATTTCCTGGACAATTACTTTTGATGCCGTATTCGTGATATTTAATTTTTTATAACTCTCTTTTACTTTATCAATATAAAAAGAAACATCCCTTCTGTTTATATTTAAAAAAGTATCAAACTGTCCTGCAAAACTGTTCTCATCATTATCTTCCACCTCAAAAGAGGAGCGGACTGCAAACAATTCCTCTTTTGAAAAACTGAGATCCAATTCCTCTTTACCGTCAACAACAATAAAATCAGGAACGTTGATATAATGTTCTCTCAAAATTTCCAAATTTCTGTGTTTCATTTTTTCTCCAAGTTTACCTATGCATGATAATGTACAGGATAATGGTTAGAATCATCAGTGATTCCTGAATATACGTATACATTTCTACTTTTGTTACAATTTTGTATTTGGTAGGATTCTTTTTAAATTCAACAAATTTCCAGCTGCACCATAACACATTGAGTAACAGTGCGAGCACTGACCATTTATTTAAATTCCAGACTAAAGCAAAATTTGTAAAAATATCAATCCATGTAACAATAAATACGAAATTAACTGCTTTTTTGTATCCAAAAAGTTTGCTGTATGTTACATATTCCGTCTCCTCCTCAGGAGCTTTTATTTTTCTTGAAACTTCCCAGATCAAAGCTGGAAAATACAAAGTCAGCAATGCCAGCATATTCGTCAGATCAAAAAATGGCAGCTGATATTTAATAACTGTAAATGATACTATGTAAAGATTGATAAATATCTGAACAGGATTATGCGTAACTAAAGCCAGAGGTAATGATTTCGCAATTTTATGTTTTTGGAAAAACCATACCGCCATGAAGGAGCCGTAGGTATATAATAAAACACAAAACAAAAAATTATTCATGTAAATAAAATTTAAGACCAGAGTAATAGCGATTAATATTGTTATAAAAATACCCAAATCCTTTTTCGTCACTCTTCCAGAAGGCAATGGCCGCTCTTTAAATAATCTGCAATCAAGTTCATAATCCTTAAAATCATCTGCGATCCTAAGCCAGAACAGAAAACTAAATACTGTAAATCCACAAACCAGTTCCTGTATCCCAAACTTCACATCTATAATTCCATGATTTAACAGAATGATAAAATAAATTTCACCAAACACCAAATATCCTAATAATAATCTTGAAATGATTGGATACATTTCTTTTTGATAAATATTTAACCTTTTTAATGCAGCAAACATGGCTCTTTATTCCTTTCTTTGTCCGATTTTATCACCTATGAAAACCTGAGTTTCATATCCCGCCTGAGATTGTCTTAATATATCTTCATCTATCATGATATTGGGTGGAAAAAACATTACAATAGTAGAACCACCATATTCAAAATAACCTTTTTCTTCCAGCCTGCTGAACATATGAGTATTATGATTGACAATTTTCCCCACAAGTAAAGCACCTATTTCAACCTGCGTAATGATACCAAACGATTTTGAATCCATGACATTCACAACCCTGCTGTTTCTGGCATACACTTTATATTTTTCAGAAACAGGCCTTATGGTATGCAATTCACCTTTTATAAATTCAGAAGAAATTAATTCACCATCATCAAAAAATACATAACGATGATAGTCATTCACCGCTAACCTGAACACAAGAGCATATCCGTTTTTATATAAATCAGCAATTTCTTTCTGTTGAATAATATCTTTTAATTCATAAATAGAATTCTTTATATTCAATTTCAGTTTTTCATCAACTCTATAAACAGATAATTTGCTGTCAGCAATTGCCATCAATTCATTTGACCGGGTTGTCGTTCCATACATTCTTTTCCTTGTAAAAAAATCATTAAAACTGTCAAAGCGATCAATATTATAATCGGAGATATCTACATGATATTCTTTTACAAACGGCAAAATATCTTTTTTTGATTCAGGGCTCTTCTGATATCTTGCTCTTAAATTGCTGAACCATGGTCTGGCAACAAATAACTTTAATAAGCTTCTTCCTATCACTGTTTTATATAAAAAAATCAATAACTCTTCCTGATATTCTTTTTCTTCTATCAGTTTTTTACTGTCTCTATGATAAATTTTAACCATAACCACCACTAAATAAAAAGTAATACCACTGTGACAATCGCAGCGACCGAAAAAAATACATACCATTTTCCTGATGGTTTTTTTATTTTCAAATTCGCCACAAACAAAAATCCCATAACACCATATAGGATCACAAATATATCATTTATATTGCGCATCAGGAAGGGAATTCTTTGAATGCCCACATAAAAAACAGGGACAACAAACGAAATATATGTAACTGGTACACCCTGATAATAAGTTGTTTTACTTCCGGCATTGGCTAATATATTAAACCATGCCAGCCGGGTAATACCACACAAAACATATAAAATAATCATCACGATAGAAACCGTAAATACCATCTGAGAATGATGCTGAAATGCCATTTTATACAAAAGAATCGACGGAAATATAACAAATGAGATAATATCGCATAATGTATCGATCTGAACTCCAAAAGCTTTTTGTGTTTCATTTCTGTTGCATTTTCTGGCAATAAAGCCATCAAACAAATCACACAGACCAGAAATGATCAGACAAAACATCACAAGGTTCATTTGCTCCGCTTCCTGTAAATCTATTAATATAAAAATGCCTGCAAGGGCAAAAATAACTCCAATGTACGTTAAAATAACCGATTTATTAAAGCATCCGATGAATAACTTCTTTTCCCTTTTCATACATTTCTCCTGACTTTGATTTTGTATAAAAATAAGTTTACCATAATATGAGTGAATCCACCAATGAAAATATACGCAAAGTATTGTTTCCAGGAGATTTTAGCAAATATCACTAAAATCAGCATGACTCCTATGAGGGAATCGATCTGATCTATGACAAAGAATAATTTTCCTATTATATTTGTATTTGTTTTTCCACATTCAATATCCAATCTTCTTTTTATAAATGAATTTGGCAGTTCAAACAACATGTACATAAAGCCGAACAAAAATCCTGTCAAAACATTAACCCCTACTTTATTTTCATAAAAACGATAGATTTGGTTATGATTATTGATATTGAAAGCATTACAGATAAAACCTATAAATACCTGAGATAAGATGCAACAGACAATCATGGACACAATACCTATCCATGTTTTATTGTCTCCAAATATCCTTTTCCCATCCCTGAATTTTCTGTTACAGTCAATCGGATATTTATACTTTTTATAAAAATTTGTTTTTACAAAAAGCATGTTCAATATACCACCCAATATAACGGATAACATCGTTAAATACATATCTAAAATTATCATATATTTTCTGCTATGATCCAGCGCATCCCAAATAGGATTGCCTGCCGGGTCTTTCCTCTCTTGTTTACACAAATTTAGTGATAAAAACTATTCCCTCTACAATAAAAAAAGCAAATCCCTGCATTAACACAATACCGGAACCAATATCTTTTGCTAATCGAATCTCCTCATTGTATTTACCTGATATAGCATTTGCAACATGTTCAATAGCTGTATTCGCTAATTCAGCCATCAAAACTCCACTTGTTACAATTATGTACAAAATGTAATCCAGTTTTGTTGATTTTAATAAAATATTTAAAATCAGAAAAAATAAGGCAATAAAGAAATAATATTTAAAATTTTTTTCTGTTTTAAAAGCATACTTCATTCCCTTTACAGCACATTTAATGCTGTCTAAAAAAGTTATATTTTTCATAATGATTTAGTGCCTTTCAAATCAGCTTGCTGAAAATACTTTTAGATTTCAAAAATGCAGTTCCATGATAGATACGTTTCCCAAGCAATGACTATATACCTATCACAGAACTGCCTTCTGATCAAAACATCTATTCTTTATTCCACATCAACCTTTACCTTCGGTAAATGCCAGATATCATCCACATATTCCTGAATCGTTCTGTCGGATGAGAACTTGCCGGAATGTGCAGTGTTTAAGATAGCGCTCTTTGCCCAGGCGCTCCTGTTCTTGTAATACTCCATGATCTTCTTCTGCGCTTCTGCATAAGAACGGAAGTCTGCAAGAATGAAGTAAGTATCCGCGTACTGTGTACTGTGTGTATTCAGCAGTGAATTGTACAGGTCACGGAAAAGTTCGGAGTCGTTCGGTGAGTAGAATCCGTTCACTAACTGTGTCAGAACTTTGCGGATATCCTGATCCGTGTTGAAAATCTGCATCGGATCATAATCACGGTTATGCTCATGTGCGATCACTTCGTCAGAACTCATACCGAAAATAAACATATTATCCGGTCCGACTTCCTCGTACATCTCGACATTCGCACCATCCATCGTTCCAAGTGTCAGGGCACCGTTTAACATGAACTTCATATTACCGGTACCGGATGCCTCTTTACTTGCAGTCGAAATCTGCTCGCTGACATCTGCTGCTGCAAAGATCCACTCTGCATTGGAAACTTTGTAGTCCTCGATAAATACCACTTTGATCTTATTATTGATACTCTTATCATTGTTGATCACTTCTCCAACGCTGTTGATCAGTTTAATGGTAAGTTTTGCATTTTTATAACCGGCTGCTGCCTTTGCACCAAAAATGAATGTTCTTGGAACAAATTCCATATCCGGATGCTCTTTGATCTCGTTATAGAGATACATAACATGAAGGATATTCAACAGCTGACGTTTGTACTCATGAAGACGTTTCACCTGCACATCAAAGATGGAATCCGGATCTACATCAATTCCATTGTGCTCTTTGATATATTTTGCAAGGCGCACTTTATTCTGGTGCTTGATCTCCAGAAACTCCTGCTGTGCTTTTTTATCATCTGCATAAGGCGCAAGTTTCCTGATCTGGGAAAGGTCTGTGATCCAGCCTTCTCCCACATGTGCTGTCACCCAGTCAGCCAGAAGCGGGTTCGCATGTGCTAAGAAACGTCTCTGTGTGATACCATTGGTTTTGTTATTGAACTTCTGCGGCATCATCTCATAGAAATCTTTTAACTGCTCTTTTTTCAAAATCTCTGTGTGCAGTCTGGCAACACCGTTGACAGAATAACCTGCAACGATCGCAAGATGCGCCATTTTTACCTGACCATCATATAAAATTGCCATTTTTGCAATTTTATCATTGTTGCCCGGATACTGCTCCTGGATCTGTAAAACAAAACGGCGGTTGATCTCTTCCACGATCTGATATACACGCGGAAGCAGTCTCTGGAAAATCTCGATCGGCCATTTTTCAAGAGCCTCAGCCATAATGGTATGGTTGGTATAAGCAACACAGTGGGTTGTGATATCCCACGCATCCTCCCAGCTTAAGCCTTCCTCATCCAGCAAAATACGCATTAACTCTGCCACTGCAACCGTCGGATGTGTATCATTCATCTGGAATACTGCTTTCTCAGGCAGCTGATGGATATCCTCATGATGCTTTTTGAATCTTGCGATCGCACGCTGTAAACTTGCAGATACGAAGAAATACTGCTGTTTTAAACGAAGTTCTTTTCCCTGAATATGATTGTCATTCGGATAAAGGACTTCCACCAGGTTACGTGCAAGGTTTTCCTGCTCTACCGCTTTGTTATAATCTCCTTTATCAAAGGAATCTAACTGGAAACCTTCCTTAGGCTCTGCATCCCAGATCATCAGCGTATTTACCATATGATTATCATATCCTACGATCGGCATATCGTATGGGATCGCCATAACGGACTGATAGCCTTCATGGATAAATCTGGTGTTGCCATTTCCCATGTCTTCGGTACGGACATAGCCGCCGAATTTGATCTCGTAGGAATACTCCGGTCTGCGAAGTTCGAATGGGTAGCCATTCTTTAACCAGTTATCCGGTACCTCTACCTGAAAACCATCCGAAATCTGCTGTTTGAACATACCATAACGGTAACGGATACCGCAGCCGTAAGCTGCGTATCCGAGTGTTGCCAGTGATTCCATAAAGCATGCTGCAAGACGTCCAAGACCACCGTTTCCGAGTGCAGGATCCGGCTCCTGATCTTCGATCACGTCAAGATTCAGTCCGATTTCTTCCAGAGCTTCTTTCACTTCTTTGTAAGCTTTTAAATTGATCAGGTTATTTCCAAGCGCACGGCCCATCAGAAATTCCATTGACATATAATAGACAATCTTTGGATCCTGATCGTCAAATGCCTGCTGGGTTGCCAGCCAGTCATCGATCACAACGTCTTTTACGACGTAGGATACCGCCTGGAAAATCTCCTGCTGGCTTGCTTCTTTTAACTGTTTGCGATACATATGACGGACTGTCTCTGTTACATCATTGATAAATTTTTTCTTATTGAAGACTGCTGCTGTTTTAGACATTTCCTTACTCTCCTTTTTTTACACCTAAAAGAACGGTTTCCCCATTAATATTCCATTCTTTCTCGTATCCATCCACACTGCCAGCTACAACATCAAGTCCGAGTACATCTGCTTTGATCGCATCACCATATTTGTCAAAGATGGCAGCCACTTTGTCATCTGCCTGATAAGAGATCATGATCTTATCCATCACTTCGAATCCTGCTTCTTTTCTCATGGTCTGGATCTTGCTGATGATCTCACGCACAAATCCTTCTTCAATTAACTCCGGTGTTAAGTTGGTATCAAGGACAACGGTTACTGTATTGTCCCCCTCCGTTACATAACCTTCCATCTGTGTCATTGTAATTAACAGATCTTCCTCTGCTAATTTTACATCATCACTGACAGACTTCAAAGTGATAAATCCATTTTCCTTTAACTCTGCCATAGCAGCGTTTCCGTCAAGTTCCGCTAAAGCTTTCTGGATCTGTCCTAAATATTTTCCATATTTTGGTCCTACAGTACGGAGCTGTGGTTTGAATGTATAGCTTGTGTAGGAACTTACATCATCGGTAAAGGAAACTTTCTTTACATTCAGCTCATCCTCGATGATCTCTTTGAAGTACTCTGAAAGTTCAAATGGAGCTTTGACAAACATATTTCCGATCGGCTGACGGTTCTTGATGTTTGCTGCATTACGGCATGCACGGCCCATAACCACGATCTTTAATACCTCATCCATATTTTTCTCTAACTCTTTGTCAATGTATGCTTCATTAACGGTTGGGAAGTCACATAAATGAATACTTTCCGGCGCATTTTTATCAATGCTGCACACAAGATTCTGATAGATTTCCTCTGTCATGAACGGGATCATTGGTGCTGCACATTTACAGATCTCTACTAACGCTGTGTAAAGTGTCATGTAGGCATTGATCTTATCCTGCTCCATTCCTTTTGCCCAGAAACGTTCACGGGAGCGTCTTACGTACCAGTTACTCATATCGTCCACAAACTCATCGAGTGCTCTTGCAGCTTCCGGGATCTTGTAACTGCCAAGGTTATCATCCACAGCGCCGATCACGGTATTTAATTTGGACAGTAACCATTTATCCATCACGGATAATTTATCATATTCCAGTTTATATTTTGTTGCGTCAAATCCGTCAATGTTTGCATACAGTACAAAGAATGCATAAGTGTTCCATAAGGTGCTTAAGAACTTACGCTGTCCCTCCTGCACTGCTTTTCCATGGAAACGGTTTGGAAGCCATGGAGCGCTGTTGATGTAGAAATACCAGCGGATCGCATCTGCTCCGTAAGTCTCTAATGCATCGAACGGATCGACTGCATTTCCTTTGGATTTGGACATTTTCTGTCCGTTCTCATCCTGTACATGTCCTAAAACGATAACGTTTTCATAAGGAGCTTTATTAAACAGTAAGGTGGACTCTGCCATCAGGGAATAGAACCATCCTCGTGTCTGGTCTACCGCCTCGGAAATGAACTGAGCCGGGAACTGCTGTTTGAACAAATCCTCATTTTCAAATGGATAATGGTGCTGTGCAAACGGCATTGCTCCTGAGTCGAACCAGCAGTCGATCACTTCTGGCACCCTGTGCATGGTCTTGCCACAGTCAGGACATTTGAAGGTCACAGCGTCGATATACGGTCTGTGTAATTCCACTTTGGCATCATCCGGGTTTCCGCTTCTCTCTGCTAATTCGGCACGGCTTCCGATGGACTCCTGATGTCCGCAGCCTTCACATTCCCATACATTTAAAGGAGTTCCCCAGTAACGGTTACGGGAGATTCCCCAGTCCTGGATGTTCTCAAGCCAGTCACCGAAACGTCCTTTACCGATGGATTCCGGGATCCAGTTTACAGTATTATTATTACGGATCAGGTCATCTTTGACTGCTGTCATCTTGATGAACCATGACTCTCTTGCATAGTAAATAAGCGGTGTATCACATCTCCAGCAATGTGGATATTCGTGTTCGAACTTTGGTGCGTCAAATAATTTGCCCTGCGCATCCAGATCTTTTAATACTTCAGGGTCAGCTTTTTTTACAAATAATCCAGCATAAGGTGTCTCTTCTGTCATCTCACCTTTTCCGTTTACAAACTGGACAAACGGAAGATCGTACTTACGTCCGACATTCGCATCATCTTCACCGAATGCAGGAGCAATATGAACGATACCAGTACCATCAGACATCGTTACATAAGTGTCACAGGTAACAAAATGTCCTTTTTTATGCTGTTTTGCTGCCACTTCTGCTGCACATGCATATAACGGCTCATATTCTTTGTACTCTAAATCTTTTCCGGTGTAAGTCTCTAATACTTCATATGCTTTGACACCTTCCTCTTCATTGCCAAGCTTTCCTAACACTTTGTCAAGAAGTGCCTCTGCCATGTAGTAGGTGTATCCGTCTGCGGCTTTTACTTTGCAGTAAGTCTCATCCGGGTTCACACAGAGTGCAACGTTGGATGGAAGTGTCCACGGAGTTGTGGTCCATGCGAGGAAATAAGCATCCTCTCCGACAACTTTGAAACGTACCACTGCGGAACGCTCTTTTACGGTCTTGTAACCCTGTGCAACTTCCTGCGAAGAAAGTGGTGTACCACAGCGAGGGCAGTAGGGAACGATCTTGAAGCCTTTGTATAACAATCCTTTGTCCCAGATCTGTTTTAATGCCCACCATTCGGACTCAATAAAGTTGTCATCATAGGTGACATATGGGTTTTCCATATCTGCCCAGAAACCAACGGTTCCTGAGAAATCTTCCCACATTCCCTTGTATTTCCATACAGATTCCTTACATTTTTTGATGAAAGGTTCCATACCGTACTCTTCGATCTGCTCTTTTCCGTTTAAGCCGAGCATCTTCTCTACCTCTAACTCAACCGGGAGTCCGTGTGTATCCCATCCGGCTTTACGCGGAACATATTTTCCCTTCATAGTCTGGTATCTTGGGATCATATCCTTGATAACACGTGTTAATACGTGTCCGATATGTGGTTTTCCATTTGCAGTCGGAGGACCGTCATAGAATGTGTAGGTCTCTCCCTGTTTGCGCTGTTCCATTGATTTTTTGAAGATGTCATGATCTTCCCAGAACTTCTCTGTCTGCTTTTCTCTGTCAACGAAGTTCATATTTGTTTCAACTTTGTTATACATATAATCCTCCTCAATCTAAACAAGGCTCTCATCCTGTAAATAGGACGAGAGCCTTAAATAATCGTTGTACCACCTAATTACAATGTACAGATTTTATAAAAATCATATACCCGTTCCCTGTAACGTAGGAAAAACGTCAGTGCCTACTCAGTCAAAACATTTCGGACTGCGACTGGGAAGTGATGTTCATTCCTAAGATACTCGCACCGGTTCACACCAATCCCGGCTCTCTTTGCCTTTCTCTTAACAACTACTGTCTTCGTCATCGTCTTTTCTATTTGCAATGAATGGATCATTGCCTTTAACCTTCTGTGATTATACAGAGATTTCCCCGAAAAGTCAAGATTTTCCACCTATCTTGGTTGCGTAAATTTACCCTCGGAAATAATAGTGTAGAGTCCCCACGATGTACTGATAAAGTATGAAACAACGACTTGTGGATTTAATATACATCTTTTTTGCACTCAAAACAAGCCTAGCTTTCTTTCCAGGCTGTTTTCGGCTTTTTCCTTTTTTATTTTCTGCTTACAATCCCCATATATGCGAATTGAAATAAGCTTTCTTTTTGTTTTGGAGCGAAAGTGTATGTGTGATGCAATCTACATACTTGCCTAATTCCCCATGCCTGTTCTTTTCCGCTTGGAGCATATCGCTACTGTTTATAACATCGTATTCAGCACCGGCTGCTTTAGGCAATTCCCGTTTCTGATATCTTACCAGTGCCAACATATCTCCACCATTCATTTCATATGCCCTTAGTTTTGCCATTTTTGTAGCTCCTTGAATGCTCCATCCCATTGGTCTGGAACTCATTCTGCTGGACAATACATGGCTTACATGACCTTCGGTACTGCTCCCTTTTACACCGTTTTGGTGTCTCAGGCGAAGTTTAGCTGCCATCCAATTCGAGAGTATATAGTCTCTTGCTGCAGCAATCCGCTTTAATCCCGCTTCGTTCTCCAGACAGTCTTTCAAGCGGTCAACGATTTCCTCAAAATCCTGTTTTGTTTTACTCCTGATCGCTGTTCGCAGCTCATCCAGCGCATCTTCCCTGCTGTCTTTCATGTGGCTGGTCAGTTTAATCAGATATTTTTCAAGATGAAATTCATCCAGTACATATGTGATTCCTGCAATCCTTTTCATTCCGGATTTTATCCATGTTCCACCATCTGAACTTAAATATATTTTTTTCACTTTATCTAAGTCGTAATGATTGCTGATATATTCATACACCTCATCCCAAAATTCTGAGTTTTCTTCTCCGTAGCTGGTTCCACAGAAGTAGTACGGATTTACAAGTTTGTGCCGTTTACTTTTGGGTGCCTCTTTTTCAATTCCTTCATGAATATATACAAGTTTGGTTATCAGACAGTTGTTTTTCTGATGATTTTCATTTTCAACCAGATCACCTTTCTTCTCTCTGAACTGAAGTGATGCATGGTCTTCATCTGCCTCGATATAGAGATATTCAATCTCCTTTTTCTTTTCAGGTTTCTCGTTGTTTTTCGGAAATTCGAGAGCATGAATCTTATTTTTTACTGTCTGTTTTTTTACATCTGTTGTAAGGCTAGTTTCTTCTCCGCCTCGTCGATACGAAGTCTGAACTGCCTCTTTTAGCATTCTGGCCTGCGCATCTTCTGTAATTCGCTCATGTTTCTCGAGTCCAATAATTCGATCCAACAGGTATTCACTTTCGCCTGTCTCTTTGTTTGTAAACAATGTTTTTTCAAATGTGACTGTTCCCAGTGATGTAATCAGCTGCTTGGTGTCATGAGATTCAACCACCCAATGTTGCAGACGTTTCTGGCTCTTTCTAAGCATTGTGTTCATTTCTTCCAGAGATTCCTGTATCATTCGGAGGCCAAGGTTATGCAGCTCATCAGTGAGGTTTAGAATATACTCTGCCAGTTTTTGCGGCTCCTTTATAAAATCGTCCTCAAGTTTTTCAAATTTGCTAATGCATTCTTCTTCAAAATATTTTATACTGTTATACATAGAGAACACCTTTCCTTTGTTTGTATTTTGGTTGTCAGCCTTAAATACTTTATCACAAAGTTAGGTGTTCTCTAATTTTAATTTTTATTATCCGAGTAAAATTTTACGCTAGCCACCTATCTTAATGACTTTCGTTTCGTCCTGCTGATCACATCGATAAATCTTTCGCGGATGTTCTGGATCATCAGATCTTCCTCCCGGTCATTTCCGTCAAACGGCACAAAACCGCCTGCCATCGTAGCATGCCCGCCACCGCTTCCGATGCCTTTTAACGCCTTGCTTATAATTTTTCCGGCATCTAATGTGGGACGCTCACTCCGCACAGAAATTTTGATCCCTTCTTTTTTTCTGGAATAGACCACTGAAAAAGAGACTTCCACCAATGCAAGCATAAAATCTGACACACTGGCGATCAGAGCCTCCGGGCAATCCCTTCCGGTATCTGCAAAACTGATATTCTCAAACACCTCAATGCTTGAGATCGCCTTGGAATACGCCATCAGATCTTCAAAATAGAGTGTGCTGTTCTCTAAGAGATAAATCATATCCTGATCACACAGGTCAAACATGCGCCAGATCATTTCCATATCCATCTTGCATACGCCTCTCGACAATTTCTGTGTATCCATACGGATTCCAAATGTCAGCGCTGTTGCAATTCTTTGATCCATCGGTATTTCATTTTCAAAAAAATATTGTGCTATGATCGATGCGCAAGCCCCGACACCCGGCCGGATATCCGTAAACCGGTACTCCGTTTTCTCATAAACCGGATGATGGTCGATGCAGATGATCTCATCCCCGGTCATATCGATAATGTTGGAATTGCCCTTCTGCGCATCTACCAGGATAACCTCGTCGTCCTCCGTGAGTTCACTGTCAATATTCTCAATATTTACCAGTCTGATGTCCAAAATCTCTCTCAGCTTGTCTGTACTGTAACGGTCGATTTTCCCCTTATAGCAGATCGTCGCATGAATCCCGCGAAGCTTTAACAGTTCCTGCAGGCCGAACGCACTTGCGATGGCATCCGGATCCGGAAAATTATGTGTCTGGATATAAACGTGTTCTCTGTTGATCTGTGTTACTAACTCATCTAATTTTGTCATATGATAAACCCTTATAATTTCTTACCGCAGAGCAAAATATTGGTCTGCTGTCTCTGTAAGTTCCTCAAATGTATGGATTTCCGGCACGTCCGCTGCAATTGTTCCAAACCCATATGCTGCGTGGATGAACCCGACACCTGCGTGGCAGCTGGCATCATAATCCCCCTGGATATCGCCGACATACACTGCCTCTGTCAACCCGTTCCGGTCTGCTAATAATCTGATATTATCGCCCTTCTGTCTCAGATTATTTCCATAACACTCTATATCTTCAAAGTATTTTCCAAATCCGTAATGATCTAAAAATGCCTCTATATAACCACTCTGGCAGTTGCTCACGATGTAGAGCGGATACTTTTCTTTCAGTGCAGAAAGTGTCTCCTCCAATTTTGGATACAAAACTCCACCATGCTCTCTCAGGTAGTCATTTTCCATGGAACAGCACTGATCTAACAATTTCATGCGCACCTCTTTTTCCAGTTCCGGGAAAAGAATGTCTGCGATCACATCCATGGTCTTTCCCATAACCCCCTGAATATCCTGCTCCGTCAGTTTTTTATCAACAGAGCCATCCTGTTTTATGGCAAGATTCCATGATTCTGCAACGTTCGCTGCCGAGTCCCACAGCGTTCCGTCCATGTCAAAAATAATTCCTTTTTTCATACTTCTCCTTTTCTATCCATTATCCACAAAAATTTCTTTTTTAACCAAGATTATAAACTTTTGTATATTTTTCTTTGAAATAACGAATCAGCGGTTCTGCTGAAACTTCTTTGCCGCAGACGTATCTGATCACTTCTTTCGGGCTTCTGGTAGAACCATACTGATGAATCTTCTCATTCAGCCATTTTGTAATCTCACCGATTCTTCCCTCCGCGAGCAGCGCATCCACAGAGCCAAGTTCTTCCTCCAGACGATCTAAATACATGCCGTCATAAATACTGCCAAGCAGATAGGATGGAAAGTAACCAAAAGAACCGTCAGACCAGTGCATATCCTGCAAAATTCCTTCCGCATCATCTGCCGGAGTAATCTGTAAATATTCCTGCATTTTCTGATTCCAGAGTGCCGGAAGTTCCTCCACTTTCACATGGTCGCGGAAAATTGCCTTCTCGATCTCATATCTTAAAATAATATGGAAACAGTAAGTCAGTTCATCTGCCTCTGTGCGGATAAAACTGTTTCTCACATGATTGACTTCCTTATAAAATTCATCCAACGAAACGTCCTGAAGCTGTGGCATTTTTTCCTGCACTTTTGCATAAACCGGAATCCAGAAATTCTTATTTCTTCCAAGAATGTTCTCATAAAAACGGGACTGGCTCTCATGGATTCCCATATAACTGCAGCTTCCCGCTACCGTTCCGTCATAATCCGGATTCACATTCTGCTCAAAAATCGCATGACCACCCTCATGGATTGCCGAATACATCGCACTGAGCGGATCATGTTCATAAAAATGATTGGTCACACGCACATCCTTTGACGAAAAATTCAGTGTAAACGGATGTGTAGATTCCCCGGTTGTTCCTCTGTTCCAGTCAAATCCGATATAACTCAGCAAAAGCTTCTCCACTTCCTTCTGCGCATTCCTATCAAATGAAACATGAAACTTGCTGTCATCCGGCTGTTTCGCTGCAAGCACTTTCTGCACCAGAGGAATCAGCTCTGCTTTTAAATCTTCAAACAGGCGGTCCATCGTAGCGGAATCCATTCCTTTTTCATACTGGTCTAACAGTGCGTCGTAAACTTCTTTTTTCGGATCTGTGTAACCGGTCATCTCCGCTGTCATATCGATCATTTTCTGCAAATGTGGGGCAAAAATAGAAAAGTCTGCTTTTTCCTTCGCTTCCTCCCACGCATTCTCCGATTCCGACTGTGCTTTCACGAAGCTTTCATAAAATTCTTTTGGAATTCTGCGATTTCTGTCCATATCTGTTTTCATTTTATTTACAACAAACTTCCACTTATCGTCAAGCTTTTCAAACTCTTCCGGCTCTGCCAGTGTATCCAATAACGTTTTCAGTTCATCCGAGGTCGACATGGAAAACTGCTCCGTTGAAAAATAAGTGAGTGCATCGCTGTGTCCTGCAAATCCTTCCTTTGGTGTGTTGGTTCTCATATCCCAATACAATAATGTATTTACATGGTTGAACTGTTCCATTTTCTCTAAGTATTTCTGTAACTGTTCTAACTTATCGTTCATCATAATCCCCTTATATTTTTCCGTAATCCTGTTATCTGATTAGTGGTCGTCATAACAAAAACCATGCAGGTATTTTTCGCCCACATGGTTTTATCTTATCACAAAATATTTATGCTGTCACTCGCTGTTTCCGAAGAATGTTCCATGTGATCGCAGCTACAACAATTGTTAAGACAATCACCAGAACAACCCTTCCCTGTGGTGTAAGTTTTCCACCAAGAAACAGTCCGAGCTTTGCCAGTTCACCGGAAAGCTTTTCATTCTTTTCAATATTCATAGGAGCCAGGCAGACAATCATCCAGACCGCCCATAAAATCCATAACACTTTCATGCCATATCTTAAAATAACTGCGCCGAAAAACATTTCCACTGCTGTAAATACGACCAGGACACCTGACAGATAGTTCCATGTAAAAAAGTTTGTCAGGTCAATTTCCATAACCGCCTGTGGAAATGCATTTTCCAGCAAAAGCTTCTCAACTACACCAAACACAACGATCTCAAGTTCCAGCACTGCGATCTCCAGCAGATTAAAAAGTACATAGCCTGAGACAAAGCTTTTTCTGGTCGCACCCAGGGAAATTGCCATGTTAAAATCCCCCATGAAAGAAAAAGTAATCCCAAATAAATGCATAAAGGCAAAGGCGATGAACGCCAGCATAGTTCCGGCTGTGGCACAGGTATTCTCTTTTGCCACATTCATCACGATAAATACAACGATCAGACCGATCAAGTATCCCACAGCAGTAATTCCAAGAAACTGCAAAAGCTCTGTTTTCCGCACCTTACACTGAATTAAAAAACTGTTCATTCTTTCCGCCTCCCAACTTATGCTTTCACTTCGTAATATCTCATTTCACGGAAAAGCACCGTGACACTGACTGCATACAACGCAATGCTGACAATTGCTACTATCGCAAACAATGTCCATACTACATTTGTCTGTATTTTGTTGATCCACGCCATGATCTGGTCAATGAATCCAATTCCTGTCACAAATCCGCCGACCATGCATAATACCACCATGACAATTCCCAAAATCATTCCTTTCATTCCGAAATGCATCTGTGCAACCGAGACAAGCTGTCCGACCGCTGTCATAAATATAAACAGAACTGCTATCAAAACATCCAGCTTTCCATCTAATTTTCCACTGCTCATAATGCCTGCCAGTACCATAATGATATAGGAACTCACTCCATAAGCTATGCAGAAAATCTGTGCCCCAAAGACTGCTTCCCTTCTTCCTGATCCAAAAGACAATGCCATCGGAAGATAAGCGCCCACATAGGCAACCGGTCCGATCAGTGCAAATAAAACGCTTATGATCCCGCCATAAAAATAAGCTGTTTTCCAGAAATCCCCGAATATACTGCCGCTTCCCATATTAAACAGGAATCCATATACAACCATGAAAATCAACATGATGCCGGTCAGCTGCAATCCTGATTTTCCCCAGAATAGAACATTTCTCTTAATAATCCTGCTCTCTGCCATGTCTACTCCTCCATTCCGCAAAGGGATACAAACAATTTTTCCAGATTGAGCGGCTGTATGGTGACATCATAGCCTTCCGGCAGCTTCTGTCCTTCCTCCAAAAGGATCGTCACACTCTTGCTTCTTCCCATCTTCTCTTCATGATGTCTCTCATAGCCTTCCGTTGCCTGATCCACAACTTCTGCAAGACCACTTACATGGTAGCTTCTCTCCAGAAGTTCCTGCGTATTTTCTTTCAGCAGCACCTCGCCATTTTTGATCATGACCACTTCTTCCATCAGGTCTGTTGCTTCCTCGATAATATGTGTGGAAATAACGAAGGTACGTCCGGTCTCGGTGTATTCCTCCATTAGTTTATGGTAAAAATAATCACGCATTACAACATCAAGACCTGCCACCGGTTCATCCATAAACGTAAAATCGGCTTTGCTTGCAAGTGCTACGATAATTGTCACCATGGACAGCATGCCTTTGGACATTTTATTGATACGCTGCTTTGTATTCAGTTCAAACTTTTTGATCAGTTCCTCCGCAAGTGCCTGATCCCAGTTTGGATAATAATAGGACGCAGTTTTCAGATAATCTTTTACTTTCATGCCGCTCACGCCGCTTCCATAGAGATTGATGGACAACTCTCTGGAAAAGCAAATGTGATCTAACGCCTTGCGGTTCTCCCATACATTTTCACCATTCCATGTCACAGTTCCTTCGGATGCCGGATTCTGTGCCGACATAATGGATAACAATGTCGTCTTTCCTGCACCGTTTCTTCCGATCAGTCCATAAATCTTTCCTTTCTCCAATGTGAGATTGATATCTTTTAACACCTGTTTTTTCCATAAATTTTACCAATACCATTACATACGATTGATTCCATGAATCATCTTCCTGCCTTTCTTTTCAAAACTTTAAAATACAATTTCCTGTATCATTCCTCTTATTTGCATGATTCCATGCTTCCGGTATCACTGTTTTCCATCCGGACAGCTCTTTACGCTTCATTGCCGGATTGTATCAACTGAATGACTTCTTCTTTTCCAAGTCCGATGCTCGCTGCTTCCTCTAACAGTTTTTTTACATAGTTATCATAAAATTCATTCTTTCTCCGGCTTAAGATTGCCTCTTTCGCACCTGCTGACACAAACATTCCAATCCCTCTTTTCTTATATAAAACACCTTCATCCACCAAAATATTCACTCCTTTGGCTGCTGTCGCCGGATTAATGGCATATAGCTTCGCCAGTTCATTCGTGCTCGGCACGCGTTCCTCTTCCAGAAGAATATCCCTTAAAATATCTGTCTCGATCATCTCTGCGATCTGCAGATATATGGATTTCTCCTGCGTCAAAATCTCATTCATGCATAATATACTCCTTTCTTTCCAGAAATTATTCTGTTGCTGACAGCTTTTCAAATGCGCTTATCTGTCCTCTTGTTTTTCGTTCGTTATGCGGTTCATTACTTATGTAATTAACCATAACACTATGGCACTTTGTTGTCAATACATTTTTTCAAGATTGGAATTTTACAGGAGTTTTACTTAGGAACTGCCGATCGCAGGTGGTGCGGATTTTTAGATTGAATTTTATAATTTAGGTTATGAACAAAATATTGCAGTCTGACATGTTTATGAAAACATGAATGTGAAATGGACGAATCACAAGACATTGAAAATGACTGCATTTAGTCGACACCTCCTTTATAGGCACTCATCCCATAACCGTGAATTCCATAACGCAAATTGCAGATTCTGTGGTGCTTTCTTAGGGTGTAAAGGGCAGATATAAGCGCCCTCTCACAAGTCATTATTATATATGTTGATTAAAAAAAATCGTACAGACAAATATTATGTTTCTGTTCGCTCGGCATTCCGATAAGCCTCTAAAGAGTCTTATCTCCATAGCTCACAAAGAAAATAATATTTGTCTGTACGATTTTTCTTTTCATTTACACTGTGAATGACTTGTGAAATGCCGCTTATACATGCCCTGCCAACACTATGAATTACATCACAAAATCTGCAATTTACGTTATGAAACTCTTATTTTATAATAAACTTCTACAAACTAAAAATGGACAAGTTCCTTATAGCTTCACATTTTCAAACCGTCATATCAATTTTTCCTGTTCGATTTAATCATAATAAATGCTATGCCAGCAACTATTATGTATCCTATTAACGAAATAACAGACGATTCAATTCCAAACTCACCACCTGTAATTGCAAAAACTTTTGAATCAAGAACATATGTCATTACAGAATATGGATCCATTTTTTCCCCAATGGCTAATCCGCCACCAATGATCACAATGTTCCAGATAGCATGCACTATTCCACTATTCCAAACCGAACCACTCTCTATTGCAATCATTGAAAACATAACGCCTACCATAGTTCCAGCGATAATGACTAATAAACAACTGCCTATCGAAAAATCCTGTCCCAGAACATGTACAATACCAAATAACATTGATGGAACAATTACAGCCACCTTCATATCCCATCTTTTCTTCAATGCATTGAGTATAACTCCTCTAAACACCATTTCTTCAACAAATCCAGCCGCTATCCCGGTGAACGCAACCCCTGCACTTAAAGTATTGAATATCTCATTTCCATTCATATTTGAGGAGACATACTCACCATTGAATATTAAAACATAAATTCCTTTTATAATGCATGGCAATAATATAGCTATTAAAATCCATCTTATTTTAATTTCAAATTTAGGCATTCCGAAATCCGAAACAGGTAACTTAACAATCTTGCTAATAAACATTTTCAAAATAAGATATGTTAAGCCAACATATATAATTCCAGCGATAATATTACAAATTCCATATGGAATCTTTATAATAACAAACACACTTGCAATGACTTGTGCAATAATCTGCGCAATTATTAAAATAAATATGGCAACAAAAGATATGCCAATTGCTTTTTTTGTACTCATTTTATTTCTCCTGCTATTATTTAAAAATTAACACCTTTCGAATTACCCTATTGATCAATACCATGATTTTTACCATAGCCGGGAGTTCCATAACGCAACTTGCAGATTTTGTGGTGTGCTTCGTAGCATTGATTGGGCATGTATAAGCGTCCTCTCACAAGTCATCCATAACGTAACTGAAAGAAAAACGGTGCAGACAAATATGATTTCCTTTGTGAGCCATGGAGCTGGGATTCTAACAATCAT
The DNA here is from genome assembly GCF_000174195.1 of Roseburia inulinivorans DSM 16841. Classification (GTDB taxonomy): domain Bacteria; phylum Bacillota; class Clostridia; order Lachnospirales; family Lachnospiraceae; genus Roseburia; species Roseburia inulinivorans. The sequence goes on along the minus strand of NZ_ACFY01000091.1, from coordinate 40,662 downwards.
GGAAGCTTCAGCTGAACATGATTGTTGATCAGAAGCCCAGCGGAATGCCCGGCGAACAGGAACATCATATTTGTCTGTACCGTTTTTCTTTTCATAAACCTATAAAATCAAGACTTGTGAGAGGACGCTTATATCTGCCCCTTCACCCCCTGAGAAAGCACCACAAAATCTGCGACACTACGGTAAGTCAAACTCCGGTTATAAATCTTAGCGTTTATCCGGTTTATGTTTCATATCCTTGATCGGGATATTTGCAAATAATGCTGGAACCATACCATTATTGGAGTCAGATTCTGTCTCTGTGATCTTCACATCCAACGCATCTGCATCAATATCCATGTACTTGGAAATTACCTGGATAATATCCCGTTTGATCATTTCCATCATCTCAGGAGAGCAGTTGGCACGGTCAGATACAAGTAAAAGTTTCAAACGATCCTTTGCAACGTCACCAGAACTTTTCTTTTTGAATAAATCCATTAAACCCATGTGGCTTCTCCCCCCTTAGTTTTTCTTAAATAAATCCATTAATTTTCCAAATACACCCTGTTTTACTTCCAAGTCTAAAAATGGAACATCTTCTCCTGTAATACGTCTGCTGATATTGGCATATGCTTTTCCTGCAAGACAGTCAGAACCAACCAATGGTTCGCCCTGGTTTGTAGAAACAACGATATGTTCATCATCCGGCACTGCACCGATCAGATTGACAGCAAGAATATCCGTAACATCTTCTACCTTCATCATATCACCACGTTTTACCATATCCATTCTCAGACGGTTTACGATAAGGTCGATACGTTTCATCTCATTTGCTTCCAGCAAGCCAACGATTCTGTCTGCATCACGGATTGCAGATACCTCAGGTGTTGTGACAACCAATGCTCTGTCTGCGCCTGCAATGGCATTCTTGAATCCCTGCTCGATTCCAGCCGGGCAGTCAAGTAAAATGTAATCAAATTCTTTTCTCAGTTCATCGATCAGCTCTACCATCTGCTCCGGTGTCACGGCATCCTTATCTCTTGTCTGCGCGGATGGTAACAGACATAATTCAGGATACTTTTTATCCTTGATGAGTGCCTGTTTCAAACGACATTTGCCCTCGATAACATCAACCAGATTGTATACAATACGGTTCTCTAATCCCATGACAACGTCTAAGTTACGAAGACCGATATCAGTATCGATCATTACTACCTTTTTATTCAACTGTGCAAGACCTGTTCCTACATTTGCTGTTGTAGTTGTCTTACCTACTCCACCCTTTCCAGATGTGATTACAATAACTTCGCTCATGATTTCCTCCTGTGCATTTCGCATTTTACATTCTGTTTAAAATATCTTTTGTGACCGGCTCAATATAAATATTGCCATCCCTCGCCACTGCGATCTGGGACTCTGCGGTCTGAACTTTTTCACGTCTCAACAGATGTTTTCTCGTTTTTTCTTTATCCGGGCTCTTGGCGATCAGATCACCGATCTGAATCTGGATTGGGTTCATATCAAGCGCAAAAATAAAACAATTGCGGTCGCCAGCGCTGCCCGCATGTGCATTTCCTTTCAACGCTCCAAGAATGACGATATTCCCCTGCGAGATTATCTTCGCACCTGGATTCACATCCCCGATAATGGTTACGCTGGATTCACTTTCGATAACCTGTCCGGAACGCAAAGTTCCTCTGTAAAAATCTCCGGAACCGGTGTTTGCATTCATAAACTGCTGCTGTACTGCCTGATAGTACTCAATCTGCTGTTTCATGACTGCTTCCTGTTCACTGCCATTTTGTACGATGCATAAAATCTGAATCGTCGTATTCTCTGTGATTGCCTCGATAATACGGTTTTCTTCCTCTTCCGAAAGCTTTCTTCCCTCAAAAGAAATGGCTAATTCAGCATTTTTAAAGAATTTTTCTGATGCCTTGAACTTCTCAATAACATCCTTTAACAATTCCACAAACGGTATATTCGGATCCAGCACCAGATTAATACCATATTTGTTGCTTTTAATCATTACAGATTGTGACATGTAATTCTCCCTGCTTTTTGGAAAAACTGTTTCTGGAATCATTTTTCCAGTCTGGTTTTCCTGAAATTCATTCCAAAGCTGGAATGTACCAACTGTAATTATACCCGATTGGGGCAAATATGCAATGTTTTTTCGCAATTATTCCATGTCTTTCTTTTCTGAATCTAATAGAATTCAGACTTCGCGGAATTTCCATTACTATAAGCAAAAAAACCGCTCAGACCTTTTCCAGCGTTTTCAAATCATAAGAACTCCATCTGACTTTCCGAAAACCGATGCATCCGGTCTGAACGATTTTAAATTCAAAAAATATTACGCCTCGTCAATTGCTTTTCCAATATCATGGCGCATGTATTTATTGGCGAAGTTTACCCACTCGGTTGCCTCGTAGGCTTTTTTTCTCGCTTCTTTTAAATCGGCTCCTGTCGCTGTGATTCCAAGAACACGTCCGCCGTTGGTCACAATCTTTCCTGCCTCATTGAATTTTGTTCCGGCATGGAAACAGAAGTAATCCTCTTTTCCCTCAAACTTCTCAAGTCCGGTGATCTCAAATCCTTTTTCATAAGCCACCGGATAACCGTCAGATGCAAGCACAACGCAGACTGCCGCATTATCTTCAAACTGAAGATCGATCGTATCTAATTTGCCATCTACACAGGCTTCCATCACATCAATGATGTCATTTTTCATTCTTGGAAGAACAACCTGTGCTTCCGGATCGCCAAATCTGGCATTATACTCTAACACTCTCGGTCCGTCTGCTGTCAGCATCAGTCCAAAGAAAATAACACCTGTAAATGGTCTGCCCTCTGCCGCCATTGCATCGACTGTTGCCTGATAAATATATTTTTTACAGAACTCATCCACTTCTTTTGTATAGAATGGGCTTGGAGAAAAGTTTCCCATTCCTCCGGTATTTAAGCCCTGATCGCCGTCTTTTGCACGTTTGTGATCCTGTGCGGAGGACATGATCTTAATAGTCTTTCCATCCACAAAAGATAAAACGGACACTTCACGTCCGGTCATAAACTCTTCGATGACCATGGTATTTCCGGCTGTTCCGAACTTTTTATCCTCCATGATCTCTTTGACACCGGCTTTTGCTTCCTCTAATGTATTGCAAATTAAAACGCCTTTTCCGAGCGCCAGTCCGTCCGCTTTTAAAACGATCGGCATTTTTGCTGTCTCCAGATAAGCAAGTGCCTCCTGCGGATCAGTAAAGTTCTCGTATGCTGCGGTCGGAATGTTGTATTTTTTCATAAGGTCTTTGGAAAATGCCTTGGAACCCTCTAAGATTGCCGCATTTTTTCTTGGACCGAATACTTTAAGTCCCTCTGCCTCAAATACGTCCACAATTCCGCCAACTAACGGATCATCCATTCCAACGATCGTGAAATCAATTTCTTTTTCTTTTGCAAAAGCAACTAATTTATCAAATTCCATCGCACCGATCGGCACACACTCTGCAAGTGCTGCAATTCCGGCATTACCCGGTGCACAGTAGATTTTATCTACACGCGGACTTTTTGCAACGCTGGTGCAGATCGCATGTTCACGACCGCCACTTCCTACTACTAATACTTTCATGCGGATTCTCCTTCTCTATGAAATATTGGCGAAACTCTTCTTTCGGTTTCGCTATTACTTATTCTCGTCAATTCGGACTCTGCCATCTACGACAGAGACTTTTCCGTTTGCGATTAGGTCGATCGCCTTCGGCATGATGATCCACTCCGCCTGCTCCATGACACGTCTCTGCAGGATTTCCGGTGTATCATCCTGCTCTACTTCCACTGCCTTCTGTAAAATGATAGGACCTGTGTCTGTTCCCTCATCTACAAAGTGTACCGTTGCTCCGGTCACTTTTACACCGCGGGATAGCACACCCTCATGGACTTTCAGTCCGTAATAACCGGTTCCGCAGAAAGATGGAATCAGGGATGGATGGATATTGATGATACGGTTTCTGTATTTTTCGATCATCTGCTTCGGGATCACAACCAAAAATCCCGCAAGAACTATTAAATCCGGTTGGCAGTCATCTAATTTTTCCAGAAATGCTTTGTTGAACGCATCTCTTGTCCCGTAGTCCTTCGGAGAAATGCAAAGAGCCTCGATCCCATGATTTTTCGCACGTTCTAAAGCGTATGCATTTTTGTTGTTGCTGATCACAACTTCCACTTTTGCATTGGTGATCGTTCCATTGTCTATTGCATCTAAAATCGCCTGAAGGTTCGTACCACCGCCGGATACTAAAACTGCAACTTTTAGCATAAAGTTACTCCTTTTTCGCCGTCTTTGATCTCACCGATCACATATGGGGTGTCTCCGGCTGCACGCATTGCTTCCATAGTTTTCTCCACATCCGCAGGATCAACCGCAACGATCATTCCAATACCCATGTTGTAAGTATTGTACATCATGTGCTCCTCAACATTTCCCTCTCTCTCCATCATTTTAAAGATAGCCGGTACTTCATAGCTGTCTTTTTTGATGACTGCATGTTTGCCTTCCGGTAACATTCTAGGAACGTTCTCATAGAAACCGCCACCTGTGATATGGCTGCACGCCTTGACCCGAACACCTGCTTCTTTCACGTTTTTCAAAGCCTTGACATAAATTCTTGTCGGTGCAAGCAATGCTTCGCCCAATGTCTTACCGAGTTCCTCGTGATATGTATTTAATGTCTCTTTGTCCATTTTAAAGATTTTTCTGACAAGGGAAAAGCCGTTGGAATGTACGCCTGTGGAAGCCATACCGATCAGCACGTCACCAGCCTTTAAGTTCTCTCCTGTAATGATGTCTTTTTTATCTACCACACCTACAGTAAACCCGGCAAGATCGTATTCATCTTCCGGCATCAGTCCCGGATGTTCTGCTGTCTCGCCACCGATCAGAGCACAGCCGGACTGCTTACAGCCCTCTGCCACACCGCTTACGATCGTTGCGATTTTTTCCGGGTAGTTTTTGCCACATGCGATATAATCTAAGAAAAATAATGGTTCACCGCCTGCGCAGGCAACGTCATTGACACACATTGCAACACAGTCGATACCGATCGTATCATGCTTGTCCAGAAGAAATGCCAATTTTACTTTTGTTCCACATCCGTCTGTACCGGATAAAAGTACCGGCTCCTCCATTCCCTTGATTGCTTCCATGGAAAAAGCACCGGAAAATCCACCAAGTCCGCCTAACACTTCCGGACGCATGGTTCCCTTTACATATTTTTTCATTAATTCCACTGATTCATATCCAGCTTCAATATCTACACCTGCGTTCTTGTAATCCATTTTTTCTCTCCTTTATAGTAGTTCTTATTTAAATAATTGCGAAACTCATGAAAACCTAAATTGAATTGTGAAAAATTAACAAAAGCTTGAGAAAACGCTGGGGAGCGGTCGGTTCTTAGAAGGCAGGTGCAACGCAAGTCGCAACTGGCTTCTTAGTACCGTTACCAGCGACACGTAGCGAGAGCGTGTTTTCGAGAATTTTGTTAATTTTGAACAATTTAAGGATGACTAGCAGGAGTTTCGTAAACATTTAATAGTTCTTGTATCCAACTTCCTGTAATCTTGCATCTTTTGCCTGAACCTGCTCCTTCATATCTTTAGAGTAGGCTTTCAGTCTCTCTAACAAAGCTTCGTCTGAAGTTGCAAGGATTTTAGCTGCAAGAAGTCCTGCATTTGCTCCACCGTTGATTGCTACAGTTGCTACCGGAATACCGGATGGCATCTGCACGATGGAATATAAGGAATCTCTTCCTCCTAAGGAAGTGGTATGCATTGGAATACCAATGACTGGCATTGGGAAAATTGCTGCGCACATACCTGGAAGATGTGCCGCCATTCCTGCTCCGGCAATGATGACTTTAAAACCTTTGCTCTCAGCCGATTTTGCATACTCAAAGAAAACATCCGGTTCACGGTGTGCTGAGATGATCGTCATCTCGTAATCGATTCCTAATTTTTCTAATATATCTGCTGCTTTTGCCATCACCGGCATATCTGAGTCACTGCCCATTACAATACCAACTTTTGCCATGATATTCGTCTCCTTTTCTGTTCGTCGTTCGTCAAATACAAATAAATTTGTATTTTCCTCTCTTGCGCTCATTATAATATATCTCAATTAAGAAGTCCAATTAATAATTGTTATTTGTTTTATTAAATATATTTATATATTGTTGCAATTTTATTACTCAATCACTTCACCGTTTATCAAATACAAAAATTCCGGACACCGTCAAATAATCCTATTATTTTGGCAGTATCCAGAATTTTATATTTTTCCCGTTTAGCGGTCCAGCGGCTTATTCAGTTCTTCGATTCCTGCGAGCACAAAACGTCCATCGGAAATAATATCTTCTGTCGTTCCATCCTTACGGATGACTGTAATCTTGTCAAGCTCATCATAAGGAATGGTAATATCTGTATGACAGTTGAAATATGCCTTGCTCATATCCTCGCTGCGGAGTTTTGAAAAATCGTTTTCTCTTGCAACGATCTGTTTTCCATCCGGGTTATAAGTCACCATGTCCTCCTCGTGGGAATAGCAGGTATCTCCCACTGCAAAGTGAGGTCCTGTCTTTTCTGCGATCAGGATTGGCAATTTATCTGCAATATCAAAATCTCTTGCCATGCGGTAAGCTGTGGTGTTGGTTCCGATTGCAAACTCACCCATTGGCAGTGTCTCATGATTCATTAAGACATTCTCTTTGATATATTTTCTGCACTCTTCCTCTTTTTCAAAGTTTGTGCAGGTGTAATCTCTGATCATTCCGTCCTCAAAATCAATTTCGAGATTGAGGTATTTCAGTTCATTCAGATAAACCTGACTGACAAACAATTTTCCGGTTGTTCCTTTTAATACCGGGGAAGTAAACACTTCACCTACCGGGATGTTGACATCTGCCACACAGTTTTCAAATGCAGATTCCTTTGTGGCATCTTTTAATGGCCAGATAGAAACATAGAGGTCTGTCTTATTACCATTTTTACCGGTGATATGCACTTTTTCAGCCTGATCTAATACATCAATGATCTTCTGCTGCATATTCTGGTATAAAGTATAATCCAATGTATTGATCTTGACTGTCTCGGCAAAAATTTCTTCAAACTTCTCACCGATCTCAGGCACCGGATATGCAATAATCGTAAAGCTGCGCTCCTCACCGATAATATACTGATTTGTGATCTGTCCCGACATGCTCATATCGTAAACACTTAACTGCTGCTGTTTTTCATCCAGCTTTAATACCTCTTTTTTGGTCTCCGGAGAAAATGGAATCTCGCCAAACACTTCGATAACAGCAGGACCAGCCTGACCGTTTGCAAGTTTTTTCATCTCTTCAAAAGAAGTTTTCATTACTTCCAGACGTCTCTCCACATATGCCTTATCATAATATAATGCTTTATCCTCTTTGTGGTCATAATCATACTGTTTATTTGCTGCAGAGGAACATGCTCGCATTGTTACTTTTAAATTTAATTTTTCCAGATTTTTTACTGCGGCACGCACCATGCGCTCAAAACCGATCGGGTAACGCACCTGTGCCGTTGTTTTCTTTGACAAATCTTTTCCAGTTGCCGCAAAACCAATGCGGTATCCTTCTGTGTAAGTATCTGCCATTGCCTGAATCTCTTCGTCAGACATACCATTTAAAAATGCCGCGATTCCGGTCTCATTTTTTCCGATATGCTGACCATACTGGTAGAGATAACGCAAGTCGTTCAAATCTGAGTTCATCACGATCTGATATAAGAAATCTTCTTCGGAATCCACAATTTCACGCACAGAATCTCCGATAAAGATTTCACTGTAATCATGGAAATACCAATAAATCGCCTGCTCAATTGCAGTTTTATCAATCCCCTCTTTGTCTTCAAAATAATTATAGATCTCAACAAATAATTCTGCGGTGATCGTCACGTTCATTTTTTTTGCAGCATAGACATCCGTAATACGTTTACGACACTCTGCATACAGTGCAGATAAAATCTGTCCGTACTCTTCTCCCAGTTTTTCTACTGCATAAGTCGGATTTCCATAACTTTTTCCATAATTTTCCGCTTTAATATCATCATAAAAAACTGCATTCCGTTTTTCACACTCTGTAAGAGAAGCATCTATTAATGTATCTGCCTCTGCTTTCTCTAACACACTCTTTAACTGTAATAAAAATTCTGCGGTCTTTTTAAAATAATCGTCAAATGTCTCCGGCACATCCGTTTCTTTTGCAATCTCTGCAATGCGCTCCATCACAAGAGAAAAACGCTCCTCGGCCTGTTCATTTGACTCTTTATAAATATCTCTGTATCCCATCCTGATCTCCCTTATTAACTATACGATTAAAAATCCAATTACATAAATTGCAATCCACACACCGGCTGCAAGAAATGACAGCACCGTCGACATGTATGGAAACAGCTTAAAAGACTCCTCCTCCCGAAGGCTCATCACTGCAAGTACCACAGCCACAAGTGCTACCAGCATGGAGGACACTCCTGCACTTCCAAGGTACATGCTTCCATTTCCGCCATGATGAAATGAATTTACAATTACATAAATAAAAATTGCAATCGAAAGCACAGCCAGAATAAAAGCTGCAATTCCCTTTTTTGACTGTGTCTTCTCTGTAAACTTATATCCGTATTTTCTACGTCTTCTCTGTGCCATAATGATACCCTGCCACTCATATTCTTTTTCTTACTTTTCCATGTACGATTCGCAGATCCATAAAAATCTGCTTCTTACTTATTCACTATATGCCTTGCTTTTTCATATCTTTTCCACAAATAAAGCAATCCTTTGTACACCAGATAACCAAGCAGTCCACCGATCGTGTTCAAAAACAGATCATCCACATCAAAACTACCCACCTTAAACACAAGCTGAAGCAGTTCCACAAGCAGACTCAGTTCAAAACTGTATAGCACCGTCATCCACACATTTCTGCATCTTTTTGAATAGATCGGCAAAAATGAACCAAAAGGCATAAATGCAATGATATTTCCCCAGATATTGAGCACTACAGCCTGCCATCCAAGCACATGCCGGTATTTGACAAACCGCATGATCTCATGAAACGGAATCAGATTGTAATGATACGCTCTCTCTGAATAAGTCCGCCCCATCTCCTCGGAAAAAAAAGAGGAAATAGAACAGCACAGCAAAATAAATCAGAAAAAACACGAATGCCAGTACCCGGTGCTTACCTTTCCGTATCAACGGGCAGCGCTCGCTGCCTTTCTTATTTGCATCCATATTCTTCGTAGTATTTGTCAATAGCGGCTTTGATCTCATCGTTGATCACGACTCTGCCATTGTGTTCTCTGTTGTAAAGGTACTCTGTCACCTCTGCCATTGTGACAATTGCTTTTCCTTCAAAACCGTATTTTTCTTTGATCTCATCCAGCGCACTTACTTTTCCGCCCTGTCCGACTTCCATACGGTTTAAACTTACCATAAGACCAACGATCTCAACGTCTGCTGCTCCTCTTACTTTTGGAACAGTCTCTTCCATGGATTTTCCGGAAGTGGTCACGTCCTCGATCATGACAACTCTGTCACCGTCTTTCAAGCTGCTTCCGAGGAAACCGCCCTTGTCAGCTCCGTGGTCTTTTGCTTCTTTTCTGTCTGAGCAGTAACGGACTTCTTTTCCATATAATTCACTGTATGCGATCGCTGTGACAACCGCAAGCGGGATTCCCTTATATGCCGGTCCGAAAAGCACGTCGAAATCGTCTCCATAGTTGTCATGGATTGCCTTTGCATAGTACTCTCCAAGTCTCTTTAACTGGGAACCTGTCACATAGGCTCCTGCATTCATGAAAAATGGGGATTTACGTCCACTTTTCAACGTAAAATCTCCAAATTTTAAAACATCACTCTCTACCATAAAATCGATAAATTCGCTCTTATAACTCTCCATCTTGTCATTTCCTCCTGATCTTTATTTCCTGTGATCCATTATTTTCTCTTTGGCATTTGTTTCTTATTCATGCACTGCGCCAACCAGATCTTTGATATCGGCAACCTGATAACGCTCCATATAATCTCTGATTCCTGCGACGATCTCCTCTGTCACATGCGGATTTGTGAAATTTGCGGTACCTACTGATACTGCGGTGGCTCCCGCAAGGATCATTTCAATCGCATCCTCTGCATTCATGATTCCACCCATTCCAACGATAGGAATGCTGACTGCCTGGGCAGTCTGATAAACCATGCGGACAGCGACCGGGTGAATGGCCGGACCTGACATGCCGCCTGTCTTATTGGCAAGCACAAACTTCTGGCGGTTGATATCGATCTTCATGCCTGTGATGGTGTTGATCAGCGACAGTCCGTCTGCGCCTCCTGCCTCTGCCGCCCTCGCCATCTCTGTAATATCTGTCACATTCGGGGAAAGCTTCATGATGACCGGCTGTGCAGCATGTTTTTTCATTTCCTTTGTGATAGCTTCTACTGCTTTTGGATCCTGACCAAATGCAATTCCACCCTCTTTGACATTCGGGCAGGAAATGTTGATTTCTAAAAGGTCTACCGGCTGGTCTCTCAACCGTTCCACTACTTCAATATATTCCTCTGTGGAATGTCCACATACATTCACCATGATTTTTGTATCAAACTGTTTTAAAAAAGGAATGTCGCGCTCCACAAAAAGATCAATTCCAGGGTTCTGAAGTCCTACTGCATTTAACATACCGCCATATACTTCTGCGACACGCGGTGTCGGATTTCCCGGCCATGGAACATTTGCAACACCTTTTGTCACAACAGCTCCCAATTTATTCAGATCCACAAACTCTGCATACTCTGCGCCGGAACCAAATGTACCGGAAGCAGTCATGACAGGATTGTTTAAGGTTACTCCACATAAATCTACTTTCATGTTCATTAGAATTCTACCTCCTCTGCACGGAATACAGGTCCTTCTTTACAGATTCGTTTGTTCTTCACGTTGCTGTGTGCGTCTTTTTCTTTTGACTGACATACACAGGCAAGGCACGCACCAATACCGCATGCCATACGCTCCTCCATGGAGATCCAGCACTCGATGTGATTTTTCTCTGCATATTCTTTTAAGGCACGAAGCATTGGCATTGGTCCGCAGGCATAAATAATCTCTGCGTCCAGTCCATTTTCACGGATCGCATCCAAAACATTTCCCTCAGTTCCTGCGCTTCCATCCTCGGTTGCCACGTAAACTTTGCCCTGCTTTTTAAACTCATCCATCAAAAACAGCTCATCGCGGAATCCTAACACAATCTGTTTCTCACAGTTTAACTCTTTTGCAAGCTGTAACATTGGAGGTATTCCTATTCCGCCTCCGATCAAAAAGGCTTTTTTCTCTTTCTTTGGGAATCCATTTCCAAGAGGCCCTACAATGCGAAGCTGTGCGCCTGTATGCATGCCAGAAAATTCTGCTGTTCCTTTCCCTGCTACACGATACACCAGACGGATTGCGCCATCCTTTTTATCGATCTCACAAATACTGATCGGTCTTGGAAGCAGTCTGCTTCCATCATTACAATAAACAGAAACAAACTGTCCTGCTTTCGCATGTGCTGCAATCTGGTCAGTGTGCAGCCACATACTGTAAATATCATCTGCGATTTCTTCCTGACGGATGATGATCGCTGTCTCTTCAAATTTTTCTGCCATCTTTGTACTTCCTCGCTTTTTCACTCTCTCAACTACTTTACATTCTTACTTCAAATGTTTGCCTCTGTAGCTCTTAATATGGTGTGTTCCTATGCTTCTGCCTCGTAAACAACACGTCCATCCACGATGGTTGCCATCACTTTTCCGGTTACTTCTCTTCCGTCAAACGGTGTGTTGCGTCCTTTACTTGCAAATTTCGTTTTGTCAATCTTATATGTTTTTTCCGGATCAAAGATCACGATGTCTGCAATTTTGCCCGGCTGGATATCGCCCTTGTCAATTCCAACAATCTTTGCCGGGTTATAACTCATCTTCTCTGCCATCTGCATCGGTGTAAGGTAGCCCTGCAAAACAAGTTCCGTGTAAGTGAGGCATGCGGCTGTCTCAAGTCCGACGATCCCAAATGGCGCTTTTTTCATGGATGTATTTTTCTCCTCAAATGTATGCGGTGCATGGTCTGTGGAAATCACATCCATAATATTGTCACGCAGTCCTTCTTTTAATGCCTGCACGTCTTCTCTGGAACGAAGCGGCGGATTCATTTTAAAGTTTGTATCCGCATCTGCATCGATCGCAAGTTTTTTCTCCTGATCGATGGACGGCTCGATTTTATGGATATCATCCGAGGTCAGTGTGAAATGATGCGGGCATACTTCTGCTGTCACCTTTGTCTTTTCCATCTTCGCATGTTGTACCATTTTTACTGAATCTCTTGTTGAGCAGTGACACAAATGTAATTTTGCACCGGTATCCCTGCTTAACATAATATCTCTTGCTACAATGATATCTTCTACTGAATTGGTGATTCCCTTTAACCCAAGTTCTTTGGAATGCGCATCCTCATTCATAACGCCGCCGTTTACAAGGTTGATGTCCTCACAGTGGGCAAGTACCGGGATATCGAGTTCTGCCGCAATCTCCATCGCCTCACGGTAAAGTTCGGAATTCATAACGGATCTGCCATCTTCACTGATCGCCGGAATTCCCGCTTCGTACATGCCGCGGATGTCTGCTAATTCTTTTCCCTGCTGTCCTTTTGTGATGGCTCCCACCTGTAAAACATTCACGACACCAACTGTTTTTGCTTTATTTTGCACGTATTTCACAACATCCGGATTATCTACCACCGGCTTTGTGTTCGGCATTGCAAGGATAGTTGTGTATCCGCCGTGTGCCGCCGCATTACAGCCTGTCTCGATTGTCTCTTTCTGCTCCTGTCCCGGATCTCTCAAATGCACATGCATATCAATAAATCCCGGCATAACATAGCAGCCTTTTGCATCGATCACACGGTCTGCCTTTGCCTTGATGTTTTTTTCCATTTTTACGACTTTTCCATCCTCGGCGAGAATGTCTGCCACTTCGTCTGTCTCTGTCGCCGGATTGATGACATGTCCGTTTTTAATCAATAATATCATTTTTATTGTTCCTTTCTTCCCAGATAAACTACATTTGTCATTTTTATAATTTTGCATAAATTTCCATTGGCACGTAAGCACGGATATAGATTCCATCCTCACGGTATTCTTCTTCCAACAGTTCACCGGATTTGCGGACAAGCTGGATCACGCCTGCATTTGCATACGGCACTGTCCGCTCCACGAGGATTTTATTTTCACGCAGGAGCTCGGATAAAAGATTCTTTAATTCCTCTAACCCGGTTCCATTTTTCGCTGAGATCGGCAGCGTATGATCTGCTTTAAAATCATGCAGCGGCTCGCTGTCCATCCTTGCATCCTGCTTGTTGAACAGCGTGATCACCGTCTTGTCTTTCACATCCAGATTTGCCAGTGTCTCATATACGATCAGCATCTGCTTCTCATGCTGCGGATTGGAAGCATCTACCACATGTAAAATATAGTCTGCGTATTTTGCCTCCTCCAGCGTGCTTTTAAATGCCTCGATCAGATGATGCGGCAGTTTGCGGATAAATCCGACGGTATCTGTCACCAATATCTGCTGCTGTCCCGACAGTTCCAGCACTCTTGTGGTAGGATCAAGCGTTGCAAACAGCTTGTCCTCCTCCAGAACTCCGGCATTGGTCAGTGTATTGATAAGTGTTGATTTTCCTGCATTTGTGTATCCCACGATTGCAGCCACCGGCATCTGATTTTTTTCCCGCTGTGCACGGGTGATATCACGGTGCTGCCGTACTTCTTTCAATTCCCGGTTCAGCTGTGCGATCCGGTCTTTGATAAGACGTCTGTCAATTTCCAGCTTTTTCTCACCCGGACCTCTTGTACCGATTCCGCCTCCAAGTCTTGACATGGAACGTCCAAGTCCGGTCAGCCTGCTCAAACGGTACTTTAACTGTGCCAGTTCCACCTGGATCTTTCCCTCGCTGGTAGTTGCTCTTGCCGCAAAAATATCCAGAATGATCAGTGTGCGATCCATCACTTTAGTATCCAGCATATCTTCCAGATTGCGGAGCTGCGCCGGTGAAAGTTCATCATCACACACAATGCCGGTTGCGCCCAGTTCCTCCACAAGCAGCTTTAACTCCGCCACCTTTCCAGAACCGATATAAGTCCCCGGATGAATGAGCTCCCGCTTCTGGATCATGGTTCCGACTACAGTTGCTCCTGCTGTTTTCACCAGTTCCGCAAGTTCTGCAACAGAATCCTCTGCGTCATCTCCATCCTGCTCACTCACGCCTACAAGAATTACTTTTTCTTCTATCTCTTCTATTTTAAATGCTTCTGCCATTCTATTCTCCGTTATTGTTTCCTGTGGTCTCTTTTATTGTGCCGGTGTCTGCGCCTCTTCTGGTGTCTGCGCCTCTTCCGGTGTCTGTGTATCTTCCACTGTCTGCGTATCCTCCGTCACGGCTTCCTCTGTATTCTCCACAGGCGCTGTCTGTTCCATACGGTTTTTCAGGAAAATATATTCACGCTGCGCACTCGCATCATCCGGATAAACCTGTACATACTCTTGTACCACGTTCCATGCAGAATTAAAATCGGATGTATATTCATAACAAATGATGAGATTCTGCATCAGTTCTCTTCTGTTTGTCACATTTTCCATAGCAATACCCTGCTCTAAATAGGTGAGTGCACCGGAATAGTTTCCTTTTGCCATCTCAATTTCCCCGAGTGCATTCATCGCCTGGGAATCTGCGCTTCCTGAGTTTACATAATTCTGATAATAGGTCTCTGCGTTTTCAGGATCGCCCTGCGCCTCATACACCTGCGCAATGTAAAGATTTGCGATGACGCTCTCCTTATCTAAAGCCGACTTCAACTCTGTCTGGGCATTATCGTACTGTCCAAGATCATAGTAAATTCTTCCGCGCCATGCATAATCCTCGGCACTGTTGCCTTTGATATCAAATGCTTTATTTAAGTATTCTTCCCCTTTTTCCGTCATATCATAAGCAGAAAGATTCTCGTAAATGTTGACATAAAGTTCGTAATCGCTGCTGTTATTTTTTACTGCCTCATCAAAATCCGAAACGGCACCCTCGGTATTCCCCTGTTTCAGATAAACACAGCCGCGCAGATAATAAGCGTCTGCTGCCTTTTTGTCATAATCAATGATCGCTGTGTAAGTGTCCACTGCCCCTGCCGGATCACCACCGGCATACTGTGCCGCTGCCTTATAGTAGCAGATATCTAATTCGTTCTCTGTGATTTTCCCAATGCACTGTCCCAGAGCACTGTTAAACGCATCCACGGCTCCTGCGTAATCGCCGCTTTCCATCGCATTGATCCCAATCTGACGGTAAGCAGTCTGGTTTTCTTTGCGCTCATTGGTACAGCCTGTCATAAGTGTAAAGCTTAACAGGGTAAGCGCTGTGATATATGTAAATTTCTTTTTATTCATGAAATTAAGTCCTCTGTTAATTTTGTCCACAGTGCACGCCCATGAAATCAAAGATTTCATGGGCTCACGGGCATTCGCCCTATCAGTCATCAAAAATATCAAATACATCGTGCAAGCACTGCATTTGATATTTTTTCCTCCTGACACTGCTCATTGCTTTATGCACATTATAAATCATACGCCCAAATATTCCAAGCAATTTATAAAACAGATTCCTTCATTCCCCTGCCAGCGTTACTGTGCATAGTTTTTTCCTTCCGCAGTATCTGGCGCTGTTTCACTGCCTACTCCCATTATATGTGTTGTTGGCAGATTTTACAACACACAAAAAAAGAGGCGCACACCGCACTTTACATACGGCGCACGCCACTTTGTATATAGATCATATACTCCCCTAATTTTACAGATGCCAGATATCTTCGTTGTACTGTGCAATGGTTCTGTCAGATGAGAAGAAGCCTGCCTGGCTCATGTTTACGAGCATTTTTTTCGCCCATGCCATACGGTCTTCGTAATCTGCAAAGATGCGCTCTTTTGCTGCAACATATTCCTCGAAATCCGGTAATGTCATGAACCAGTCTTTGTTTAATAATTCATTGTAGAGACGCTCTAAGTTTTCTCTGCATCCGACTGCCATCATCTCGTCACTTACGATGAAGTCGATCGCACGTCTGATGTTCTCATCATTGTCATAGTAGCTTCTGGAAACATAATCTGCTTTTGCATAGTGCTCGATCACCTGCTCAGAAGTCTCACCGAAGATGTAAATGTTATCGTCCCCAACGAACTGATGCATCTCAACGTTTGCACCGTCCATAGTACCAATCGCTACTGCACCGTTTAACATGAATTTCATGTTGGATGTTCCGGATGCCTCTTTGGAAGCAAGGGAAATCTGCTCATGGATATCTGCTGCCGGGATTAATTTTTCAGCTAATGTTACATTGTAGTTTTCTACCATAACAACTTTTAAGTATGGAGAAACCTCAGGATCTTTGCTGATCAGTTCCTGTAAGCAAAGGATCAGATGAATGATATCTTTTGCAATGACATAAGCCGGAGCTGCCTTTGCACCGAAAATAACAGTGATCGGGCGAGCCGGTTTTTTGCCTGCTTTGATCTCAAAGTATTTGTGGATCACATAGAGTGCGTTCATCTGCTGTCTCTTATACTCATGCAATCTCTTGATCTGGATATCGTAAATAGAGTTCTCGTTTAACTCGATACCCTGTGTTTTTGCAAGATAATCTTTTAATTCTGCTTTCTTTGCATTTTTAACATCAAGAATCTTCTGCAATACTGTTTCATCATTTACAAATGCACCTAATTTTTCAAGTTCGGTTGCATCTTTCTTGAAGCCGTCACCGATCAGAGATTCAAATAATGCGGTGAGTTCCGGATCACAGTGTAATAACCAGCGGCGGAATGTGATACCGTTTGTCTTGTTGTTGAACTTCTCAGGATAAATCTTGTAGAAGTTGTTAAGCTCAGAGTTCTTTAAGATCTCTGTGTGAAGGTATGCAACACCGTTGATGCTGTAACCGTAATGGATATCCATGTGTGCCATATGGACACGTCTCTCATCATCGATGATCGCTACAGACTTATCATCAAATTTTTTCACAACACGGCTGTTTAATTCATAAATGATCGGCATTAACTGTGGAACTGCTTTCTCCAGGAAATGGATCGGCCATTTTTCCAGAGCTTCTGCTAAAATAGTATGGTTTGTGTAAGCACATGTTTTGGATACAATATCAATTGCCTCATCCATTAAGATTCCGCGTTCCATTAATAAACGGATCAGTTCAGGAATTACCATACTTGGATGTGTATCGTTGATCTGAACTACTGCGTACTCATTTAATTTGTGTAAATCGCCGCCTCTTGCAAGTGTCTCATCGATGATCAGTCTTGCTGCGTTGCTTACCATGAAATACTGCTGGTAAACACGGAGGATACGTCCCTTATCATCAGAATCATCCGGATATAAGAATAAAGTAAGGTTCTTTTTGATGTCCTCTTTATCAAAATCAATTCCATCACCAACTAAGCTTTCATCTACTGTCTCTACATCGAATAAATGAAGCTTTGTGGTACGGTTGTTATATCCTAATACATCAATATCGTACATTCTGGACTGCAGATTGAATCCACCGAACTGAATGGTGTATGCTCTATCTGTCTTTGTCAGCCAGCTCTCTTTCTCGATCCATGGGTTTGGAGTCTCATGCTGGAGATTGTTCTCAAATACCTGTTTGAATAATCCGTAGTGGTAATTTAAACCAACACCGTCACCGTTCAAACCAAGTGTAGCGATAGAGTCAAGGAAACATGCTGCAAGACGTCCAAGTCCACCATTTCCCAGAGATGGTTCTGGCTCAACCTCCTCGATCTCTGCAAGGCTCTTGCCATTGTCTGCCAGTAATTTTTTTACATCCTCATAAATTCCAAGATTGATCAGGTTGTTGGATAATAATTTTCCGATCAGGAATTCTGCTGAAATATAATATAATTTTCTTTTTCCCTCGTTGCTGACTTTCTCCTCTGCCATTCCTTTTGTCATTTCAAGCAAAGAGAAATATAATTCTTCGTTACTGCACTGGGAAATTGCTTTTCCTGTTCTTTTTGTTACGATTTCCTGTAAATTCATGATTTACTCCTTTCCTTGCGCCTGTTGGCGAAAGCTTATTGTATTGTCCTCCGCATTTTCTGCCGCAGTTGTTTTCGTGTTTTTTCGTAGAACTGATGTTTTATGATTACATTATATGCACGAAGGAATTTTTAATCTTGTAATATTCCATATAAAAGTGGTACAATCCTATCATGTTAAGACTGAGTTATTATTTCAACCACCTTGAAATTGTGTAAACGTCACAAAATCAGCAGTCTTTTTTTGTGCACTTTTCAATCATACTGTTCGATTTCCCAGATTACGACACAAAGTGCATGTTTTCGACACAATAGAATCATCGCAAAGGAGTATGTACCTTATGAATATACTGGAATACGAAAATTATCAGGAAAAAATCTCCCATGGAAACCCTTTATTTCCATATATCACTTATCTGTGCTCGATCCCACTGGATTTTTCGTATGTGCCGATTCACTGGCATGACGAAATGGAGATTATCTATATAAAGAAGGGACACGGCATTATCACCGTGGACTTCACACAATACCAGGTCAGTGCCGGAACGCTCGCACTTATCATTCCTGGACAATTACATTCGATTGAACAATACGAAAACGAAAGTATGGAATATGAAAATATTATTTTTCATCCGCAGATTCTTTTATCCAAGCAGACCGACACCTGCAGCACTGACTATTTTTCCCCGCTGATGGACGGAACGCTCACAATTCCGGTACTCTATCAGCCCGGTGATCCCTATTACAAAGAGATTTCCGCCTGTGTCGATGCAAACGATGAAATCAGCAAAACCAATCCGCCAGCTTACCAGCTTTTCATCAAAAGCCAGCTTTTCATGCTTTTTTATATTCTTTTCAACAAGTGCAGTTCCAGAAATGTCCAGAAAAAAGATTACAAATCTCTGGAAAAAATGAAGTTGATCTTAAAATTTGTGGAAAATAATTACATGGAAAAAATCACGATTGAAGATGTAGCAAAAGAAGTTAATTTAAGCCAGTCACATTTTATGAAATATTTTAAAAATACGATGGGAACCTCCTTTATCGACTATCTGAATGAATACCGGCTGACGATGGCTTCCAGACTTTTGATTTCCTCCGATTCTTCGATTTTAGATATCGCAGCGGAAGTGGGATTTGATAATCTTTCCTATTTTAACCGGTCGTTCAAAAAACGCTTCCAGCAGACCCCGAGGGAATACCGGAAGCGTTATGCACAGCCGTAACTAAGATTATCATATAACATAATATCCTACAATACCGCAGACGATTCCTGCCAGCGCGCCCAAAATGATATCCTTTGGCTCATGCACTCCGACCAGCACGCGCACAATGCCCAGAAGCAAACCAATGATTCCGAGCAGTACCCCTGCTCCCGGATGCTCATAAAAAATCGTCATCGCAATAATAAAAACAGAAAATACATGCCGGCTTGGAAATGATTTTCCTTTTGTGTCTTTTTCCAGTACCGGCGGCATGTCAAATTTTTCATACGGTCTTGGCGCATTGATGATTTTCCGGACAACGGAAAGTCCCACGAAGGACACTGCCGGAACGAGTATCGCCCGCCAGAGCCACGGATTTTTGTCCGTAAACAGCATGAAAAGATAGAGCGGATACACGCAGAATACCAGTGCTGTCAGCATATGATTCAGACTCGTCACACGCTTCGCCCGTTCCTGATTGCTCCGAAGCGGTTCTGTAATTTTGATATACTGTTCTTTTGTCATGGCAAAAATCATATCCTTCCCGGTAATTGTTTTATAAATCTATGGTTTGAGATTATCTTAATATTACACTTCGCTTCCGATGACTGCAAGCACTGCCCCTATAAAAATAAAGAAATCAGACACATTAAAAATAATCCTCCGAAACCATTTCGGTCCGGTCTGAAACCGCACATAATCCACAACATGGTGCTTTGTATAGCGGTCATATAAATTGCTCAGTCCGCCGCCAGCTAACATGGCAAGTCCCGTTTTTGTGAGTTTTTTTCCAGTTATCCGCATTGCAAAATAATAAATGACTGCCACAAAAGCCATGATGACACTGTGTATCGCAGTCATGGCTTTCGGATGTTTTGCGAGAAGATTTAACGTTGCACCTTTGTTGTAGAACTTCTCTATGCAGATTATTCCACCGAGACGTGGATTTTTTACTTTTCTGGCGTATTTTTTATCAATATATTTTTTTAAGAAAAAATCAAGCGTAAAAACTGCCGCTGTGATTGCGAAATAGATCATGCCGCAGGCTCCCTTCTTCCTCTCTCCTGCACTCATTGTAGCACATATTTTATTCAGTAAAAACGTTTTTATACAAAAAAACAGGAAACCTTTGAGATTCCTCAAAAGCTTCCCGCCCCTTATCTGAATAAAATATAATTCTTCCTACCCCTTCACACTTCCAAGTGCAATTCCCTGCACGATATAGCGTGACAGGAACAAATAAACGATGATAACCGGGAAAATGGAGAATGCGATCCGCACTGCCTCGATCAGTGAAGTGATCAGTACATATACCAGAATTTCTGCGCATCCTCATTTACAGGTTCCACTGCTCCCGACTCTTTCACATCACCTGTTTTTCCGCAACCCGAAAAGACAAGCGCCATGCAGCCCAATAGCAGCACTGCTCTTTTCCACTTTTCCCTCATTTTTTTATCCAACATAAAAAACCTCCCTTTTCATTTTGTGTATTTATCCTAACAAATGAAAAGGAAGGCAAAAATCAAATTCTTGCACTAAATAACATGGATTGACGGCAGGCTCATAACCTAAACTCCGGGCTACGCCATGCTGTTGACTGTTTTATATTTATAAAGCATCTCCGCATGGTTCTGTTCTTCGATCTGAATGTCTGCCAAAAGTTTTCTGACACCCGGATCACCGAATGCAAACACTTCCGTATTGTAAGTGGAAGAAACAAGTTTTTCTGTTCCGATACAGTCTGTTGCAAGAAAACAGTCCGTTTTCTTATCCTCGGAAGGTGCCATGCTGTAGGTAGCAGCCGGGTTATAATCTTTTCCATCACTGTCGTTGCAGTCGCAGGAAGGAACTTTTCCAGACAGCACCTGTGTCAGGGATTCTAAATGTTTCTGCTCTTTTCCATGCAGATCTGTGAACAGGTCAATGAGCACCTGATCTTTGGCAAGTTTACTGTATCTCTCGTATTTTTCCACGCAGCACTGCTCCTGTGTCTGTAAGTCTTTGATCACGGTTGTCTCTTTTTCGCTCAATATCATCTTTCTACCTCTTTCCGACGGATTTTAAAATCCGCACATTTTTTTCACGATGATATTATGAGTCATAAAAATGGTAATTATTCACTTCCTTCGTGAAAATCTGCCGCCCGGGCAGACAGACTGATAAATCTTTTTGGCGTCATTCCATATTTCTTTTTAAACTCCCGATGGAAATAAGACAAATTCGAAAATCCACAAGAAAGCGCCACCTCGAGCGTATTTGTCTCCCCATTTTCAAACTGGTCTGCCGCACGCTCCAGACGCACATTTTTGATGTACTGCACGCATGACATTCCCATGTATTTTTTGAAAAAACGCATAAAATAATACTCACTGAAAAAACAGATTCCGGCAAGTCCTGAAATCGTCAGTTCCTCCATATAGTGTGCATCGATATAACTTAAAACTTCTTTTAACTTTTTCGCATGTTCTGTCAAAATCGCATCTGCCTCTGTATTCCGGGTACAATATGGAATCAAAGCCGCCACAAGCTGCAACAGATATGACTTGATAGCAATCTCGTATCCGGGTGTTTTTTTGTCATACTCCGTGTTTATATCCTCAAACAGATCTGCTGCCTTTTCGTAAAGCGGATGTCCTTTTTTGATTACAAACGGCGGGATCAATTTCTGGTTCATCAGTGGATTCAAATACCGGATGGCACAGATATCCGCAGCCTTTGCACCAAGAAAATCCATATGAAACACATACGTTTCCGACTGCATGCGCTCCTCTTTTTCATTGGAAATCGCATGCAGCACCGCAGGCGGAATAAAAATCAGATCTCCCTCTTCCACATCATAAGTTTCAAGATGGATCTGATATGTGCAGCTTCCCTTCTCAATCCGTGTAAATTCTGCCTCCTCATGCCAGTGCGCCGTGACATAAGGATACTCCTTCCATAACGGTGTCACATATTTTTGCAGTGGAAAAATTTCTTCGCCGTGTCTGGCGTTCTCATGCTGGTCTAAGGATAGGGTTATTTTTTCTTTCATTGTATTGATTCCTCTTTAACATCATTGAAACAGATGGCAAACACCTTCTAAGCTGTCTTAATCCACATCAGCATAGCAGTTTTGTGCAATAATTCCTTATATTTATGCAAGATTTTTCGTTTCTTCTATTCTATTATAACAGTATCATACAATCAAGTGTAGAGATTGCGAAACTCAAAGTTGTGTAAATTTAATTGTGAAAAATTAACAAAAGCTTGAGAAAACACTGGGGAGCAGAAATCGAACAAGTTCGATTGGCACTTAGAAGGTAGGCACGACATTAGTCGTGACTGGCTTCTTAGTACCGTTACCAGCGACACGTAGCGAAAGCGTGTTTTCGAAAATTTTGTTAATTTTGAACAATTTTAAACAGCTTTAAATGAGTTTCGCAATCACCCCAGAATCGAATGAAAGAAAAGGAGAATTTATGAAAAGAAAATGGTGGCATGATAAAGTAGCTTATCAGATTTACCCAAAAAGTTTTTTGGATACAAACGGAGATGGGATTGGCGACTTAAAGGGAATCATCTCAAAGCTGGACTATTTAAAAGAACTCGGAATCGACATCATCTGGCTCTCCCCGGTTTACGAATCCCCTTTTGTCGATCAGGGATATGACATTTCCGATTACTATAAAATTGCAGAACAGTTTGGCACAATGGATGATTTTGACACCCTTGTCGCCGAAATGAAAAAACGCGGTATGCATCTGATCATGGATCTCGTCGTCAATCACTGTTCCGACAAACACGAATGGTTTCAGAAAGCACTCGCCGACCCGGACGGTCCTTACGCCGGCTACTTCTATTTCCGCGAAGGAAAAGACGGCAAGGCACCAAGCAATTACCGCTCCTATTTTGGTGGATCTGCATGGACAAAAGTTCCCGGCACAAATAAATATTATCTCCACACCTTCGCTAAGGAACAGCCCGATTTAAACTGGGAGAACCCGGTCGTCCGCAAAAAAATCTATGAGATGATCAACTGGTGGTTTGAAAAAGGCATTTCCGGTTTCCGTATCGATGCCATCATCAATATCAAGAAAAATCTTGATTTTCCATCCTTCCCGGCGGACGGTGATGACGGACTTGTCTCCTGCGATAAAATGTTAGCTTCCGCACATGGAATTGGCACATTTTTAGAGGAAATGAAACATGAAACATTTGACAAATACGACGCTTTTACGGTCGGCGAAGTATTTCATTTAAAAGAGGATGAACTGCGTGAATTTATCGGTGAGGACGGTCATTTTTCCACCAAATTTGACTTTTCCGCCCATGTGCTTTCCTATGGGGAACACGGCTGGTATGATGCTCCTGCCCTCGATTTCAACCGGTGGCGCACTGCCCTTTTTGACACCCAGAAAGCAGACCTTACCGTTGGCTTTGAGGCAAATATTATTGAAAACCACGATGAGCCACGAGGTGCTACACACTATCTTCCTGCACACGCCAGAAATGAAGCCGGTGTGAAAATGCTTGCAGCTACTTACTTTTTACTGCGCGGAATTCCTTTTATCTATCAGGGACAGGAAATCGGCATGACAAACTGTGTCCGAAACGATATTTCCGAATACGATGACATCAGCACCAAAGATCAGTATCAGGCTGCTTTAAATGCCGGATGTTCGAAAGAGGCAGCACTTCACGCCTGCTATGAAAACAGCCGTGACAATGCAAGAACCCCTATGCAGTGGGACAATTCCCTGCACGGCGGTTTCACCACCGGAACCCCCTGGCTTGCGGAGAATCCAAACTATACAAAGATCAATGTAACCGACCAGCTGAACCGGCCAGATTCCGTACTCTCTTTTTACAAAGAACTGATCGCACTCCGCAAAGCACCGGAATACGTGGAAACCTTCACTTACGGAACGTTTGCCGCTGCTTATGAAGATGTTGACCATATGTTTGCTTACTACCGCACCAATGAAGAAACCGGACAACGCATTCTGGTTGCCGGAAATTTCGGCACAGATACCGTGACACTGCCGCTTGAAAAACCGGCTGACCGGGTGCTTCTCACCAATGGAAAAACTGCGGATGTAATTTTAACCAGAAACAGAGAAAGTGCTTCTCTTGTATTGGGAAGCTGCGACTGTGTTGTTTTATTATTAGGTCAATAAAATTTTCTTTTTCCTTGACAAATCATTTTTTTCATGCTTATAATAGCGTTAATTGAAGCAGAACACAGGCTTTGACGGGAAGAAGTACAGTTAAGTGGAAGATACAGAAAGCTGCCGGCTGATGAGAGGCGCATCGGAACCTTAGTTCGAATACATCCCCGAGCTTCACACCGAATTTGTTTTTGATCATTCGATATCTTGCAATAGTAGGCTGTGACGTAGTGGCGCACGTTAACCGCGCCGGAGTGTTGTCGGACACTCACGAAGGTAGGCAGTGTGAGCTGCTTATGAATTAAGGTGGTAACACGAGTTTAACCCTCGTCCTTTTATTAGGACGGGGGTATTTTTTTAGAAGAAAGGAAAACCAAAATGACATTATACGACGAATTAGTTGCCCGCGGACTGATTGCGCAGGTAACAGACGAAGAAGAGATCAAAGATTTGATCAACAACGGAAAAGCAACTTTTTATATCGGATTTGATCCGACAGCAGACAGCCTTCACGTAGGACATTTCATGGCACTCTGCCTGATGAAACGTCTCCAGATGGCAGGAAACAAACCAATCGCTTTAATCGGTGGCGGTACCGCAATGATCGGTGACCCGTCCGGACGTACCGACATGCGTCAGATGATGACACCGGAAACGATCCAGCACAACTGTGACTGCTTCAAGAAACAGATGAGCCGTTTTATCGATTTTTCCGAAGGAAAAGCATTGATGGTAAATAACGCTGACTGGCTGATGGACTTAAATTACATTGATGTTCTCCGTGAAGTTGGCGCTCATTTCTCTGTAAACCGTATGCTCACTGCTGAATGCTACAAACAGCGTATGGAGAAAGGCTTAAGCTTCCTGGAGTTCAACTACATGATCATGCAGAGCTACGATTTCTACACCTTATACCAGAAATACGGCTGCAACATGGAGTTCGGCGGCGATGACCAGTGGAGCAACATGTTAGGTGGTACCGAGCTGATCCGCCGTAAACTCGGAAAAGACGCTTACGCTATGACTATCAACCTTCTTTTAAATTCTGAAGGCAAAAAAATGGGAAAAACCCAGTCCGGCGCTGTATGGCTTGATCCGGAGAAAACTTCTCCATTCGACTTCTTCCAGTACTGGAGAAACGTTGCAGATTCTGACGTATTAAAATGTATCCGTATGCTGACTTTCCTTCCATTAGAGGAGATCGATGCAATGGAAAGCTGGGAAGGTGCACAGCTCAATCAGGCAAAAGAAATCCTTGCATTCGAGCTGACCAAATTAGTTCACGGGGAAGAGGAAGCAGCAAAAGCAAGAGAAGCTTCCCACGCACTTTTTGCCGGTGGCGGAGATTCCGCACATATGCCAACGGTAGAGTTATCCTCTGCTGATTTTGCAGACGGCGATATGGATATCCTGTCTCTTCTCGTAAAGACAGAGCTCGCTCCATCCCGTTCCGACGCAAGACGTGCCGTAGAACAGGGCGGTGTCTCAGTTGCAGACGAGAAAGTAACCGATATCAGGACCGCTTACAATGCAGATTCCTTCGGCGCAGATGGACTTGTTGTAAAACGTGGTAAAAAGAAATTCGTGAAAGTAATCGTAAAATAATGAACTGTATCATAAGAAATGCACAAATGAGCGACTATGACTCCGTCGTCCGCATCTTAAATCAGGGGCAGGCGCTTCATATAAACTGGCGTCCCGATATTTACAAACCCAATGATGCGCTTCTGCCAAAGGCAGTATTTGAGGAAATCGTAAAAGGCGATACTTTCTATATTGCAGAAAATGAAGGAAATGTGATCGGAATTTTAGAACTTATCTTCCGGCATATTGAATCTCCTGCACAGGTGACACGGGACATTGTTTTTATCGACACAATGGCGGTTGACGAACCTTACCGCGGCATGGGTGTCGGACATCTTTTCTTTGAAAAAGTAAAAGAGATAAAAGCAAAAAAAAGGCTGGATGGCATTGAACTTCAAGTAAATGCTAAAAATCAAGCCGCTTACGAGATGTACTGTAATTACGGATTTACGGAAAAATCCATTAATATGGAATTACTGTAAAAACTATATTTACCTAAAAAAGGACACATACCTCTGATGCTATTACGCATTATCTGGTATGTGTCCTGGTTTTTATCTTCTTTTTATTTTATTGGTTGACATAATTTTTAATCCACTTTACTGCATAAAGAGGAATATTCGTCATCCAATCCTGCTCTCTATAATCCGACATTGATGTTCGGACTGCATAAGATGGTTGATACTTTTCACAAAAAGCTTTCAAACTCTTTGCTTTCAGATTTTCTTCCGCCTTTACTTCAATTGGAATAACAGATGTTTTTCCCTGAACTAAAAAATCAATCTCTCCCTTGGAATTTTGCGTTGAATAATAGTAAGGTATCACTCCGACATCTGATATTAACTGCTGCAATATATACTGCTCTGTCAGTGCTCCCTTAAATTCAGTAAAAATCTTATTTCCTTCTATAATCACTTTTGCATCCAGATCTGTCATCGCTATGAGCAATCCAATATCCACTAAAAAAAGCTTAAAAGCATCAAAATCAATATATGCTTTCAATGGAAGATCCGGTTTTTGAATCCGCTGTACTTTATGAATCAATCCACAATCCAATAACCATTGAATAGCCAGCTCAAAATCCTTTGCCCTGCTCCCCTCGCGTACCTGTCCATAAATATATTTTTTATTCTCTTTTGCAAGCTGCATCGGAATCGAATTCCACACAAGATTCAGTCTTGGAACAAGCTTTATTTCAGCATGTTTTGAAAAATCCTGCTGATAATAGTTAATAAGATTTTTCTGAATCGCACGAACACGATTATAATCCTTTTTTTCCGAAAAATCTTTTACCACCTCTGGCATCCCACCTACAAAATAGTATTCCCTTAAACGTTCTATATATTTTGTTTTGAACACTGTTACCATCTGCGTATCACAACTGTCTAACATGGAAACAAATTGTTTCTCTCCCATTGCGCACAAAAATTCCCTGAAATTAAGCGGATACAAATCAAGAAAATCTACCTTCCCAACTGGAAATGACGTACCTTGGTGTAATGCAACTCCAAGAAGTGATCCTGCTGCAACAATTGCATACTGAGGTGCATTTTCATAAAAATACTTTAATGATGTAAGTGCTTTTGGTACTTCCTGAACTTCGTCGAAAATGATCAGCGTATTCTCTGCCTCAATAGAAACTCCTGTCTCAGCACTGATCGCCAAAACCAGTCTTTCAATGTCTAAATCTCCTTCGAATACCTGTTTCATACGGGCGTTATTATCAAAATTAACATAGGCTGTCTTCTCAAAATACTGTTGACCAAATGTCTTCATGATCCATGTTTTTCCGACCTGTCTTGCCCCGCGAATAATCAATGGTTTTCTATTTTCATTCTCTTTCCATTCTTTCATTCGTGATAATGCAAATCGTTCCATGAGCCTTCCTCCAACTCCTATAATCTATAAGAAACCATTAAATTATTTCCATATATCTGCATTATAAAATTCTACCCCACAGGTGTCAACATTATTAAGGATGTAAATATGTGTTTAATCAACACTTTTAAGGACGAAAAATGTATAAACATATCATTTCTTTCGGCGAATCGATGAGATTTCCTCTCGCAGCTACCAGTTCCACATGGCAGAGTGCCCTTATTTCTTCTCTCCGCCAACCTTGCGGAAGTTATTGAAATCATTCACGACTTCCCGAACGCACCAGACCAGTGTATCGAATGCGCCTGCCTCGTACAGATTGATCAGGATCATACCGATCGGGATTGCAAGGATCATCCCCACAACACTGCCCACCCTGTAACCGATGAACATGAATAACAGCGATGCAAACGGATCAAGTCCTACGGAATCGCCGATCAGCTTCGGCTGCACGATCTGGTGCACGACAAGAGAGACCACATATAAAACGATCATGCCGACCGCCATCTTGTAATCTCCGGTAAAAAGTTTGATAACCGCCCACGGACAGAGCACTGTTCCCGTTCCAAACACCGGAAGCATATCCAGAAACGCAATGCCAAAGGCGATCAGCCATGCAAAATCTACCCGGAGGATCAAAAGACCGATCAGAAGAATGACATAAATAACGCCCATGATCTTAAACTGTGCTTTAAAATAGCCTCCTACCGCATGCACAAGCTGTTTATAGATACGTTCTGTTTTTGCAAGGAATCCGGCAGATAAATGTTTCTCCACCCCGGTGATCAGTTTGTCTTTATCTGCAATAAAAAAATATGCTGCAAGCAGTCCTACGACTATGCCAACGATCATATCCGGCAGGCTTTTGGCAAATTCTCCGATTGCCCCAAGCGTTGCAGAATCTGAGCTGGACACAAAATTTGTCAAAAAATCCTGAATCGCAGTTCCGATGGCGCTTAAATCCACATTCTGCGTAAATGGCAGTTTTTCCAGCAGCTGCTGCAGCTGATTGATTGCCTCGGAAAATTCGGTTCCGGCATTGGCAGACATCGTTGGCAGATACGCCATAAATGCACCGATTCCTTTTGCAAGGATTGTCCCTGCGCCATAGCAGGCCAGCACTACCAGACCGATGACCAGCACGATCATGATGACCGAACCATATTTCCGGTTAATTTTGATCCGTTTCTCCAGAAACTTCACCATCGGATTTGCGATCATCGCAAAAATCATTCCCACCACAAACGGCATAAAATAGATCAGCAATTTTGGAAGTAATGTGAACGCAAAAATCAATAAAAACACTGCCCAAAGCAGATTGCATGCAATTTTTAAATATTTTGTCCTGAAATTGCTCATAACTTCTCTTTTTCCTCTCGATCAAAAAAACTTTTCCATAGATTATTTTCCATAAATTGCTTTCTATTTTAACACATTCTTTTTTGAAAAAAATATATTCTCGAATCTTTTATACTTTCTTTACCAAATCTTTATTTTTCCGCCATAAGAGCTGCTCCGTGTCCTGCAAATAGAGTTTAAATCTTCTTTTTTACAAGAAAATGGTTTGCAGCCGTAACCCCGGCTCCTGCCAACAAAAGAAAATAGAAGTTCAGTCCCCTGCTGATCAGCATGGATGGGATCAGACTGCCCTTAGAAAATACCGGTGCAAAGACTGACCGATACATCAGTTCGGTGATTCCCTGCGCTCCCGGCAGCGGAAGCATATCCACCGCAATGTAGACCGATGCCTGTAATAGAACTACCTCCTGTATGGAAGTCCCCGCCTGTCCAAGTCCGAGATATACCATATAAGTAAGCAGAAATACACTACACCTCTGCAAAAACGTCACGGCGATGACCACTATTAATTTTCCCGGATGCTGCTTCAGCCAATCCACGGCATTTCTATAGTTTCCCGTAAATGTCTGCACCTTATCCATGCGCTGTGGATTTGCTTTCCAGATGTCGAGCCGGATAAACTGCTTTTCCACCCACGCCCAAACGACAATCATCCACTGTGGAAAAAGCATTGCGGCAAGTACAACTGCAACGGCAACCGTGTTCAGCGCAAGCCCCAGCAAATATAATGGAAAAAAGGACTGCAGCTCTGTTTTCAATGCGCCGCCGCAAAAAAGTAACATTCCGGCACCTAAAACTACCAACACAATTTTATAAATTACTGCCACCGTCATAAGCACTATGGTACAGTCAGAACCTTTGTTTCCATCTTTGTTCATATAATAAAGCTGCACCGGCTGCCCACCTGTTGCGGATGGTGTGATGCCCGAATAAAAAAATCCAATAAACGAATATTGGATACAACGCCACAGAGAACATACCTTTTCTTTTCCAACAACACAGAGAACGGTTGTCTGACTGTCTGTTTTTTTTCGCATGGATGTGAGCAGATACCAGATCATGCTGCCCTCTGCGCAGACAAAAAATAACGCCAGTCCTGCCGCTGCAATCAGGTACGGAACTGACATATTTTTTACTGCCTGATAAATTTCTGACAGATTCTGTCCATGGAGTAACGTATAAAAAGTCAAAAACATAATCCCAAGAAACAAGACTGTCTGCAAGATTTTCTTTTTCATATCCACGTAGCCACCTTTCCTCTTTTTTGGACAGAACTGTTACGCAATTTTTTCAACAGCACAAACCGTTTCTTCCTGCACAGACATTTCCACTAATTCTCTCAAACTTCCTTCAAAAATCCGTTTCCGTCCAAATTTTTCCATGAAATCCTTTGGTGTCACAAGGGAAAAATGTTTTTCCCAATGACAGACGCCGTACTTCTCTAATACCCGTGCCACGTAGGAAGAACAGGTGTAATGGTTTTCCTGGTAAAATGGAATGTTCCACAAAATAAATAGTAATCCTGCAACTGCATAATGATAATGAAATCTTTCCTGCATAGCCAGATGCAGTTCCTGACGGATTGCCTCCTTTTGTACAAGCGAACACTCAATACTACACACCATATAATCAGCCGTTGGAAACACCGTTAAGATTTTTCTTTTATCCTCTTTTTCAAATCCGGCAAACAGCGGAACCGCAGGATTTCTGCGTCCCACACTGTATGCCTCCTCAAGTTCCGCATCCATCGAAAGAACCACATGAATGTACTTCTGTTTGATGACCTGCCGTATCATTCCGGCAAAAAATCCCGGTGTATCTACAAATGCAATATAAATCTGTGCCATATCTTTATTCCTCTGTACTTTTTTCTTATCACTGGAACTGATAAATTTTTCTTGCCATGCGGTAGCCGCCGACTGTGATTTTTCCACCTAATCTTCCCGGCAGATAAGTAAGACCGCTTAAGGTAGAACATCTTAACCGGTAATAAAGCATCCTGTCATAATCCTTCACCTGCTCCCACATCCTTTTACGTTTCTGGAACGCCTCCTCTGTTTTGATCAGAAGAAGATGGATTGAAGAAATGGACAACATGATTGAAATATTGCGCATCATGTAAACGGCCAGTTTTGGATACATTTTTTTCACTTCTCTTAAATCCACACTTTTTGCAACAAGCTCTGTCACGCGGATCTGCTGGTCGATACGCTTCATCAGGACTTTCTCGTTGACCGACTGATCTTCCCTTCCAAGGTAGTAATGATACAGGTCAATATCCATGTAGTAGAGATTCTTCGCATACGGAAGCGGCTGATAGGAAAACAGGTTATCCACATAAAACGTGTGCTCCGGCAGTTTTACCCCCGACTGTCTCAATACTTTCGTCTGAAACATAAGTGCATGCATAATCAAATACTGCGATGGATGAAAATGTCCGATTGTGTTCCAGTTGCACATTTTTTCAGTTGGAAATACATTTCTGTAATTCATCGGTTTCTGGATTCCCTCATCCAGATGATCGTACACATAATTACAGATGATCAGATCTGGGAACTGTGCGACTTCAAAACTTTTTATTTTATCTAACATTTTCAGATAAGCATCACGGTCGAACCAATCGTCGGAATCCACGACTTTATAATAAAGTCCATGCGCCAGCTCCAGCCCTTTGTTCACACCGGAACCATGACCGCCGTTTGGCTTATGCACCGCTTTTACAATGTTTGGATAAAGCATTTCGTATTCATCTGCGATCGCACCTGTCCGGTCGGAAGAACCATCGTCAAT
Organism: Roseburia inulinivorans DSM 16841; assembly: GCF_000174195.1. Lineage (GTDB taxonomy): Bacteria > Bacillota > Clostridia > Lachnospirales > Lachnospiraceae > Roseburia > Roseburia inulinivorans. The sequence continues at coordinate 8,527 of NZ_ACFY01000091.1, read as the reverse complement.
AATGAGGATCTCGACATCCTCGCCGCCCACCAAAAGTGAATCCACACATCTTCGCATATAATTTTCTGAATTGTAACATGGGATTGTAAATGTGATATATTTCATTTGGAATGACCTCCGCTATACTCTGTAACATTTTTACTGTTAACGAGTATAACGGTTCATTCTTAAAATACACATGGATTATTCTAAAGAAAAGGTAAAGATTACCTATACAAAATGTTAAATCTTCAATAATTCGATCATAAACAGCCAGACCAGTCCATAATAAGTAACCACTGCTACCAGATCATTCACGGTTGTGATAAGTGGTCCTGACGCGACCGCCGGATCGACTTTGATCTTATGGAAAAGCAGTGGGATCGTTGTTCCGACAAGGCTCGAGATCACCATCGCAAGCATTAAGGAAACTCCCACACAGCCTGAGATCAAAAACGAATAGGAAAGCGCATTTCCTTTTATGAAACACACATAGAGTCCGATAAATACAAATGCCATAATTCCAAGAAACAGTCCATTTGCAAAACCAATGCGCATCTCTTTCAAAATCAGTCCAAACTTATCTTTCCGGTTTAAATTCTCATCCATCAGCACACGGATCGTCACCGCCAGCGACTGGGTTCCGACATTTCCTGCCATATCTAAAATCAATGACTGGAAACACATCACAATCGGGATCACTGCAACGACCGTCTCAAAAATTCCGACAACCGAAGATACCACCATTCCCAAAAACAGCAGGATGATCAGCCACGGGAGACGTTTTTTCATACTCTGAAACGTTGTCTCCTCCAAATCTTCTTCCGCAGTAAGACCGGCTAACTTCGCATAGTCCTCTCCCATCTCTTCATCCACGGCTTCCACGATGTCGTAAGCTGTGATGACTCCTAAGATTTTTCCTTCCTCTGACAATACCGGAATGGAATCCTCTGCGTAGTCTTTTAACCGTTCGATACACTCACTGATTTTCTCATGTGCTCCCACATACGGATAGGAAGTCGAGATCAGATTGTCCAGATCCTGATAATCTCTTGCCACGATCAGGTCTTTTAAGTCGATTGCTCCATAATACTGCTCATTTTCATCTACTACATAGATCGTTGAGATATTATCGTTCTCTCCCGCCTGACGGATCAGCTCATGCGTTGCCTGACGGATGTTCAGATTCTTTCCTATGACGATAAAATTCGTTGTCATTTTGCTACCGATCTCATCATCTTCATAAGATAAAATCAGTTTTACATCTTTTTCCGCATCATCATCCAGCAGATCGACGATCCTGGTCTTAGTGTCCGCATCCAGATTCTCCAGAACATCGACCGCATCATCGGAATCCATCTCCGAAATGACTCTGGCAGCATTTTCCAGGTTGATCTCCTGCAAATACTCTGCCGCATCCTCGGTATAGGAAAGGATTTCCGCAATATACTCCTCTCCAAGCAATGGATAGAGTTTTTTTCTTTCCTCCGGTGTCATCTGCTCCATTGCATCCGCAATGTCGCTCTCATGATAATCGGAGATTTTTTCGAGCAGTTCTTCTTTTCCAAGATTGCTTCGGAATAATGTTAATAATTCTTCTACATAAGTCGGTTCTTTTAATACTTCTTTTTGCATTTCTGCCTCCTGTTCTCCCTGAAAAAAGGGCATAAAAAACCACCGCTTTACTTCCAAGCAGCATGTGTAAGTTCCTGCTGTTATAGTTCATGACAATAGATTGTCCGCGAAGCGTGCACTCTATTGTATAGGCATGTAAACCGGTGGTTTCAGAAGGCATATTCTATTATCACAGAGGTCAGACGCCCACAGACATCTGCCCTGTGCCAAAGCATTCAGAAAATCCATCGGTTTTGTTCTTTCGCCCCGCACTATCACAACTGTCCATGAATGTCACCTCCTAAAAAATTTCCATTGCTATTATATAATCGTGACCGGAAATGGTCAACTCATTTCTGCCTCATTTCTATCTGTCTTTCATAAATGCTTCGATCTCGTCCGGATCACGGATAATTGCCTCTGAGAGACACTCACAGCCGTTCTCTGTGATCAGAAGATCATCCTCGATACGGATTCCGATCTCCCATTCGTCAATGTAGAGTCCCGGTTCATCAGTAATGATGGCACCCGGTTGTAATTTTTCATTGCAAGCCGCTGTGACATCATGCACATCGATTCCAAGATGATGGGATACGCCATGCATATAATAAGTATCAATCTCGTCCTCTTTTTCGATCAGACCGAGTTTCATACCGCCTGCTGCAAGCACTTTCTTTGCAATCTCATTTAACTCTTTTAACGTCATGCCCGGTTTTGCAGTCTTTGCAACCTCACGGTTTGCAGCTAAGACAATGTCGTAAACCTGTCTCTGGCGCTCTGTGTATGTTCCGTTTACCGGATAAGTTCTTGTGATATCTGCGCAGTATCCGCGGTATTTTGCCCCGAGATCCATCAGCAGTAAAGAACCATCCTCACAAATGTCAAGGTTTGTGTCATAGTGAAGCATGGTTCCGTTTGCACCGCTTCCTGCGATGGTAGGGAATGCAGTTCCCTCCGCTCCGTTATAGCGGATCATGTATTCAAAATCAGCCTGTGCCTGATATTCTGCCATTCCCGGCTCTAAATGTTTCATCACATACTGCAATGCTTTATCAGTAATGCCGATCGCCTCCCGCACAAGTGCTACTTCATCCCCGTCTTTTTGCATACGCAGTTCTGCGATCACCTGCGAAATATTTTTCACTGCATGTCCCGGATATTTTTCTGCAAATTCTTTTGCTTTGATCATATTGTAATCCGGCATGTCCTCAAACTGATATCTGTAACAGTCAAAATACAGGCTGTCAATATCTTCCCTTGCCATCATGCGGTCAACAGCGCCCTCAAAAGAATCTAAAAACATCACATTATCGATACCGGAAATCTCTTTTGCCTCATCCACTGTCACTTTTCTTCCGTACCAGCGCTCCTGTGTCGGGTCTGCTTCTTCGATAAATAAAATCACCTGCTCCTCTTTCAATGTCTTTTTCATCAAAAGAATCATATGGTCTCTTCTTAATCCTGTCAGATAAAAAAAGTTTCTGTCTGCCTCAAATGGTGCATATTCATCTGCACTCACATGGCTCTCAATCCCGGAAAATAAGATCAACGCTGACTGTCTCTCCATTTTCTCAAAAACCTGTTTTCTTCTCTCTGCAAAATTCATGGTTGTTCTCCTCTTTTTTCAATCATCTATTGACAGAAACTCAAATCGTATTTTCTGTCATAATAAAGGCAGGTTCTTTCATCTCTGAAAAAGCCTGCCCGAAAAACTTATTGGTTGTCACCTATGCCTCTGCGCTCATCTGGATTCTCGTTGTGATCTCTTTTACTTCAGCCATCAAAGCAGAATACATCTCCATCTCAATTCCAACCGGCGACATATGCGGATGCTCCTGTTTCATACGGTATGCCTGTACCAGTAAACTTCTCTTCACATCTTCAAGTTCTAAAAGCTGCTCTCTGCTCATAACCAATCTCCCACATAACATATTTTCATTTGCAGTGCACTATATCTCGTACGTGCGCCTCAACTATAATAGCATATATGGTAGATTTTAGCGCATGAAATTCATCGGCAAAAGTAACAATATTTTTTCTGACATTTGGCACATTTGTCTATTGCCTGAAAAATTTTCATCACTTTTTACAATTGCATCAGCGTTTGCAGTGCCTCATTTTCTACAATACATTTTCCGTGTTCTTTTATAAATGCAATTTGTCCGACCTCAGCATAACGGCAATTGTTATATTCTACAATTGTAAACGCAAATGGCCGTAATTCTTCCCTTGAAAAATGGATCAGATCCATCACAAGATAGTATTTTTGCTGGAATTTATAAAGACTGCTTGTAGGCATTTTTTCTGTAAATGGTGCCAGACGGATCAATCGCAGCATTTCATCCAGACTGGAAAACTCCAGACTAAACGGAACCGATGTCTCAAAAATTTCATTGTCCTCTTTCTGCTCAGTACCATTTGCATCTTCTGTCTCTGTCTTTTTTGCATCCTGGCTGTGCTTTGCCTTATATTTTTCGAGGAAATCATCGATAGCACTCTGTTTTTCCTCTTTATTCATCTGCCGAAATTCTGATAATTTTTCCGGTGCGAGCTGGTTCATCAGCTGTCCGACCGTATCCACAAGATTCTTAAAACTCATCTCGGAATCTCCGCCAAACGTGATCGCCATGCTGTGATCCTGCAAAAGTTCTGCCTTCACTACCGGTGAAATATTCTGCATACTGATATTGCCCTGCTCCTCTACCAGTTCCACCACCGCACGCATAAACTCCTGCGTCACCTCGGTATTTCCAATAATCTCATCAATATTGTATCCCATTTCACGGATTTCTTCTTCAGACAGTGCACATCTGATCTTATTTTCACCTAATCTCTCAATTTCCATATGTATTACCTTCTAAAACATCTTTCCGATGCTTTGCAATCCAAAAATACTTTATACCTTTCGAATGGCTTTGCATTCTTGGAATGCTGTTTCTTCTTATAAAGAATATGTTGTTATTTTCACAGCTATTATCCTATTTTTTTATGCATTTGTAAATAGGGTTTCGATTCCACATATCTGCCACAAAATAGGTCAATGCTGTCCATGTATACACGGAATAGAAAATGCCGTACTCATCAACGCCGTCCTTTAAAATTTTCTGTGCCTGCTCTTTTGTCAGAAAAGAAAAGCCGTCAAAACATTCACTTCCCTCTGCACCGTCCTGTGACATACCTGTCAGAGTATCCCGGTTCAACACGATTTTCACAAGTGCGTTGCTCTCATCCGTCATTCCCGGTGTGCTGAAAAGACATGGATTGATCACTTCCAGTTCATCTGTATCCAAAACCTCAATTCCGGTTTCTTCTTTCAGTTCTCTTTTCGCAGTCACAAGCAATGGTTCGTCTTCCTCTTTATCTGCCGGATCGATCAGTCCCGCCGGGACACTCAGCAAAAATTGTCCTGCCGGATACCGGAATTCACGGTTCAATAATAGCTTTGGCTCACCGTTGGATGGATTCCAGATCGTGATGCAGCTCACCGCATCCGGAAGCATATTTTGAAATTCTTCCGTAGACTTCACTGCCACAAGATCATCTGCGCTCCGTCTTGTTGCATTATAGTAATGTCTGCCCTCGGCATACTGAAGATCAAATACTTTGATAAACTTTGTTTCCAATAGAGTTTTTATATTCTGTTTTTTGATTGTTGGACGCATGGCAGGCTCCTTTCTTATTCACAATTATTTACACCCGATAGCGGTTCAGGCAGGAATAAATCTCCTGAATTCTTGGGATTGCGTATCCACCGGAGATAACGCCATGCTCTGCGGCAAATACCATTCCTTCCTGCTCTAACTTTTGTTCTAACCACTGTGCCGTTTCTGAAATGGTACGCTTTCCATCCACCAGATGTTCCACAGTATATTTCAAAAGCAGTCCCAGTGCCGCCGTCTGCTCGCTGTCGATCAACTGCTCGATATAGCGCAGATCGACATTCTGTTTTCCAAGCATAAAGCCATCCACACCAAGCGTCTTTACCTTCAAGCGCTCCGGCTCGCCTTTTTTCACTTCTCCGCTCCGGTAGTCCCTGCATTTTACCGCTCCATTCCTGTCTTTTTCCATGACACGGTGGCTATCCGGTAAAACAAATGGTTTTGCTGTCTCCTGCATGATTGGAAATTGTCCACACAGGTTCTTTGCTTTCTCTGTGATATCCACAGGTTCATACTGATCCATCTGGATCACAGTGTCTGCAATGTGGAAAAATGCTCCCGAACTTCCCGCAACCAGAATGGTAGAAATTCCTGCTTTTTCATACAGATCCCCTGCTCTGGATAAAAACGGTGTGATCGGCTCTTTGTCCGGGCTTACCACTTTCTGCATAAAGGCATCCCGCACCATAAAATTAGTTGCAGAAGTATCCTCATCCAGCAAAAGCAGTCTGCTGCCGGCCTCAACCGCTTCCACGATGCCAGCCGCCTGGGACGTGCTTCCACTCGCATCAGCAGTCGAAAAATCCTTCGTATCCCTGCCGTTTGGAAGATCATTGATAAACATGGAAATATCTACATTTTTGATAAATCTTCCGTCCTCAGAGCGGAGCTTTTGTGCCGTTTCATCTGCGATCACATATTCCCTGCCATCTCCGGCAATATGATTGTATACGCCTAATTCCAACGCATTTAAAAGTGTAGATTTTCCATGATAACCGCCGCCTACGATCAGGGTGATCCCTTTGGGAACTCCCATTCCTGTAATCTTCCCCCGGTGCGGCAGTTCTAATGTCACACGCATTGTTTCCGGAGAAACAAATTTTACAGACTGCTTCATTGGCTTGGAAGAGATACCGCTCTCCCTTGGCAGCACAGAGTCATCCGCCACAAACGCAGCCAGCCCAAGTTCTAGCAGCTTCTCACGGATTGCCTGCTGATCTTCTGCCAGTTCCACAGCCTCTTTTACTTTTTGCGCATTCAGATTTTTATAATAAAAAGACTGCTCCACGCACTGTGGCAGATATTCAAATAAGATTTTTTCGAGTTCTTTTGCATTAATCGTTCTTCCATTTGCAGGAAACCCGACTGCAAATCTGGCGGTGATCTCTTTTTCACTGATTTCACATGCTGTCCTCTGCAGCACTTCCTGTCCGCAGTGTGTCACTGAGATCAGCCCACTTTTCCCGGAACCCTTCGCTTTAAAGTTAAACTGATTCACTTTTGCCGCAAAATTGCGAAGCAGTTCATCCGCCAACGCAGTTCTTGTCAGCTTATCTTTCATCGCAAATGCCGGGAATCCGGCTGCCTTCGCATCCACTGTCACCCTCACATCCGATGGCGCCGCAAACGGATCGCCCTGCACATGGTCAATTGACAATATGTATTTGGGGAACTGGTAACTTCCGCGCAGGGATTTGTATAATGGGTAACTTTTATGGTCTATTGTTTTTAATTGTGATTGTAGGTCGTTGTATGATTGCATGGAGGGACTCCTTTTTGTATTGTGTTTTTATGAAATTTTATTGATAACTTCTATTTTGGAAGTAAGCTTTGATCCATTGTCCTGCTTCGCTTAAATCTTCTTCTGTCCAATCAGAAATTTTTGTGCTATTTGCTCTGAACACACTGCTGCTCTCATCTTTATTTGCCAAGTTCCAACACATAAAGCTTATCTGATACTTGTTTAATAAATCCAACCATTTCGCAGTAGATTCAAAGTCATTCGCACCATTTCCCGAAGCATCACACATTCCAAACTCGCTCACAAAAATCGGCAGACCATTCTGTGCATAGCTTTCCAGCCGATTGCGCAAATCATCCTTATGTGTTCCTGCATAAAAATGTAACGTATACATAACATTTTTATCTTCTAATGGCGACTCTGCTGCTTTATCAATCTCCTGACTCCATGTCGGAGTTCCTACCAGAATTACCGCATCCGGCTTTTTTTCTCTAATGACTGGAATTATTTCCTCTGCATATGCTTTGATACTTTCCCATGAAGTACCACCATTTGGTTCATTATAAATCTCATAAAGCACATTGTCATTATTAACAAAAGTTTCTGCCATCTCTTTAAAGAAAGCAATTGCCTCATCTTTATTCTGATTTGGATCACCATCACTCAAAATGTACCAATCCACAATCACATACATTCCTAAATCTGTTGCATAGGAAACGCCATCCTTAACAAGCTGTTTTAATTGCTCTTTATCTCCGCCAGAACAATATCCTCCATCTTCCGCCGTATACATTGCCAGACGTATGCAGTTTGTATTCCAATCATCCCGAAGTGTGCGAAAAGCATCCGGATTCACATACTGCGGAAACCATGCAATTCCATGCGTAGACATTCCATAAAGCTGCACTACATCGCCATGCTGATCGGTCAACTTTCCATTTTCTACATGCAATGCGCCATGCATTTCAAAAGGAGATAGCTTCTCTCTGTTTTCATTTTTTTCTGTATCTTGGATTTTCTCTGTATTCTGGATCTTTTCTGTATCCTGCATTTTTTCTGTTTCTATATTTTCGCTATTCTCCTGCATTTGTGCTTCTGATACCTCACTTTCAGTTTGATTCACTGTATTTTGTTGGCTGCATCCTGATAGCATACTGATTAGCAATGCATAACTTCCCACTTTTTTCATATATGGCATTCTCCTATAAACAATGATAATTATTATCTTTTCGCCAAGCTACTGCCCTATTCTTCTCAACTATCGAATAATACTTACTCATCCTTCCAAATTGTAAATGTGTACCGTCTCTGACAAATTACGTCATTTGACTGAAAACTATGTAAAAGCATCAAATAAGATTTCTTTATAATATCTATGATATCATATAAATAGCTTTATTTGACAGATATTTTTTAACGTCAAAGTATGTTAATTAACAACATAAGAAAAAGTCCTACCTGTCCTATTAGGAATACAATCCACGCTCCTACAAGAGGAGCGACATTCTACATTGCCAGATGAAGTCGTATATCC
>NZ_ACFY01000092.1 GCF_000174195.1 Roseburia inulinivorans DSM 16841 | reverse complement strand
ATTAAAATGTACCCTATAGATTGGACAGATTGAGTTTTTAAAACCCTTACCATTAGACAGTAAGTTTTAATGAAAACCCTTAAATCTATACAATGAGTTTACAGGGAACCCTTAACTTCGGACATGGTTTTGATGAACCCCTTCATTTTGGACAAAATCGCTTTTTGACTCCGATTCAGATTGTTATTACAATAATAATGAATTGGAGGAAATTATGGCAAACAGAAAGTTTACAGAACAGGAAATGCTCACACTGAGAAATAGCAAATATGTGCTGGATGTATCACCGAGCATTGTACATTTCTCGGCAGAATTTAAAAAACTGTTTTGGGAGGAACTGTCAAAGGGCAGGCTTCCACGTGAGATTATTTCGACTCTTGGGATAGATCCAAATATCTTGGGGGATTCCAGAATAAATGGTCTGAAAACCATGATTGGAAATGAAGTAAAAAAGGGAAATGGTTTTCGAGATCTTAACACCTATGCACAGGGCTGCAACGGATATCTTTCGGCTGAAAATCGGATAAAATATTTAGAAATGCAACTGGCATATAAAGATCAGGAGATTGAGTTTCTAAAAAAAATTGTATCTTTAAATCCGGAGGCTCCGGAATAATGAAAATACCAGCCCATGCAAAGTATCAGATTATTTATGATACCATGCAAAAAAACGATAATCTATTGAATGTAGCTGCCATGTGCGAAATTGCAGGAGTATCCCGTTCGGGATATTACCATTATCTCTCAACAGAAGACCAGCGAATGGAAAGGGAGGAACAGGACAGACAGGATTTTCTTCTGATTCTGAAAGCATACCAGTACCGAGGATATCATAAAGGTGCCCGTAGCATATATATGAGGCTGTTACACATGGAACCGCCGATAGTGATGAATATCAAAAAAATCCGGCGGTTGATGAAGAAGTACAACTTACAGTGCCCTATCCGCAAGGCAAATCCCTATCGGAGAATGGCAAAAGCAATGGCAACTGCATATACCGCACCCAATATAGTAAACCGTGAATTCGAGGAACACGGACCAAGAAAAATTCTGTTAACGGATATCACGTATATTATAAATGGAAAAGCACCCCGGTGCTATATGTCGACAATTATAGATGCCTGTACCAAGGAACTGCTGTCATGGGTTCTCAGCGAATCACTAGAAATTGATTTTGTATTAGAAACAGTAAAGCAGTTAATAGAAAAACATGGAACTGATTTAAGCACAGAAACATTAATACATAGCGATCAGGGTTCCCACTATACCAGCATTAAATTTATCCAATTGTTAAAGGATAACGAACTGAGACAGTCTATGTCACGTAGAGCAAACTGTTGGGACAATGCTCCTCAGGAATCATTCTTTGGTCATATGAAAGATGAATTAGATCTATCAGAGTGCCACGGCTATGAGGAGATATTAAACGCAGTTAGGGATTGGACAGAATATTATAATACAGAACGTTATCAATGGGACTTAGCAAGGTTGTCACC
>NZ_ACFY01000093.1 GCF_000174195.1 Roseburia inulinivorans DSM 16841 | reverse complement strand
ATTGTAATAGTAGAAAAATTATAATAAATAATGGATGACAAGAGTCTTTTATTCATTATGAGAAAAAGAAGGAATCTCCTATGAACCAACAAGAAATATTCACGTAAGATGGAAAAAAGTGCTGTAATCGAAGAGGTTGCAGCATTTTTTTCTTCGACATTTTTCGAACATTATAACGTACCTATCCGGTCACCGCCATGCTCCGATTTGATTTCTATATCAAAAATCAGATCGGAGGAAAGATAAATGGCTTATAACAAGACAAGTGAAGAACGAAAGTGGAATTATTGGAAAGAACAGGAAGAAAAGAAATTGCGTGAACTGGGAATGGAAGAAGAGAAGATCCAAAAGCTGCGCCAGATGGACAGGGAAGACTTTCTGGAAGAGCGCAGATACCGGGAACATCTGGATGAAACGATGCAGGATATGGATTCCATAAAAGAAAAGGACAGCGAGCTGTTTGCAAGGGATGTAAAGGAGCTTCTGGATCACATAGGTGATAAGCGAATCTATGAACTATTGAAAGAAACGGAGCATCAGACACTGGAAATCCTCTTACTCAGTACATGGGGATATTCTGGAAGAGAAGTTGCTAAGATTATGGGAATGGCAGAACAGACGATTTATACCAAAAGAAACCGTTTGAGAAAAAAATTAAAAAATTTATCAAAAATTGAATAATTATGGCGTTTTTCGTCGGCTATTTAATAGGCAGGTAAATTTTGCCAGTGTACTTTGACAACCTCATACCAGCATTACAGGTACGTTCCCGTAAGTAGAAGCGTGGCAGGAAGACGCGAGGACAGATGAAAAGGGCATGGAAGAAATTAGACCAGAAAGTGAGAGGCAGAGTTCTTTTGTGGCGTTTTCGTTTCGAGCGAATCATCTTTAACTGAAACAGGACCGTGGCGGTCTTTTGCGAGGATCACTTACGAGGGGATAATGATACATAGGAACTGCCAGTGAGCAGAGGATGGACTTTGGGTTGTAATCAGCAAGACTTTTAGAAAATCCGTGAGCGGTGCAATGCCAAGCATCCGCCTGTAATGTTCCCGTAAGGCAATGGGGGAGTCGAGGACAAATACAACGCCAAAAATCAAAAGTATAAGAAATCAAGGAAGAATGTGTCGTTGATATCAGATACATACGGCTGTAGGGAGAAATCCTTTACAGCCGTATTGATGTGATATCAGCACGCATATCAGGTAACAAATTATGTATTACACAAGAGAATATCTCAATAGAGCGCATCGAGAAATTGATACTATTTTCCGAGTGCTGTTCCCGGAACATGGAATGGCAGTAAGGGAAGAACAGATTATGTTATGCCACAAAATGCTGGATAACCTGCTGGGAAGAAACATAGCACTGTGTGACGCGGGTGTCGGTATCGGCAAGACGTATGCCTATCTGGTGGCCTGTGTTCTGATGAGAAAATATTCCCTCCTTGCAGAAGGATGTTCCCCTTATGAGCAGCGTCCGGTCGTGATATCCACTTCCAGCATTGCACTCCAGAAAGCAATTCTTACAGAATATATCCCTTTTCTCTCCCGGATTCTTCAGGAGAACGGGACGATTCAGGCCCCTATTAAAGCTGTGATACGAAAAGGGAAAGAGCATTTTGTCTGCGATGAGAGGTTGGAGCACCGAATCGTTGCAATCGAAGAAAAAAACAAAAATGCGTTGCAGAAAGAAGCTCTGCTGTCGTTGAAAGAACATTATGATATGGACGAAGTGTCCAACTTAAGTGGGTTTGACAGAAGGATGGTGAGTGTACCGAAGTTCTGTTCGGGAGACTGCCCGAAAAGAGGCTCATGCAGGTATCAGCAGTATCTGGAGCGTTCCAGAGATCATGAAATGTTCATTCAGATCTGTAATCACAATTATCTGCTGGCTGATGGTTATCACAGGCTGCAGGATTACCGCCCGTTATTAAAAGACTACCGAGCATTGATTGTCGATGAAGCACATAAGCTGCCGGATGCGGCAAAGCAGATGTTTGGGAAGAGCCTCTGTTATGACGATATCCGAGAAATCTGCTTTTATCTTGGGAATGAGTACCAAGGCCCGGAGATAAGAAAACTGTCCGGGACGATCCGGATGGTGCTGGACATCATAGGAGAAAACCACAGAACCAGATATGGGATAAAAGAAGAATTCCACATGACAGAAGAGTGTGCAATGTATTTATATGAGGGGATACAGACCATGAATAAGATCATAGAAAAATTAGAAAAGAAGATTCCAAAGTGGATCAGAAACAAGCTGGAAGAAACCAAAAGTGTGCTGGAATGCTTTTTCCATCAGGATAAGAAGTATGTGCTGCATCTGAAGCAGGACCATGACCACCGGATTATATTGTGTGCATCCAGCAGACGGATTCCACAGTATCTGGACCAGATGTTATGGAGCAGAGGAATGGGAGCGATTCTGACAAGCGGAACTTTAAAAACCGGACAGGGATTTTCCCACATTCGGAAAATGACAGGATTACAGAGAGTGCGGAGAGTCCGGGAATATGTGGCAGACTCCCCGTTTGAATATCAGAAGAACTGTCTGTTATATCTGCCAAAGAATTTGAAGACATGCAGAAGAGAAAGTCAGGAAGAGGCAGAGATGATAGCAGGCCATATCCATTCACTGATCTGTTCGACTTACGGGCATACGCTAGTGCTGTTTACATCTTATCATTTGATGGGAAACGTTTACCAGATGTTAAGGGATGAAATTCCGTTCCCGATGATAGAGGTGTGGAGACATTCACCGGAAGAGATCACAAGATTTAAACAGATGGACAATGCTGTCCTTTTTGCAGCCGGCTCCTGTTGGGAAGGAGTAGACTTCCCTGGAGATATGGTATCTTCGCTGATTATAGTAAAACTGCCCTTTGCTGTTCCTGATCCCATCAGTGAAGCACAGAAGAAGGAATATGCCAGCCTGAAAGATTATATTCAGGCAGTGATTGTTCCAGACATGCAGAAAAAACTAAGACAGGGATTCGGACGTGCTCTCCGCACCGAGACAGATACTTGTGTCGTGTCCATTTTAGACGAGCGTGCAGGAGAAGGTGGCAGGTATCATGAGGAAGTAATGTGTGCGCTTCCGAGCTGCAAGATGGCAAAAGATATCAAGGATGTCCAGCACTTTATTCGAAACCGGAAAGGCGTGGAATACTACCTGTAACCGTTCGTGGTTCTGCTACAGAAAAAGCAGATTTTGCACGAAAAGTTTGGTGGTATTTCAAGGGCGTTTTCGGTGGGATTGTTGGTATTGATGAATAGCTATTTCGGCATGAAGTGGGTATACTGTGTATAGCGTTAGAGGAAAGGAGGCAGCTTATGATATACAAGGTGGAAACGATAAAAGATGGAACAGAAAAATATTTTTTCATCAGAAATCTGGAAACAATGAGTATTGAAGAACTGCCAAGTAAATATCTAATGCATAAGATTAAATGTAAACGTTCACCAAATACAGTGAAACGCACAGCATTTTCAATCTGCTATTATATGAAATATATGGCAGAGAAAGAAATGGAACTCACAGAAGTCTATCAGTTAGATTATGAAAAACAGACAGAACACTTTGTGGAATTTTTATACTGGCTTAAAGCCGGAAACCATACAGAGCAAACGGCTGGAGAAAAGAAGTGTCCGAATGAAGGAACCTGCAACGCATACTTAAAAGATGTGTTCAGGTTCTATTTATTTATAGAGGCAGAATATGAACAGTACGGAAGTCTCAAAACCTTATCGTATAACCAGATTATAGCGGTTAATCAGGTGGGAGTAAAAAAGGTACTGCGGAATCATTCTTTTAAAGCCTATCTGAAGGAAGAGGAACATCGTGGGAGAACAGCAAAAGAAAATCAGATTATTACAATTTTACAGGCCTGTACGAACCGAAGAGATCAGCTTCTGTTACTTATGTTAGCAGAAACCGGATACAGAATTGGGGAACTACTGGGAGTAAAATATGTCAAAGATATTGATTATAGGAATCACATGATAAGGGTATGCTTCCGGGAAGATAATGAAAATGAAGCGAGAGCCAAAAATGCGGAATACAGAAGTGCCAAGATAAGTAATGATACGTTTGAATTTCTCATGGATTATCTGGCAAAATATCGGAAAATCCTGCAACATCAGGATTACCTGTTTGTGAATATCATGGGTGAGAACATTGGAAAGCCATTAAGAGTGGACAGTGTATATGATATGTTGGACCGAATGGAAAAGAAAACCGGAGTTAAAATCACACCCCACATGTTACGTCACTATTTTGCAAATATGCGAAAGCAGGCAGGATGGGAACTGGAAATGATCAGTCAGGCATTGGGGCATAAACATTTGGATACGACTATAAAGTATCTGGACTGGCTGGATGATGAACTGATAGAAGCAAGTAATGAGTTTTATGCACAACACACTGCTATTTATGGGGCGGAACGTCTGCTGGAGTAGGGAGGTGTGAGAAATACCTATATATTTATTGCAACAGGCAGAACACATAACAGAATCTGAAGTAGATATTGAGAAGAAAAAGCAGGAACTATATTCAGAAATTGATGCACTTGGAATAAAAAGCGATTCAAGAATTAACAAATTGAAAAAGTTCTTGGCAGATAGAAAAATCTGGCATCTGGAAGAAATGGATTATCCTTTGCGAAATTCGTATGAACAATATTTAAGAGGACAGATACGATCACAAATTGTATCTTTCTATTTGAAAATATATGATACGGTAAAACAACAACATATCTATCAACAAATGCAGACGCTAAATGGAAAGCGGATATATGAATGGAAATATCAAAATAAAATTTATTTTCTGAAGTATTATCCGGAAAAGGAAATAGCTGAGACCTTTGAAACTTCTTATAAAACAAACCTATTGGTGTGGGATTTTACACAAAATTGTTCAGAAGTTTTAAAGAAACAAATTTTTTATACGTTGAGTCGTATCATTGCCAATACTTCAATGTCTAAGGCTTATAGAAATGTCAGGTTAAAATCCTTAAAACTTCTTTATGATTCTTGTGTTCAGTTAAATATTACGGATATTGGATTGCTGGAAATGGAACAAGTGGAAACTATTTTAAAGAATTTTCCCGAAACGAGTCAACGAAGTATTTTAGGTGAATGCAGAAGAGATGCGTTTATGCAGCAGGAACAGATCCAATGGGAAGCAAATGTATGGTATCTGGAACGATTACATCTTGGAAAACATCGGATAGACGAAAGTAAATCCTTAATTAGCATTTCTTTTATGGAAGTCAAGGAAATACAGAATCGAGAAATTTTACAGGCATACATGAAATATGAACTGGGAATTACTGGACAGGCAGTCAGCACGATTGTACGAAGATTTGTATGTATTAGAAATTTTATTGAACTGCTGGAACAAGAAAAGATACTGGCGATTCATGCAACTGTCGCAGAAGTAAAAAAGTATGCAGACGGCTTGCGAGAACGGGGAATACAGGCAAAGGGATTTAATGAAAGAATTTTCGGTATCGGTCATTTTTATAAATTCATGGAAGTTAAACAGTATATTACAAGAATGCCATTCCGAATTGAATATTTCCAACAAAAAGAAGTAATAGTACATCATGATCGTAGCGTTGAGGAAACAGTATATATGGAAATTTTGAAAAAATTATATCTTTTTCCAGAGCGATTACGATGTATGTTCCTACATCTGTGGTGTCTAGGATTACGGGCGAGTGAAGTGTGTACATTGAAAGGAAATGCTTATTATCAGCAGGGCGAGGATTATTGGATTCAGGTGTATCAGGTCAAAATGAAGAATTATAAAAGGATTCCAATCCCACAGGCACTTTATCAGATTATGAAAGTATACTTGAAAAAACATGAAATTCAGCCTGAAGAATTCATTTTTAAAAACAGCAGAGGTGGTGCTTGTCTATATGGTACATTCCGAACTCAGATGATAGAAGCGTGCCGGGAAAATAAGATTGCAAATGGAGAATATTTATTTCAATCACACGATTATCGACATACAGTAGCAACTATGTTTTATGACAGTCATGTATCACTGCAAAGTATCAGGGATTATCTTGGACATACTTATGAAGAGATGACAAGACAGTATATTGATTATATGCCGCAAAGGATTGCAAAAGCAAATGATGAGTTCTTTGAAATGCAAGGAAGTAGTTTAGCATCATGGCTAAAGAAAGAGGAAAAAGATGGAAAATGATATTATATACTTCAGCGATTTCCCCAATTTACAAGAAACAGGGACACGTAAGGATAATGGAAAATTTGATTTAACGTTGCTTCCAACGCAAGAATTAAAGGAAGAGTTTCGAGGTTATATTATGTATCGCTGCAAAAACGGAACGTTTAGAGCATTGATTCAGGATCGAACAGCTTATAATCATATTGCAAAGTTTTTGAACAGCAGAATAAATCGGAGAATCAAAAGCCTTGGAGATAGAAATCCAGAAAAATGGATATCACTTTTAAAAGGCTGGATGTTAGAACAGGGAATAACTATTGTAAAAGAAAAGAAGAGTGTGTATGGTACAGTAAGCTATGGCGAAGCAGTGACGATATTATATTTCAGAAACGTACTGAAATTTTTAGGGCCAGAAGATTTACGGGATGAGATAGAAAAAGATGTTTGGGAACTAAAAAATCTGGATATTAAAATCAGATCCAATCCAATTTATAATGTAAAAACACTGGATTTCAGAAAAATATATCAGCCAGATATCAGGGAAGAATGTAAGAAAGCTGTTTATATGAATCTGCAGTATGAAGCAATAGGAACTGTACAGGGAGAATTGACAATAATGAGGATATTCTCAGAATATCTCCAAAAAGAGTATTCCAAAATAAAAAGCTGCAGTGAAATAGACAGAGAAGTGTTGGAAGAATTTTTGATACATCTGTCAACAAAAGATACTTCCCATAGTGCGAATAGTTCTTATGTAATTTCATTAAGACGACAGTTAGAGACAATCGGAAAAATTTACAGCTATGAAAGATTGGAGCATTTATTTATTAATACGGATATTCCACCGGAAGTAAATGCAGAATTTAGAGTGTATTCTGATGATGAAATGAAACGACTGAATGCGGAAATTACACAGATGGATGTACAGATTGCAAGATGTCTTCTGATACATCAGATGCTTGGAACTAGGATATCAGATACCCTTACACTGAGACCAGATTGTCTGACGAGAGAAAATGGCCAAGATATGATTGAAATATATCAAGTTAAAACTAAAAGATATAAAAAACCGATCAGTAAAGAACTTGCAAAACTGTTACAGAGTTCTATTGAATATACACAGGAAAAGTTCGGTGATACAGAATACATATTTGTTAATGAAAAAGAACCTGACCGCCCGATGCAGTATATGGCTATAAAAACAAAAGTCATGTCCATGATACAGGAAAAGCAGTTGAAAGATGATCATGGCGAATTATTCGGGTTTGGAACGCACATGTTCCGGCACTACTATGGCGTCAAACTTACAGAAATGCATCTGGATGACTGGACGATAGCGAGACTATTGGGGCATAAAAGACTGAATAATGTACAGCATTACCGGAAAATGAGCAATCAAAGAATGGCAGACGAAACCAGAGAAGTAAGACAGAGGATGAGTGACATCATATATATGAGTCTGGCAAGATGGGGTGAAGAATATGAGCAAATACGACAAGATGATTGAGGAAAATCAGAGAAAAAGTAAAGAGAAAATTGAACTGGCATTGCAAGCAATACAAGATATGCTGGCAAATAAAGAACGTATCAGCGTTCCAAAGCTGATGAAGAAAACTGGATTGTCGAGAGGATTCTTTTATAAAAATCCAACCGTCCGGGATACATTGAACCAAGCAGTAGAGCAACAGGCCGGAATGATAGATCCAAGAAGAGAAATTCTGAACATGGCGATGGAAAAACAGATTGAACTGTTGAACCAGAAGGTGGCAGCTCTGAGCAGAGAAAATAAGGAACTGAAGAGAAAGAACGAAAAGTTACAGAAGGCATTACGGAAACAGGATTTGAATTTTATTAAGAACTTATAACATTGAAAATAATAAGATGGAAGAGATGTGTGCAGACACATCTTTTCATCGTTGAGGATAAAATATATAGAATGAGAATGGGATTGTTTTATGGTATACTAAAAGTGAAATGCTAACTTTGATATGAGGTATAAAACAATATGACAGAAATACAAATTAAAAATTTAATTAAAGAATATGAAAAAGAATATATTGAGTTTATGGAAATTGAGAAATTACCACAGTATAAGATAGATTTTTTTGAAATTAATGTTGAGGAAAGCGATGCAGCAGGATTCGCTTCAGCCGCCCAAGCTTACTATAATACGAAAACAGATGAACATATATTAAGGATATGCAAAAGTTCGGAAATACCAAGGTATATTGTGTTTCATGAATTTACGCATATTTTAGATACGGAAATGTATGCAAAGCAAGATTCTTGGAAATATATGGCTTTGTCTGGTTATACAGAATATCATGCAGCACAAGTTGAATTGATGATAATGTTAGGAGCAGATAGTATACAAACTCAAGATTTTTCATTTACAGTTGATGTTGAAATAGGTAATAGTACAGTTAGGAATTACCTAAACTCAAGACATCAATTAGTAGTGAATATGATGAATAGAACAGATTTTCCAAGAGATATTGAAGCATTAAAAACAACGGTAGGTGTGCTATATAATTATTTTGGAGTGCGTTCTATATGTAAAATGTATGCGAAAGATTATACTGAAGAAGTGGATAACACAATTATTATTCAGAAACTTTCAAAAGTATTATTTGAAGAGATAAATAGCTTTATGGTTGGATGGTTTAATGAAGCACAAGTAGAGCTGAGCTTTGTGTCATATATGAAAATAATGTGGCCTATGCTTCAAAGCTATTTTGGAAAAGAATGAAAGATAGTAACAGTAAACACAGTTTTGTATACAGTTAAACCCAGTAAAATCAACGCATGAGGGGAACTGGCTACATTTTACTATCCAATCTTGAAGACCGGAATCTGTGATGCACAGGCTGCTATGGCACTTGGCACAAAACCGACCGGAAACGGAAGAAGGGAAAAGAATAGCCACAAAGCGTACACGCGGATGACCAATACTTTCTTTGAACCAGGCACCGATAAAGTGGAAGATATGATTTCCTCTATTTCCTATGGGTTTTATCTGGAAAATGCGAGCAGCGGCATGGAAGATCCGAAAAACTGGGGAATCCAGTGCTTAGTTGACATTGCAAGAGAAATCAAAGACGGTAAATTTACCGGAAAAGTATTTTCTCCGATCGTTTTGACCGGATATGTCCCGGACTTGTTAAAATCCATTTCCATGATGTCAGACGAGTGTGAACTTGCAGGAACCGGATATTGTGGAAAAGGACACAAAGAGTGGGTAAAAGTATCTGACGGCGGTCCATATATCAAAGCCAGAATCAGATTGGGATAAAAAGGAGAGAGACAGATGCGTGAAAAAATATTACAGGCAATTCGGAAATTTCAGATAGAAACCTACCTTGTGACAGAGAAAACAGTCGAGGGTGCAGAACTTTATTTTATAAAAAAAGAACTTGATATGCGCAGGATGAAACAGGATGCGGTGTCTGCGGTTACCATTTACCGTGATTTTGAGACAGACGGAAAGAAAATGCGTGGTTCCGCAAATATCAACATTTTTCCGGAGATGACACAGGAGGAAGTAGATGAGGCGGTAAAAGGTGCTTATTATGCAGCTTCCTTTGTAAAAAATCCATTTTTTGAACTCCCAAAAGGGAAAAAGAGAATAAAGTGCAGGTAAAAAGCACACTTTGTGGAAAAAGCCTTGAGGAGATCGGAGATGCATTTGTAAAAGCGCTTTACTGTGTGGATGTGCAGGAAGATGCATTCATCAATACGGCTGAGTTTTTCATGGAAAAAACAACGACTGCGATTTACAATTCAGAGGGCATTGATGTTTCTTATGAAAAAAGCAGTGTGAACGGAGAGTTTGTCGTACAGTGTATCACACCACAGGATGTCGAGCAGTATCAGGAGTTCGCATATGATGATCTTGACACAGAGGCTCTGACGGCACAGGCAAAAGAAGCATTGGAACGGGTATGCGACAGGGCAAGGGCGATAGAAGCACCGGAAAAAGGAAACTATAAGCTGCTTCTTTCCGGAAAAAATGTGCGCACACTGATCGATTTTTACATGGACCGGTCATCCTCTGGCATGGTCTATCCGGGTTATTCCAGCTATCAGGCAGGAATGGATGTGCAGGGAGAAAAAGTGCAGGGAGAAAAATTAAATATCACGCTCCATGCATCGAATCCTTATTCAAGTGAGGGAATCCCGATGAAAGATCTTACACTATTAAAAGAGGGAGAACTGAAGGCAATTCATGGAAATGCCCGGTTTGCATACTATTTAGGTGTCGAGCCGACCGGAATCTACAGTGCGGTAAAACTGGATAACGGCACTAAAACTCTTGAGGAGATGAAAAAAGAACCATACCTTTATGTGGTAAGTTTTTCTGACTTCTCCATGGATAGCTTCAGCGGATATTTTGGCGGTGAAATTCGTCTCGCCTATCTTTTCGACGGTGAGAAAGTGACGCCGGTAACCGGAGGTTCCGTCAGCGGCAATCTGTTGGAATTACAGAAAGATATGGCATTTTCCACCGAGCGTTATAAAGATAAAGATTATGACGGACCATTTGCGGTCGAATTTCATGGGGTAGCGGTCGCAGGAAAATAATGTTTTCATGATGGCGAACATGAGATGCAAGGTAAATAAAAGCAGAAAACAAAAAGGAACATTACATAAATGGAACCAAAAAAGTTTCCGTTTATGTAATGCTTTTTTTTGGTGGAGGCAGATAAAATGGAGATGATAAACAAATGAAATGGAGAGAAAAATCTGAAAAACAAAATGAAAAAGATGGTTGCAGGAATGATGCTTGTCTGTTCACTGCTTACATTGTTTGGTGGAGTAAGCAGTGCAGGGATTGCGACGTGTGCTGAAGTTGTGAATAATGATATACAACGAACTAACTAAGATAGTTTAATGTCAAAATCCTTTAATAAAGATTCTTTTAAGACATCAGAATTTGGTTTTGATTCGAAAAGCTCTTGTATAGCACATGCATAGTGTCCATATAGTTTTGCAGCGTTATATTTTTTGACTTCACCAAGTGCTTGTGCATAATAAAAAAAGAAATATCCAAAATTGCGTAAAGATTTCTTCTGTACACTAAAATTTTTTTCTGACAGTAAATCTAATAATTCATAATAATGTTTTTGAATATATAAATTAGTACAGTACATTGTCAAAGTTGGCGAGAGAAAAGAGTTCATAAAACAAATATCAAATGAATTAATTAAAAAATAGTCAAGTATTTTAGAAAAATATACATTACTTTTATTTGCGTCTATTGTTTGGTATTCAAAAGCAATATTAGTCAGGAGCGAAAGTTCTGCCCATGATAATCGGTAATTGTAAATAAAATGTATATCAAAATTTGGTAGAGTACAAGATAAGGCTTGCAATAAAATGTCAACTTTTTTTTCGGCAGACAAATTTTTGCTTATTGCATAATATAAGTAATATAGTTGTGTTGGTAAAGTATCTTTTGTAGTAAGCATAGATTTTAATTTACTTAAATATGAAGATAATTTATCTGTTTGATAACCGAAAATATGCATCAGTTTGAATTTTAACTCATAAATTTTGCTTTCACGTTCGTTTCCCCAGAAGGTAAAACCACGTTCTGATATGCCAAGCCGTTGTAATAAAGCCTCTGTTAAAAAGACATCCGGTTGCAGGGTGTCATTTTCAATTTTTGAAAGCTTGGATTTCGAACATAATCCCTGACATAATACAATCTGTGAAATACTCTGTTCGGTACGAAGGTCATGAATTAATCTGCCAATTGTTAAAATGTCAGGGGAGAAAAAGTCATAAGTACCATCTGTTAAATCAGAGGTGTTTATGGCTTTTTTGATTGGAAAAATAATCAGAGGAATATCATCCATTTGTGCCAGGTAATCATCTAGTGAAAACAGATGTCTGCTTAAAACATAGTTTCTGCAAATGGTGGCATAGCAGCTTTCAATGGAATGAGCCGCATAAAAGGTATTCTTAAAATAGGTGTAGGCAGTTTCAATTTCGCCAGTATAATAGTAACCCAGAGAAGTCAGAAAAGTTAATTCCAATAAAGCGGAATCATCAGAATTCTGTACCATTTTGTGGCGGTTACTGTCTGCTATGGAAAGAGCCTCGTTGTAATCTTTCATTTCTAATAAATATTTTGTGTAGACAATGGCGTATTGTGCATATAAAGAATCTTTTTTCAGGTAATCGATTTCAGCGTTTGCAAGATAGGAAGCAATTTGTGAACAGATGTTATAACAAAGATCGCTTTTTCCCAGATAAAGTAATTCCTGTGCAACGCCAATAAGCAGTTCGATTTCAACAATAGATAATAAAAGATGATGAAAATCTGAATAGTCAATTTCAGGACGTGTTATATGGAGCGCGGAAGAAAAAAGGTCATAAAGGGCATGATGGTCTGCACAGCCAGAGCACACCTGAATCTGACCGTTTAAATAAAGATATTCCTGATAATAGAGTTTGTTATCTGCAAAGTTCCATTCTTCCAGCTTATTTAATTCCTCATATGCCTGACTTAACTGCCAGGAACCCAGATAGAAGCGCGCACGATTGAGGGTATAGAAGCAGTCAAAGTCTGTTCTGCCTGCAAAGATCGGGTAAACTTCGCAGGGAGCACCCGCATGAGCCATAAGTGCCTGAAACGTGACAGGACTGACACCGGCGGAACCATTTTCGATTCTTGAAAGAGAGAGAACAGAACATACCCCTTCGGATAACTGTTCCTGCGTTAACCTCGCCTTAATCCGCGCTTCACGGATTGTTTTTCCTGCGTTTCTGACACCCATTTGTAATAACCTCTAATCAACGTATATTTTGAAATAAATTATATAGCGGGAAGAAGAAAAAGACAATGTATATCAATCAATTTGATATATACATAAATGGAAACTTTTTTGTTTCTGGTTACTTATTTTACAAATTTGTGCGGAGCTTGTATAATGAAAAAGGCGAAAAGAAGAAAGGAATAAAAAGTGTTGTATGAAACAGGAAAGTAAGGTCGGCTACCGTGATATCTTTCGGCAGACCGAGTACATGAAAATTATGATAGCGGCATTGATCAATCGTTTCGGAGATTCCATTGACGCAATTGCATCCACATGGATTGTCTATGAAATCACAGGAAATGCCGCATGGTCGGCTATCATTTATGGTGTGAATAGAATCCCATCTATTATCATTACGCCGTTAGCCGGAGCATGGGTAGAGGGGCAGAAAAAGAAAACAATTATGATTGTCACGGATTTGATACGTGCGGTCTGTGTTGCATTTGTGGCAACCGGGTATCTGTTCGGATTTTTACAGGCATGGATGCTGCTGGTTACAACTTTGACGATTTCTACGGTAGAGGCATTCCGGGGACCGGCAAGTGCTGCATTGACGCCAAAGGTGCTGGAAAAAGAATACTATGAATATGGAATATCGTTATCGACAACCTTGTCAAGTATGGTAGAATTAATCGGAACGGCTGTTGCAGCGGCAATTATAGCTGTAATTGGAACTTCCGGTGCAATTTACGTGGATATGACAACTTTTTTGCTGTCCGCACTGATCATTGTATTTGTAAATACAAAAGAGCAGGGGCTTGTCAAGCAGAAATTTGACCGCAAGACGTATGTGAAAGATCTGGCAGATGGATTTTCTTATGTGAAAAAAGATGCAATAATCCGCATTTTTTTACTTTTGGCGGTTTTTTTGAATGCAATTTTAGTTCCATTGAATAGTTTGCAGGCACCCCTTGCCGGTGATATATTGGGCGGTGGAGCGGAGATATTATCGATTCTTGGAATCTCCATAACCGTAGGTATGCTGCTTGGATCCGTCACTTATCCAATGGTACAGCGTATTATTCTGGGAAAGGGGCTTTGGATTGCGAGTGGTTTGGGGATTGCTTTGTTTTATATTATGCTCCCGGTGTGCAGACCGCTTTATACAAGCCGGATTTTGGTTTATGCGTTTACCGCAGTATTTAGCTTTATTCTGGGATATACGGTGGCATTGGTAAATTCGCATTTGAGTGTGTTTGCAGTAAAAAGAATCCGCACAGATTACCTTGCCAGAATATCCGGCATTACAACCGCGGCAGGTGCAGCATCAATGCCTGTGGCATCGTTTCTGGTGAGTATCGTTGTTGCATATGTGGATACATCAGCAATATTTATTACTTCCGGTGTGCTGGCACTGATTGTGACTGTGTGCATGTTTTTTTCCAGAACACTTGGACAAGGGGAAACTGATACGGTTGCAGAAGATGTAGAAATGGTGCGATCATGAGTTGGGATTAATATTGAATAGACACAATATAGATTATTATGGTCTTATTAAAGGAAGTGAGTACAAGCATCATCGATGGCATGTGAAAAAGCAGAGATTAGAGCCGGGTATATAAGGAGAAAAACATTGAACACGTATATATATAAAACAAAAAAATATATGATCGCCCAGATTTTATGGGATTTGGCAGGCGTTATCTGTCTGGCTTTTTCACCATTGCTTCAACAATGGCTGTTTGATTATGGGCTGCAAAGCCCTCTCAAAAAGATCGTGATGGTGGTATTGGCGTATGGTGCATTACTGGTCTTTTATACTTTATCACAGTATTTTTGTGCGTTGTATGCATTTAAAGGCGGAATAAAATTCGAAAATTTACTGAAAAGAGATTTTTTGTATTCTTTGTTTCATATGGAACCATCAAGATTCTATAAGCATTCCATTGGCGAATATGTTTCCTTACAGGGAAATGATATTACAGCGTTAGAACAGGATTATCTGGAACCTGTTATTAGTATCATACGCTGCGTAAACATGATAATTGTGTATGGTGTCGTGCTGTTTTTCGGAGTTGACTGGAGAATTGCGCTGGTGATAATTCTGACTTCGATATTTGCGATCCTGATACCGAGAATGATAGGAAAATCGTTGACCGACGCAAGAAGTACATATCAGGAACAGATGGCGGAGTACGTTACGGAGATTACGGATTTATTGGAAGGTTTTCGTGTTATCAATCAGATGACGGTAGGAAAAATACTGGATAAGCATGAACACGTTTTAAATGAAACGGCAGAAAAGCGGTATCAGTATGGAAAAAAGAAGAGCATGGTATTAGGCGTGAGTGAATTAACGACTAAATTCGTGAAAATATTTACATTTGCAGTGGTGGCAGTTCTTTTTTATAAGCATGAGATCACAGTGGGAGTCGGAGTTGCCACACTTAGTTATGTATCTTCTTTCATCGAACCGATCGACACTGTCCTCTATAATTTCACAGCAATACAGTCCATGAAGGACGTGAAGAAAAAAGTATTAGCTTATACGCAGGATACGCATGTCACAGTCCTGCCACGAAAGAAAAAATTAAATTCAGATATAATATTCGAAAATGTGACATTCAAAAGGAAAAGTTTTGCATTGGAAAATATAAATTTAACAATAAAAAAAGGCATGAAGTATGCTGTTGTCGGACACAGCGGAGCAGGAAAATCAACCTTGTTCAAACTTATTATGGGGTATGAAAAAAACAGTTCCGGCGTTATCAGATTAGATGGAGAAGATATCAGAAACTATGACATTTCTGAATTGATATCCTATACGGATCAGAACGAACATATTTACAGAGCGGGGATCGTAGATAATATAACCGTTTTTCATTCTTATCCAATGGATGGGATCGACAGCGTAGGAAAGAGTATCTGGCCGGAATTGTTTGAAGGGATATTCAACAGAAAAGAAAAAGAATGTCAGCGTTTTAGTGGAGGGGAAAAACAGGCAGTCGCATTTTTGCGTATGGCAGCAAAAAATGCAGAGGTGATACTTCTCGATGAGCCGTTTTCTGCAATGGATGCAAAAATGAAATCGGCAGTAGAACATTATCTGTTTACAGGAAAAGAGTTTGAAGGAAAAACCGTTTTAGTCATTACACATGATACAAGAGAAGAAAGCCTTTCGCAGTATGATGGAATCATACATGTTGGAGAGAATGGCATTTATGTGGAATAAATGCCTGTGGGCAGGGAGAGATTGGATATTGTTTTTCAAAAAGTAATCCGATATACTTAGGTCAATAACGAGTGAGGATGACAGAGATTGTTCTTGATGGTGACTGGAGGGACGATACATGAATACAATGCCGATATCAGAACTGATTGAGCAGGTAACAGAAATCTGCAAAAAAAAACGGGGTGAAACGGCTGGATTTATTTGGTTCTTTTGCAACAGGAACATCCACACCAACGAGTGATATTGATTTTGTGGTGTATGGATGCAACAATCTTATAAAATTGGAAACAGATTTAGAACAGATTGAAACATTGCGGAAAATAGACATTTTTGACTACGACAGTATTCACAATGAATTTTTACGGGAGGATATTCACAAATATGGAAAGCAGATTTATTAACCGGTATCATACTTTTTGCAAATGCCTGAATAATCTGGAAAAAAGTAAAACTGCCAGCCCGGATGCAGATGTTAAAAGTGCGAAATCAGCTTGCGCATGATTATGATGGAAGTTTTGCATGCGAGATGTTTGCGGATATTGTGAATGTGTACTGTCCGTTGTTCGAGAAATTCCGTGATAGCGCAGCAAAATATTATGAGTAAGACAGAAAGGGGCTGTGCACCAGCTGATTAGAATCAATCAGCAGTGTCTCAGCTTCTTTTTTTATGCAAATAAGAAACTTCGTTTCTGTTACATAAAAAATACTACGCGAGGATGCGCAACTTGCGCACGAGCAAGATGCACACATTCATGCGGTGCATTTGACGACCGTTAATCAGAGCGGGATTCGCAGAGCGTATTCGTCTTTTGTGGGAGGGCAGATAACTATGTATTATATAGCATTAAATGTGTTACACAACATGAATTCAAGTAGAGTAATGTTATACAGAGAAATGCGAAAGCACTTTGAAAACCAGAATATCAATTCAGATGATGAAGTTTTTGAATTAGGACGAAAGCTGGGATTGGCTGATCATGTAATTAAGTATGAATATGATGGCTGTATGTATGCAAATTTTATAGTGCCTCAAAATGGTGTTAAAAGACTCTCTGAAAAGGCAAAAGTTGATTTTAAATTATATGATTCTGAATTGAAATATAAATTATCTGAAGTGCCTGTTACATTTGATATTTACCCGGAATTCATTGAGACTAAAATGCATCGGGTAGATACGATCGACAGGGTATATGAAGAAAAACTCATGGAAGAAAAGTGGTCAAGAAATAAGACACTGCAACGTTATAAAAAGAAAATAAATTCTTTTTCAGAATTGGAAAATACGATCTGTAAACTGAATGGAGCTTTCGGTGAGCGAGAAGAATATCATAAAAGTTTGGAAGAATTAATAACGGCATATGGAACAAGAAGAATTCATACAAAAGATTCAACGGCATGGATCAACTTTAGAGGATGTTATTCGTCTAAGTCATTAAATAATTTTTGGAGAGTCTATTCGCATATATTTGATTATACGGATAAAGCGATAGAGTGGGGAGGAGAGCCACTTTCATTGCAGTATCTTTCTGAACTTTGTGATAGGGAAGAAAAAAATTTGAAAGATTTTTTGGTAGCAGCAATGGAAGACGGGATGATTAGAAAAATAGGAAAAGACATGTTTTCTATCACTGGACATGCAGCCTCCATTCATAAATGCATTAGCAGTAAATATCATTTAAATAGATTGAGTGTTATCATTCGCAGAAAAAAGAAACAGCGTTTTATTTTGCTGATTGGAGAAAACAGTTTGTATTCGCAAAAAATAAAAGAGGTAATTTATTGCGATACAAAAAGAGTAGAAAATTATTGGCGTTTATTTGAGGCTGATACATTAAGTGATGTTATTGCAAAAATAATGGATATCATTACTGCGTTTGATATTTATGAGGATTATTATTACTGGCCACTAATTAGGACATAGGGGGATATGGAAATTAATAACAAATATGATTCAGAACATATGGATAATCGTAATTTTATAATAAAACGACACAGATATTGACATAATATATATAAATATGGTACTCTCTTAAAAAGAGGTGAGAAAATGTTAAAAACTTATCTGATGGAAAATTATGGATATAATGAACCTATTTTTTTGAATGACTTGACAATTCAGGGATTGTCTGAAAATGCAGTTCGGCAGGCCGTGAAACGACTTGTTGCTAATGGTTTTTTGGAACGGTATGATAATGGAATCTATTATATTCCAAAGCGTGACGGATTACTTGGGAAGAGTTATCTTGATCCGTCGCTGGTTATTATGCGCAAATATATACAAAGTAAATCAGAGATTTATGGGTATGTCACAGGAGAATCATTTGCCAATCAGTTAGGATTAACAACGCAGATGCCAGCGGTGATTGAAGTGGTTACAAATCGTGAGGCGACGAATGGCCGTACTATAACAGTGGGAAGTGAAAGAGTTAGAATAAAAAAGGCTCCGATTATGGTTTCAGATTCGAATGCTGATCTTCTACAGTTACTTGACAGTATTGGACAGGCAGAAAAGTACACGGAGCTGTCAATTCATGAGACAATAGATATATTGATTTCTTATGTGAGAAAGAAATGTTTTACGAAAGATCAGTTGTCGGAAGTGATTCCGGCATTAACTGGTGCAACGGCAAAGAAATTGATCGAATGGGGAATGATTTATGAATTTGCATCATGATGAAGTAAGAAAACAGCGTTCAACATTAGCAGTTTGTCCATCAGCAAAAGAAAATGTATGTGTGACGGATATTTTATATGAAATTATAGAAAAAGAGACTTATAAAAAAGATTATGAGGAAATAACATTAGGCTTGCTATTTGTGCCAGAAACCTACGATACAGTTATTCAAAGCATAAAAAAGATTGCAGATAGTGGAATCTGGAATTAGAATAAATGGCGGATTTTACACCGCCACTTTTTCTATTCAATCCTCACAAACTCCGGCTTTCTCTCCCGGAACACCGTAAAGTAATCAAACCCGGCGTCTTTTAATATAGAAGGAACTTTTGCAAAATCAAATGCAACATGTTCCGGTTTGTGGGCGTCGGCACCAATCGTGATAATCTCGCCGCCTAACTCACGGTAACGCCGGATGATCTCTTCGGTTGGATTCGGGTGCCCAAGACCGTACTTGAAGCCACCGGTGTTCAGCTCAATCCCTTTTCCGAGGGAGATAAGTTTTCGTAAAATCTCATCGATCACATCCTGATATTCTCTCCAGTCATAATTTTCATTGGAGGTCGGACCGTAGCGGACAACATAGTCGAGGTGTCCATATACGTCGAAATCATGGTAACTTTCTATATTTTCAAGGATTGATTCAAAATATTCGCGGTAGGCGGCTTTCTCTGTTCGTTTTTCATAAAAAGCCGCATAATATGGGTCGAGTCCATGCACAACATGGGAGGAACCTATGACAAAATCAAATGGGTACTGCGATAAAATATCCGTGTACAGCGCAGCTAGATGCGGCTGTAAGCCAAGCTCAATGCCGAGGCGTACCGGAAGCTTTGCGGCATATTTTTCCTGATAGGCAAGTACGGACGAAGTATAATTTGGCAGATCGAGAAGAAAAATATCCGGCTCCTCAGGATAATCAATATCAAGATGATCTGTAAAGCAGATCCCGGCAAGTCCTTTTTCGATAGCAGAAGAGATCATTTCTTCCTGCGGGGCTTCACTGTCCCCGGAAAACTGGCTGTGCATGTGTGTGTCCCAGAGCCGGTAATGCGAAAATTTGGTTTCCATAAAATCTATATTCCTTTCCGTGAAAAAATTATTAGTAAAATTAATAATTAAAAATTTCTAAAAATACAGCGGCTAAGTTATAATAAAACGCCTGTATCATGCATTAATCTGATATCTAATATAACTTATTTTACAAGAAAATGGAATAGATTGTACGTGATTTTGTACAAAGTGAATGAAAAACATAGTCGAAAAACAAATATAGTGAAAAATTTAACAAACTCATGAAAAACACTTGAACTTTATACAGAAATTGGTTAAAATAAAGGAAGCTTGGGAACAATAGTTTTCCAAAAGTATATTTTATACAATTCTAGGAGGAATTTAAAATGGCAGTAAGAGTAGCAATTAATGGATTTGGCCGTATCGGTCGTCTTGCTTTCAGACAGATGTTCGGAGCAGAAGGATATGAAGTAGTAGCAATCAACGATTTAACAAGCCCTAAAATGTTAGCACACTTGTTAAAATATGATTCTTCTCAGGGAAAATATGAGCACGCTGATGAAGTATCTTACACAGATGATTCTATCATCGTTTGCGGAAAAGAAATCAAAATCTACGCATTCCCAGATGCAAACAACTGCCCATGGGGTGAATTAAAAGTTGACGTTGTATTAGAGTGTTCTGGATTCTACACAAGCAAAGAGAAAGCTCAGGCTCATATCAATGCAGGTGCAAGAAAAGTTGTTATCTCCGCTCCAGCTGGTAACGATCTTCCAACAATCGTTTACAACACAAACCATGAGACATTAAAACCAACAGATACAATTATTTCTGCAGCTTCCTGTACAACAAACTGCTTAGCACCTATGGCTGATGCATTAAACAAATATGCACCAATCCAGTCTGGTATCATGGTAACAATCCATGCTTACACAGGTGATCAGATGACTCTTGACGGACCACAGAGAAAAGGTGATTTAAGAAGATCTCGTGCAGCAGCAGTTAACATCGTTCCTAACAGCACAGGTGCTGCAAAAGCTATCGGATTAGTTATCCCAGAATTAAACGGAAAATTAATCGGATCTGCACAGCGTGTACCAACCCCAACAGGTTCTACAACAATCTTAACAGCAGTTGTTAAAAAAGCTGGTGTTACAAAAGAAGATATCAACGCAGCTATGAAAGCAGCAGCTAACGAGTCCTTCGGATACAACGAAGACGAAATCGTATCTTCTGATATCGTTGGAATGAGATTTGGTTCTTTATTCGACGCTACACAGACAATGGTTAACCAGGTATCTGATGATCAGTACGAAGTACAGGTAGTTTCTTGGTATGATAACGAGAACAGCTACACATCTCAGATGGTTCGTACAATCAAATACTTCTCTGAGTTAGCATAATCAGAACGTACAATCACTGCACGGTAGACTACTTTTTTAAGCGACAGGCTGCCAGAGTGCAGATAAGACTCAGCAAAGGGGTCCGGTCTTTTGGGACCGGGCTCCTTTTTGCTATTGAAGAATAAATAATTATGAAACTCTTAAAAACGTAAATTGAATTGTGAAAAATTAACAAAAGCTTGAGAAAACACTGGGGAGCGGTCGGTACTTGAAGGCAGGTACAACAATCGTTGTAACTGGCTTCTTAGTACCGTTACCAGCGACACGTAGCGAAAGCGTGTTTTCGAAAATTTTGTTAATTTTGAACAACTTCAAAGAGGTATAGAGGAGTTTCGGAACTATTTATTGTGAATAAAAATAAAGGAGACTACTTAATATGTCATTAAATAAAAAATCCGTAGATGATATCAATGTTAAAGGACTTCGTGTACTTTGTAGATGTGACTTCAATGTACCTTTGAAAGATGGAAAGATCACAGACGAGAACCGTCTTGTTGCAGCACTTCCAACAATCAAGAAATTAATCGCTGACGGCGGAAAAGTAATTCTCTGCTCTCACTTAGGAAAAGTAAAAACAGAAGAAGACAAATTAACAAAAACACTCGCTCCTGTAGCAGTAAGACTCTCTGAGTTATTAGGACAGGAAGTAAAATTCGTTGCTGATCCGGAAGTAGTCGGACCAAACGCAAGAGCAGCAGTAGAAGCTATGAAAGACGGCGAAGTTATTTTACTTGAGAATACACGTTTCAGACCGGAAGAGACAAAGAACGGAGAGGCATTCTCCAAAGACCTCGCTTCTATCTGTGATGTATTCGTAAACGATGCATTCGGTACAGCCCACAGAGCACACTGCTCTAACGTAGGTGTTGCACAGTTAGTTGACACAGCAGTTGTTGGTTACTTAATGCAGAAAGAAATCGATTTCTTAGGAAATGCAGTTGAAAATCCGGTAAGACCTTTCGTTGCAATCCTTGGTGGTGCAAAAGTTGCTGATAAATTAAACGTTATCTCTAACTTACTTGAGAAATGTGATACTCTTATCATCGGTGGTGGTATGGCTTACACATTCTTAAAAGCGCAGGGATATGAGATCGGTTTATCTTTAGTAGACGACAGCAAGCTTGATTACTGTAAAGAAATGATGGAGAAAGCTGAGAAACTGGGTAAAAAATTATTATTACCGGTTGACGCTGTAACAATCAAAGATTTCCCTAACCCAATCGATGCTCCGGTTGAAGTAGAAGTTTATGACGCTGACAAAATGCCGGCTGACCGTGAGGGATGTGATATCGGACCTAAGACTCAGGCTCTTTTCGCAGATGCTGTTAAGACAGCTAAAACAGTTGTTTGGAACGGACCTATGGGTGTATTCGAGAACCCAACACTTGCAGCAGGTACAATCGCTGTAGCAAAAGCTTTAGCAGATACAGATGCTACAACAATCATCGGTGGTGGTGATTCCGCAGCAGCAGTGAACCAGTTAGGATTCGGTGACAAGATGACACACATTTCTACTGGTGGTGGAGCTTCTCTTGAATTCTTAGAGGGTAAAGAATTACCAGGCGTTGCAGCTGCAAACGATAAATAAGAGCAGCCATGACGTAAATGCAGCTGCAACGCCTTAGTTGCCAGCTGCAAACGATAAATAGACGTGATTCCAGCGGATTGAGAATAAGTAAGTAATCTTGTGCGCATGCTTGCATGCATGCACATGATTGCTTACTTATTTGAAAGCGCAACGCGCGTGAGGAAACTCGGAGAGTTTTCGAGCAATCCGCGGATGTAAAAAAATCGGGAAAGAAGGAACATTAAAATGGCAAGAAAGAAAATCGTAGCCGGAAACTGGAAAATGAACATGACTCCAAGCCAGGCTGTAAAATTAGTAGAAGAGTTAAAACCACTTGTAGTAAGTGATGACGTAGAAGTTGTTTACTGTGTACCTGCAATCGATATCGTTCCGGTTGTAGAGGCAGTAAAAGGAACCAACGTAGCAGTTGGAGCTGAGAATATGTACTTCGAAGAAAAAGGTGCATATACAGGAGAAATCTCCGCAGAGATGTTAGTAGACGCAGGCGTAAAATATGTTGTATTAGGACACTCTGAGAGACGTGATTACTTCAAAGAAGATGATGTTTTATTAAATAAAAAAGTATTAAAGGCTTTCGAAAAAGGACTTACACCAATCCTTTGCTGTGGCGAGACATTAGAGCAGAGAGAGATGGGAATCACTCTGGACTGGATCCGTTTACAGATCAAATCCGATCTGAAAGACGTAACAGCAGAGCAGGTTGCTTCCATGGTAATCGCTTACGAACCAATCTGGGCAATCGGAACAGGTAAGACAGCTACAACAGAGCAGGCTGAAGAAGTTTGTAAAGCAATCCGTGAGTGCATCGCAGAAGTATACGGAACAGACACAGCTGAGGCAGTCCGTATCCAATACGGTGGATCTGTAAATGCAGGTAATGCAGCAGAATTATTTGCACAGCCGGATATCGATGGTGGTTTAGTAGGTGGAGCTTCCTTAAAAGCTGACTTCGGTAAGATCGTTAATTACAAATAAAACTTCATTTGTAGGAAAATAGACACCTGTTTGGCAGGTTTTAAAATTTACAAAGTAAGTTTATAAGCGAACGGGTTTTTTATCAGAAGTGGTAGAAAACCCGTTTTAAATAAGTTATAATTCTATCGGTAAGTGAAAAATAATATTTTACGATGGAGAAACAAGATGTCTGGAAAGTGCAGAAAGATAATGTATGCACTTGTAGTGACAGTATTTGCTGCTTTTTTATGGATGATCTGCTGTGAGAATGACCGGAAAGTGTCCGATAAAGCTATCGGCGAGACAACAGTACAGAGTATGCGTTCTGGGGAAAAGACAGTTTCGCTGGAGCAGAGTGATATACCGAAAATTGAGATTGAGGATCTGACAGATGCATTTACTGTGATTTTACAGTATGCTCCGAAAGATATGCTTGCAGGCTGTACGGTGGATGAATCATTTTTGATGTGGTTTTATGCGCAGTATGGCAGGGATGCAGTGATACACATTGCATTTGATGTGCTGGATGGCGGGAATGACCCGGATGTCTGGTATGAGGAAACCGGAAATTCTATCTATGTGCTGTGGCTGCTATATTGCAGGGACAGTGGATTTGGACAGCATGAACTGGAAAACGTATATTGGATGCAGACAGCGGTTGCCTCGGAAATGGTATTTGGATTCGCCGGTGATATTAATTTCGCAGAGAACTGGTATACAACCGAGTATATGAAAGAACAGCCGGATGGGTTGCAGGATTGCTTTTCAGAAGATTTACTTGCGCAGATGCAGGGCGTAGATGTGATGATCATGAATAATGAATTTACCTACGCAAATAAAAACGGGGCAACATCAGTTTACGGCAAAGCTTATACATTTCGTGCCGACCCGCAGAAAGCAGAATTGTTGGAAATATTTGGAACCGACACAGTGACACTGGCGAATAATCATGTCTATGATTATGGGAAAAGAGGATTACTTTCCACGTTAGATGTATTGGATCAGGAGGGCATTCCTTATTCGGGCGCCGGAAGAAATCTCAAAGATGCATCGAAAATTATTTATTATGTGATGAATGGACGTAAAGTTGCCTTTGTATCGGCAACACAGATTGAGCGTTCCAAACAGTATACAAAGGCTGCAACCGAAACGGAACCGGGTGTTTTGAAAGCGTTACATCCGGAAAAATTTTTAAAAATAGTAGAGGAGGCAGCACAAAACAGCGACTATGTGATCGCAGAAGTGCACTGGGGAACAGAGGGGATGCTTTATCCGGATCAGTCACAGCGGCATCTGGCAGAACAGATCGCACAGGCAGGAGCAGACGTGATCATAGGAGGACATCCACACCGGCTACAGGGCGCTACCTTTGTGGGGGATGTTCCAATTGCATATAGTCTTGGAAATTTCTGGTTTTCCACCGGAACATTGTATACAACACTGTCAAAAGTTACCATTACAGAGGATGGAACAGTAAAACTTTCTTTTATCCCTTGTATACAGCAGAATCTTACAACAAGGATTCTTACAGAACCGGAAGAACGATCAGATTTTTATGAATATCTGGCTTCTATTTCCGCAGATATCGGAATTGATGTGGACGGGGTGGTTTATCATAAAAGTGCAGATGACTATCCGGCAGGAGAGATTTTATATGACTCTGATACAAGCCGGACAGATATTATCGGGATAGCTGATAATGAGGGGGACGCGATTGACATTGTCGGTAACCTGAAAGAAGACCGGTAATTTAATTTTGGAATAGTGACTGCAGATTCTAAATCTGTGGTTTCCTATAGATAAATGAGATATGTGTCGTACAGGCACCTCAAAGTTTAAGAAGAAGAGAGGATAAGAACATGAGTAAAAAACCTACTGTATTAATGATTTTAGATGGATACGGTTTAAATGACAGAACAGACGGAAACGCTGTTGCACAGGCAAAAACACCTGTCATGGATCAGTTAATGAAAGAATATCCGTTTGTAAAAGGAAATGCCAGCGGTCTCGCTGTAGGTCTTCCGGATGGACAGATGGGTAACTCTGAAGTTGGACATATGAACATGGGCGCAGGAAGAATTGTATATCAGGAGCTCACAAGAATCACAAAAGAGATCAACGATGGTGATTTCTTCAAAAATCAGGCTTTATTAGACGGAATGGAGAACGTGAAGAAAAATAATTCTGATCTTCATTTATATGGACTTCTTTCTGATGGTGGTGTCCACAGCCATATCACACATGTTTATGGTTTACTCGAACTCGCCAAGAGAGAGGGAATCAAGAATGTCTATGTACACTGTTTCTTAGACGGACGTGATACAGCACCTACTTCCGGAAAAGGATTTATCGAGGCACTGGAAGCAAAGATGGCAGAGCTTGGTGTTGGTAAGATTGCTTCTATCTCTGGACGTTACTATGCTATGGATCGTGATAACAGATGGGATCGTGTAGAAAAAGCATACAATGTTCTCACAAAAGGAGAGGGCGAACAGGCAGAGAGTGCAGTTGCAGCAATGGATGCTTCCTACGCAAAAGATGTGACAGATGAGTTCTTCGTTCCAACAGCCATCACAGAGAATGGAAAACCGGTTGCTACAATCAAAGATAATGATACGGTAATTTTCTTCAATTTCCGTCCGGACCGTGCACGTGAGCTCACAAGAGCATTCTGCATGGATGAGTTTGATGGTTTCGAGAGAGGCGCAAGAAAGAATGTTGCTTATATCTGCTTCACAGAATATGACGCAACCATTCCAAACAAAGAAGTTGCATTCAAGAAAGTAGAACTGAAAAATACATTTGGCGAATATCTTGCAGCACACGGTATGAAACAGGCAAGAATCGCAGAGACAGAGAAATATGCACATGTAACATTCTTCTTTAACGGTGGTGTAGAAGAACCAAACGAAGGAGAGGACAGAATTTTAGTAAAATCTCCAAAGGTTGCAACTTATGATTTGCAGCCAGAGATGAGCGCACCGGAAGTTTGTGACAAGTTATGTGCAGCAATCCGTTCTGAAAAATATGATGTGATCGTCATTAACTTTGCAAACCCGGATATGGTCGGTCATACAGGAATCTTAGAAGCTGCCATCAAAGCAGTTGAGACGGTGGATACCTGTGTTGGAAAAGCAGTCGATGCCATCAAAGAAGTAAACGGACAGTTATTCATCTGCGCTGACCACGGTAATGCAGAGCAGTTAGTTGATTATGAGACAGGAGCACCATTTACTGCTCATACAACTAATCCGGTACCGTTCATTTTAGTAAATGCTGATCCATCTTATAAATTGAGAGAGAACGGATGCTTAGCTGATATCATTCCTACACTCATTGAATTAATGGGTATGGAGCAGCCGGCTGAGATGACTGGAAAATCTTTATTGGTGAAATAACCACGGAGTTTAAAGGACGCAGTGCCGCAGATTTTGTGGTGCTTTCTTAGGATCTGAAGGGCAGCTATAAGCGTCCTTTCACAAGTCGTGATTTTATATGTAATGAAAAAG
>NZ_ACFY01000094.1 GCF_000174195.1 Roseburia inulinivorans DSM 16841 | reverse complement strand
GTGATGGAAGCATATATCCGTGTTGGAAATGAAAGCGTAATTGCCCCGGATTACATTGTAAATGAACTGATCTTAAAGGGAACCAATCAGTCCTTTGACACCTTAACAACAGAAGCTGTGAAAAAGGATTACAGCTTCACACTCCTGGAGGCAACCTATCTGGAACGAACCGGCCTCCGCTTTGAGCCATCCGATTATGTTTCCTTCGGTTTGGCTGACAAAAATGGGGTCTTGACCAATGCCGGAAAGCTCATGACCGATCAGCACACAGTTTATAACTCCCGTATGTTCTGTACCCGGTGGAATGGCTTGGAAAAAGGCTCTATCTTTGATGATGCACTGGACGATAAAGAATACGAAGGGAATCTGATTTATCTACTGAAAAGCGGCAGTGAATTTATTCGCAATAATTCCAAAGTCCGTTTTGTCAAAGAGGCACAGTATCGTGTAGACAAGCCAGATTATGCTGAACGAGCTGTGACAGAGGCTCTTGTTAATGCGCTTATCCATCGTGATTATATTGTACTTGGCAGCGAAATCCATATTGATATGTTTGATGATCGGGTGGAAATCACATCTCCGGGCGGTATGTTTGGCGGCGGCTCAATTCAGGAATACGATATTTACAGTATCCGTTCGATGCGACGAAACCCTGTGATTGCTGACCTGTTCCACCGCATGAAGTACATGGAACGCCGTGGAAGTGGCCTACGCAAAATCGTCAGTGAAACCGAAAAGCTGCCTGGATACACAGAGGCATATAAGCCCGAATTTTCCTCAACAGCGACAGATTTCAGAGTCATCTTGAAAAATGTAAACTACAACTTAGAGGGTGACGCCCACCAAGTTATCCACCAAGTTACCCACCAAGTTATTGAACTATCAACGGTATCCAAACAGATTTTGGCTTTTTGCACAACACCAAAATCCAAGAAAGAGCTTGCAGTATTTTGCGGCTTCAAAGATTTAAGAAACTTCACCTTGAAGCATATCAATCCGCTTTTAGAATCCGGGCAATTAGAAATGACTATTCCCGATAAACCTAAAAGTCGCAATCAAAAATATATTACAGTTCGTTCCGAATAAACAGAGAAGCAGGGCATTGGGTCTCATCTCCCATTGTCCTGCTTCTTTTTCATTCCAAATTATATTCACATCATTTACCCATACACCCAATCCTGGATCGCAAATTTCAAACTCTGCACCTTTCCCAGCAGCCAGATCGCAGCCAGCGGCAGCCCCATCGGGCTAATCAAAAATGCCATAATCAGCAAAATTGCACCATTCTGCGGGGAATAGGTAATAAGCACAGCCACGCCAAGTAGAGCAATTACCGTGCTGAGCAGACCAAGCACCAGACCAGATATGTAGATCAGCCCCATGCAGAGCCAGACAAAAAGCGTCAACACCAAAATGACCGGTGCAGTTACAATCATCAGCAAGCATTTCAAAATCTTCATTCCAGTTCCTCCCTCCAACGCTCCAGATACCGTTTGCACAGGGCATCCGCTTCTCTCTCATCATCTTCCGTCAACTCCCGTCTGCCTTTGGTCAGTTCAATCTCCACATAAGTCCGGTAATCATCAGCTAAGAGATTGAACAGTTCCTTGGGAGTATGGCACACCTCGCCAGAGCAATAGTGAAAATCTTGGTCAAATTCAACTCTTACACATCCATGGCGGCTAATATAAACTTCTATGGTCTCGTCTGCGGTCAGGTAATCCGCAAAAATCTCCAGCACCTTTTCAAAGGTCAGCATCTGTTTTCACTCCTTTGCTACGCTTCTTATTCTACTCATATTATCCGGTACGGACAGGCAAAAGACAAGGATACAGACAAAAAGAAAAAGCGGAGGAAGGTGCGGCGAAGAAACGCCGTTCCTCCCTCCGCAAATGGAGTATCTATCCCTGTTATGAAAGTTTGGAGAGTTGGGTAAGGATTTCCTTCACACCCTCCCACAGTTGTTCCTGCCGCTGGGATATATCCTCCAAGTCAGCATTATAAACCCGCCCGGTCTCATGCACTTTGCGGGTCAGCTGGTTCAAGTTGTTGCTGCTTCGGCGCATCAGGGAGACCAACTCCTTCAGCTCTGGCAGTTCCAGCTTGACCACATAACCATCCAGCGCCATTTTCCGCAGATAAGCGCTCAAATTCTCTGTCCCGTATTGCTGCATCTTTTGATGGATCAGTTCCAGTTCTTCTGCGGACACCCAAAACAGAACCGGCACATCCCGCTTGCGCTTTGCCATGGTTATCGCTCCAGCTCCCGTTTTTTCGGGGCGGCAGACTTATTGGCGGGCAGCTCCTGTTTGAGCTTATCCCGTACTGAGGGACGGGACGGTTCCAGTTTTTCTCTCTGGGTACGGCTGCGCTGCTGTTCTTCACGCACCAGATCAATAAAACCATCCAGCACAGCAGGGTGGCTGTTTAAGGCATAACCACAACGGACGGTTTCGGGATTCTCATTAGGAATGGTCTTGGCCCATTCTTTGTTGCGTTGGGAGTAGCGCCCATCCCAGTCCTGAAGCTGGATCGTGTTAGACAGAACCATAGATACACGCTCCATGCCATAGGTCTCGATCACACCCTTTGCCGCATCGTGGCTGAGATACATTCCGTCGAAGTGTTCCCGCACCGCCGCTTCAATGGACTCCTTGCATTGGAGATTTACATTGTTGGAAGCTCGGTACTGCTCCAGCTCCCCATGTTCTCTCGCATAGGCAGCTGAATGGGGATAGATTGGTGTTGTTCGCAGTTCCTCTTTAGCTCTGCACACATCGTCGGCACGGTTCTCAATGCTGTCCCGGATCATATCCATATAGCCGGTCTCCAGCTTTTCAAAATAACGGTACACATCCGCCAGCGGCGAGGGAGATTCCAAAAGCGCCTGGGCCTGTGCGTCGGTCAGCTCCAGCTCCTCCATCGCCATCACAATATCCTCACGGACAGTATATTCATAGGTGTGGTGCAGGATTTCTTCCGGGGGCTGGCTTTTCAGCCAGTCCCTATATTTTTCCTGCTCAGTGGCCATCTTTTCATAAAGGGCTGTATTCAGATTATTGGTATTCATGTTATCGCACCTCCTCATGCTGTTTTGGTTTCTTGTCTGTACTGCGGGGCGTCGCCGGACGTTTCAGATGATCCAGCACCGAAGGCCGTGCGCTTTTGGCAACAACAGCCTCGGCGTGCGCCTGTCCCTTTCCGTCGATGTTGAGCAAAGTATCCAGCTCCACCAGACGGGTATTTTTGCTTCGCAGTTCTTCTTCATAAAGGAATGGCTTTCCGACTTCCTCCTTT
The DNA here is from genome assembly GCF_000174195.1 of Roseburia inulinivorans DSM 16841. GTDB lineage: Bacteria > Bacillota > Clostridia > Lachnospirales > Lachnospiraceae > Roseburia > Roseburia inulinivorans. Next base: position 60,814 of record NZ_ACFY01000094.1, on the reverse strand, counting down.
GCGGCAGCCTGCTGCTGATAGAGGTTATCCAGCTGGGCCTTTGCCGCCTCCAGACGCTGGGGCATCTGAGCGAGGGCATTGTCGATACGGGTAAGATTTCCGCGAGGGTCTGTACCAAGGGTTGCCCGGTGGGTCATCTGTCCTTTCAGCAGGAGCGTATACTCCTGTTCCCAAGCGGAAAATTCCACGGATATGGCATATCCCCGGTAGCTGCCGATCTGCACTGGATCGGAGGTTTTGACCTCCTTGCAGGCATCCAAAAGGGCTGCGCCGGCGTTCTCCTTATCGGTCAGCAGATCGCCACGGATTTCCATACCAGCAAAACCGTCCTCCGGGTGCGGGTGCGCTGCCAAAACCTCCAGATCGGATTCAAAGCCCTTGATAAAGCCTTTGTGCTTTTCAATCTCCTCCGGGAAGTATTTGAGCAGCTGGTCCTCCAGACGATATTGCTTGCTCTGGTGGTCGGCTTTCATCAGCTTCAGGCGGGATACCTCCACATCCAAATCCATGCGCTCTTTGATACGTGGGTCTCCGGCACACAAAGCCTTGATCTCTGCAAAACTGAGGGCGGTTTCATCCACATCATCGCAGGAGCGTACCGGCGATTTAGAAGTCATGATCTGACTAATGAATTTTTGCTTATTCTCCACCGTCTGCCAGAGGTATGCGTCAAAGGTTCCTTCGGTCACATAGCGGTACACATGGACAAGAGGATTCTGGTTGCCCTGGCGCTCGATACGGCCCTTGCGCTGGGCAAGGTCTCCCGGTCTCCACGGACAGTCCAGGTCATGAAGTGCCACCAGACGGTCCTGCACATTGGTGCCTGCGCCCATCTTGGCGGTGCTGCCCAAAAGGACACGCACCTGACCGGTACGGACTTTAGAGAACAACTCCTTTTTCCGCACTTCGGTGTTGGCTTCATGGATAAAAGCGATCTGGTCGGCAGGCATCCCCTGAGCAATGAGTTTCTGACGAATATCGTCATATACCGTAAAGGTCGGTTCCTGCTCCGGCAGAGGCACGGCACCTTCCAGTGCGTGAAGCAGTGGATTATCCAGCGTTTTCGCCGCCTTGCTTGCAGTAGCTTTTGCCTGCGGTGTAGAAATGTCGCAGAACACCAGCTGGGTCAGCTTGTCAGCTTCGCCATCCCGCCAGATCTGCATGATGTTGTCCACGCACTGATTGACCTTTGTGCCAGGTTCATCCGGCAGCATCTGGTTGACGATCCTCTGGTCCAGTCCCAGCTTGCGGCCATCCGAGGTGATTTTGAGCATATTATCCACCGACGGGTCCACACTGCCTCTGTGTACTTCGGAAGCGCGCTCAGAGAGTGCCTTCACCATTTCCTGCTGATGTTCGGTAGGCTGCGCCACGATGTTGTGGTATTCCACCTCCGGGGTGGGCAGGTTCAGTTGGTCGGCGGTCTTGATGTCCGCCACTTCTTTGAACAGGTTCATCAGCTCTGGCAAATTAAAGAACTTGCTGAATCTCGTTCTTGCCCGGTAGCCGGTGCCTTCCGGTGCCAGCTCCAATGCTGTGACGGTCTCCCCAAATCTGGAAGCCCAGCAGTCGAAGTGGGTCATGTTCAGTTCTTGCAGGCGTTCATACTGAAGGTAACGCTGCATGGTGTAAAGCTCGGTCATGGAGTTGCTGACCGGGGTGCCGGTGGCAAAAATCACGCCACGGTTTCCGGTGATCTCATCCATATAGCGGCACTTGGCAAACATATCGGAGGATTTCTGCGCGTCCGATGTGGAAAGACCAGCCACATTCCGCATTTTTGTGTATAGAAACAGGTTTTTATAGTTGTGGGCCTCGTCCACAAACAAACGGTCCACACCCAGCTGCTCGAAGGTTACCACATCGTCTTTTCGCCCCTCGGCTTGCAGCTTTTCCAGTCTGGCTTCCAGAGACTTTCTGGTACGCTCCAGCTGTTTGACGGTAAAACGCTCGCCGCCACTGGCCTGTACCTCTGCAATCCCCTCAGTGATCTCGTCGATCTGTTCATAGAGAAGCCGTTCCTGACGCTCCCGGCTGATGGGGATACGCTCAAACTGGCTGTGTCCCATGATGATGGCATCATAATCACCCGTCGCAATACGTGCGCAGAACTTCTTTCGGTTATGGGTCTCAAAGTCCTTTTTGGTGGTGACTAAGATATTGGCGGAAGGATAGAGACGCAGAAACTCCGACGCCCACTGCTCTGTCAGATGGTTTGGAACCACAAAGAGAGATTTCTGGCACAGTCCCAGGCGTTTGGCTTCCATCGAAGCAGCTACCATTTCAAAAGTTTTGCCTGCGCCTACTTCATGTGCCAACAGGGTATTTCCTCCATACAGCACATGGGCAATGGCGCTTTTCTGGTGTTCCCGCAGGGTAATGGCCGGGTTCATGCCTCCAAAAGTGATGTGGCTGCCATCATATTCACGGGGACGGGTAGAGTTCATTTCCTCGTTGTACTGGCTCACCAAAGTCTGGCGGCGCTCCGGGTCTCTCCAGATCCAGTCCCTAAAGGCTTCCCGGATCGCCTGCTGTTTTTGAGCCGCCAGGGTGGTCTCCTTGGCATTCAGCACGCGGCGCTCTTTTCCGTCTGCGTCCTCTATGGTGTCATAGATGCGGACATCCCGCAGGTTTAAGGAATCCTCCAGAATCTTGTAGGCGTTGGCGCGGCTGGTCCCATAGGTGGTATAAGCTGCCACATCGTTGTAGGATACAGAAGATTTTCCCTTGATCTGCCATTCAGCGGTAAAGGACGAATAGTTGACCTCGATACTGCGTTGGAGATAAAACGGGGTATTAAAGGTCTCATACATAAACTGCTGGATATATTCCTTGTCAATCCAGGTAGCGCCCAGACGCACCTCGATCTCCGACGCATCCAGGTCTTTGGGCTGGGCGGCGGTAAGAGCTTCCACATTGACTGCATAAACCGGGTCCTGCTGTGCTGCCCGCTGTGCCTGACGCAGCTTTCGGCGTACATTGCCAGAGAGGTATTCATCAGCAGTCACATAATGGGGCGTTCTGTCCTGCTCCAACTGTCCCGGTACACGGAAGATTACGCCTTGCAGCTCTCCGGCCAGTTCTTCTTTTGTTTTCCGGTAAGCTGGCTCATATAGTCCATATCCACGCAGGCTTTTTCCGAGATGGACACCGCCAGTGCTTCACTTGCCGTATCCACCACAGCCACCGCCTGATGGGGCTTGATGGTCCGCTTGGTGAACATATCTGCCTTACGTTCCAGTTTACCGTCCTCGTCGATGACTTCCAGCGCACAGAGCAGGTAATAGGAAGAATCGTCTGCATAGGCCAGACGGTTTGCACGGTCATTGATGAGACCGTATTTGGCAGAAAAGCTGTCATAGAGGCTGTTCAGTTCCGCCTGCTTCTCCCGAATGGTGCTGTCCGGAACCGCTGCATCCATCTGAAGGTCGATCAGTTCCTGCACACAATCACGCAGTCCCACAAGACCTTTCACGCGGGCTTCGGCGGTGGCGTTGAGGTCAGGGCGCACCATACGGCTGTTTTCCCGGTAGTACACCTGCCCGTCTACAATGGCATAGGAATAGTTCTTCACATTGGGGTCGGCAGGAATGGAGGTGTCAATGGCTTCGCCTTCGCCCAGCTCCGGCAGCTCGGCCTCCTGGTAGGTGCCGCGAATGTACTTCACGGCATCGTGCAGCTGATCGGCCAGTTCCAGCCCCTCAATGGGGTTCACGGTGTAGTCCATACCATGTGCAGTGCTTACCGGCTCCTGTCTGCCTAGCACCATTTCCGGGTGGTCGATAAAATACCGGTTGATGGCAAACCCGTCCTCCGTCTGTCCGGTCTGGGTCCATTCCGGCACGATGTCCAGCGGGCGATCCCGCTTTTGGAGAAAGATGATGTCGGATACCACCTCGGCACCGGCATTCTTTTTGAACGCGTCATTAGGCAGACGGATGACTCCCAGCAGCTCGGCACGTTGAGCAAGATACCGGCGCACGGTGGAATCCTTGGCGTCCATCGTATAGCGGCTGGTGACAAAGGCCACCACGCCGCCGGGACGCACCTGGTCGAGTGCTTTGGCAAAAAAGTAGTTGTGGATGCTGAAATTCAGCTTGTCATAGGCTTTATCTCGAACCTGATACTGGCCAAAAGGCACATTACCAATGGCAAGGTCATAGAAATCTCGCCTGTCGATGGTCTCAAACCCGGCCACGGTGATGTCGGCCTTGGGGTAGAGCTGCTTTGCAATCCGTCCACTGATGGAATCCAGCTCAACGCCATACAGACGGCTGTTTCGCATTTCTTCCGGCAGCATACCGAAGAAATTGCCCACACCGCAGGACGGCTCCAGGATGTTGCCGGTCTCAAAACCCATGCGGCCCACGGTCTCATAGATGGCCCGGATTACCGTGGGACTGGTGTAGTGCGCGTTGAGGGTGGAACCTCTGGCGGCGGCATATTCCTCCGGGGTCAGCAGTTCTTTTAGCTGGGCATACTCTAAAGCCCATGCCGGTTTCTCCGGGTCAAACGCATCAGAGAGACCGCCCCAGCCCACATATCGAGAAAGAACCTCCTGCTGTTCGGGGCTTGCCTGCTGTCCGGCAGCTTCCAGCTCTTTCAGCAAACGAATCGCATTGACATTTGCCTGGAACTTGGCTTTCGGACCGCCCTCACCCAAATGCTCATCTGTAATGCGGAAGTTTTTTGCATTGCGGCGCAGGTTAGCCTTGTATTCCTCATAAGATGCTTCCTCGGCAGCTTTGGCATTGGGAAAGGTCTGCCACTGGCCATTGACCTGAATGGAAACCGGGTGTTCGTCCAGCACTTCCTCAAAGGTTTTCTCCGGCTCAGTCACAGGGGCTGGCGGCTCCGGCTCCTCGATATGCAGTCGTTCCACCACCACATCATAAGGCAGATTGTTCTTATCGCCCGGATAGACGGCCATGGTCTCGGAATGGAAGGTCGGGGATTCGGTAGCCGGTTGGGGCTGTTCCTGTCCAAAACCGTCCTGCTGACGGGCATACATCCCGCGCAGCAAAGGCGCAACCTCATCCCAGCGGAAATACAGCATAGCCAGACGCTTTTCCTCTGCATCCATGACTTCCAGTTCTATGCCCTGTGCCGTGGTACGGTAATCGACAATATCGCCAGTCTCCAGATTCAGTGTCTCAATCTCACCGGAATAGGCTCTGCTCAGCCAGTAGGCGATCTCGCTGTTGCTCCTGCCGGATTGCAGCAGCGTGGAAATCTGCTTTTTATCCGCTTCATCCATCAGTCCATGAGCCAATACATCCCGCAAGTCTTGTTCTGCCTTGTCCGGGTCAATAGGAAGAAACTCGGTATAGTAAGCATTGCGGCGGTCTGCCCGAAGCAGCTGCTCGAACTGTTCTTTGCGCTCTGCCCGGTAGATGGGATATACCATCCCGGTGGGCAGAAGCTGTACGGTGTCCTCCCGCAGCTCGGTGATCTGATAGGCGTCATCCTCGATATACACGGTATCGCCCACGGCATAGACCGGGGCGGCTGGGTCATAGGAGGTTCTTTGCGGAATTGGGCGGCGAACTGCGTCATATTCCTCATCGGAAATGGAAACTTCGGAAGTCTGCTCTGTCTCGGCATCTGCAATCTGCTCTGCATCTGACCTCACCTGTTGGATAAACGGATCATTGTCCAGTTTTTCCGGGTCTGCCACCTGGCCGTTGACAATCCCTCTTTCCTCCAGAGCTTCCCGGATGGCGATTGGGTCGATGTTGTCAAAACGATCCTGTTCTTCTTCGGTATAAAACCGTTCCTCCTGAATGAGCTGGGCAAGCCTGCGCTGTACCTTCGGCCAGGGCAGCTGCGTTTCCTCCGGGCTGCCGGCACGGACAACGAACAGGCTGTTGCTGTTACTGCCGCCGTATTCCTGAGCCAGCCATGCGGCGGTATCTTTTTCTCTTGCATGGTCTTTCATATAGCGGACAACAGCGTGTTTACTCTCGATATTGCCGTTCCATGCACAAAGGACAGTATCAATATCTTCCTGAGAAAGAGGGCGCAGAAGCTCATGGAGCTTTGGATAGGTCTCGTCGATCACTTCCCGGTGCAGACGCTGACGGAACTCCGGCACATCCGAATAGAGTCGGATCAGCTCCATATCCTTAGAACCAAGAACCGCACGGCGCACAGCGGCATTGCCCTCGATGACAGCATTTTCACGGTCAGAATGCCCGCAGGCATTGCGGTATGCGGCATCCTCGGAAATAGCGGCAGTCACCACAGGCTTATACTGCTCAAACTGCTCCCGAAGGATAGGCTTTGGCGTTTCTTTCTCCACCTCCGGCTGCTGTGTTTGAATGGCATCTTCTTCGGCCAGTTCCTTTTCAGACTGGATTTTGTCATACTGCGCCTGTTCCTGTTCGGTAAGATAGCGGTCTTTCTGGACAAGTGAGGTAATGCGCTTGGCAACCTTTTCCCAGTTCAAGTGAACATCCGGGCAGTCCTGCTTTTTATAGTGCAGTCCTTTCCCATCGTGATCTTCGCCGCTGTGTGTTGCACCGGACAAGGCATGAGAGCGTCCGCCAATGCCATACTCGTCTTTGAGGAATCTCACTTTCTCCTTATCCGTATGGTTTGCCATGAAAAACGCATAGATACGGCCTTTTCCACCGGCGAAACTGCTTCCGCCGGTCATGGCGGCGTCGATCTCATCCTCGGTAATAAAGTGCTGGACGGTTGGCACTTGGGAAAGCTCTGAAGAAAAGGTCCTGCGGGGCAGGTCAAGGTCCTTCAGGTTCTCCCAGATCTCCCTCGGTCTATGATAGTGAAAACGCAACAGGTCACGGTCCTGCTGATAGGCAGTCCAGAAGGCAGCGTATTCTTCCTTGAGGGTCTGGCGGAAAGCCGGTTCACTCAGCTGCTCCATCAGGTGGCGGGTCTCCTCCGGGAAACCATTGCCTTTGATCTCTGACAGGCAGGACAAATATCCGGCTTCTCTGGCATCCTCACTGAGATCGTGATACAGATACCAGAGCTTTTCTGCAAGGAGGGATCGTTCATAGCCTGCCACTTCTGCAAGCTCCACATTGGAGGCAAACTGGCCGCTCTCCAAAAGCTCCCCGATACGCTCTGCGGCGCTCTCCCAGGAAATGACCTGGGCAGACCTGTCATAACGGACAGACTTCCCGTGGGAAAGATGGATACCATCCTCGGCATACCATGCGCTCACACTGCCAAGGCCATTGCCGCCGTGGTACAGCGTTTTCAGTATCTCGGCAATCTCAGCGGTGGTTTTCTGCTTTTCAAAGGCTGCAACCACACGCTCCCTTTGACGGTCTGTATTGCCGCCCAAACGCAGCACATGGTCGATGTCATTTTGGGCAAAAGAAAAAGCAGAGGATGTATGCGCTACATTCTCTGCTTCATCTATGGATTGGATCTGTTCCGCTTCGGAGAGGAACAGGTTTAGAGTCAGCTGTTGATAAGCTCCGTCATCAGGATTTCCTCGGCCTGAGCTTTGCAGGTGTTCATCAGCCCCACCCACTTCATGGGATCGCTGGCTTTCAGTTCCTCGGTGGCTCCCGCTTCCTTCGTCAGCTGGGGCATCATCTGCTCCAGTCTGCTCTGGGCGGTCTCGTCGATCTCCAGAAGGTGCGGGTACAGCTTCTCGCTCAGCAACATCTGGTTGTAGAGGATGGGACGGTGTTCCTTCAGGTAGGTTTTCCTCATCCTGCCGTACTTGCCCAGGGGTTTCTCCGGCTGCTGGCTCAGCTTCAGGTCGGGAATCAGATAGTCTCCGTTCTGGATATAGGTCATGGGATTGTTCATCTTGTTTGCTCCTTTCTTGGTTGGCTTCGCGCTCTGCATTTCGGACGGTAACGCCGATCTGCCGCAGCACCTGCTGGTTGATCTGGCTGACCGCTGTTCCCAGCGCTCCGATGGTTGCCGGAGTATTGAAATCAAAGATCGCCATGAAATCTTCGTGGTCGAAGTAGCGTTCCGGTTCCAGTCCACAGCGGGACATCAAAGCATAAGTGATACTGACGGTGGCTGCTGCCTTGAACTGTACTCCGATGTTAAACTCATCATATTCCTCCAAAAAGGAACCGTCAACGATATAGAAGAAGTCCTGCTGATGCTCCGTCCAGTATTCCTCAGCCAGTTTTCCGGCTACCTCGGTGAGCTGTCCGGCAAGGTCATCACCGGAAACATCATAGGTGCGCTCAAGCATGGCCTGCACCGAATCCAAATGGCGCTCCTCCAGCTGCCACAGCCAGGGAGTGCGGGAATGTTCACGGGTTCCGGTGTCGGAAATATCAAAAACATAGCGCAGGCGGGGCCTGTCCCCGGAATCGTCCACCAGAGCAATTCCCTTGGAGCCGCGCCTTACATACCGGCCCATCTTTTCATTCCACAAATCGTACTCTGCACAGGCGGTGGCGTCCGGACGCTGGGCGTAGATCATCAACTGCTCATGGAACGGGTACTTGTAAAGGCGGGAAGCAGTGGTGAGAAACCCTGCCCATTCCTGCCAGCTCCCCGTGAGCTGCGTTGTCACCTTCTCCGCCATCTGTGCATATAGTTCAGCTTTGGTTGGCATAGTGTTCTGTCCTCCTTTCAGTTTTGGGGTAAAAAGGTGGGGTGGCATATTGCCACCCCATCCCTGCGATTATGGTGTTTACTGGTCAAAATCCGGATACAACTCCAGCTCGGCAAACTCGGCATCACTCATGGCCTGGAGCTTGCCCAGTGCGCTGTCTGTCAACTCCCGCAGCTCGGTTTCCTCCGGGGCCAGCTCGCCGCGCATCTCACGCAGGCTGTCGATCAGTCCGGTGCGGCTGCCGGTATTGTAAATGCACATCAGGTTCATTTCCTCAAAAGTAAAGTTTCCCATATCAAATCTCCCTTTCCGCACTCTTTTTTGGCGCTATCTTTTTGTGTTCTGCCTTGGGCTGGCTTTTCAGCTGCTCCATGACGGACTTTTTCTTTTCCCGTTCCTCCCGATGGGCAGCGGCAGCCAAATCCATGAGGGAAATGGGCTGACCGTTGCGGGCCTGCTGTTCCAGCTCTGCCACCGTAGGCTCTTTTGCGCCATTGTTGATGATACCGTCGATCATGCCGTAATCGTCCTCCACGGCCATCTCCGCATTTTTCAGCGGATTTTCCGGCAGGAATCCGGGGATCTGGGTAAAACCAACACTGTCACAGTAATGACAGGATACCTTACCGTCCTGCTTGATCGCAACGATGTCACTGACACTCATAGAAGGACTGTGAAAATCCGACGGCTTTTGCAGATTAAACTGCTCATATAGTTTTTCCAGCTGCTCCGGTACTGTGCCAGACGCACTTAGCGGAGCTGTGTAAATGAGGTCATAATTGCTGCGGTCTATGGAAATGTCATGGGACTTTAACCAATCCAGATTCATAAAGCGCACATTCTGCGGATCGTCACGGCTCACCTGGTAGATAGCAAAGCAATCTCTGTTCTGGGATAGAAATGCCTGTTCGCGTTCCTGCTGATGTTCCTGACGCTCCATGACCTTTTCGTGGAACTGAGGGCTTTTCTCCCATTCCTCACGGTCCACGCCAAAAAGACCGCCATGATCCATGATTTCCTGCGGGTCAAACACCATGCTCTCCGTATTGTCCTCATGCAGCACATAGACGGTCAAACCAGCGGCATCCAGTTCCAGCGCCCGTTCTCTGGTGACAGGGAGCATCCCATCATAGAAGTAGCCGTATTCCTGCATATCCGGTGTGGATACCTGCTCATCAGGCATAGGATATTCATCCAGCGCCTGCTCTTGTGCTTCCGGCAGCTGAGAAGAAGCAGCCATCTGACTGGCCTCTGCCTGCATCTGCTGGTAGGCAGCTTCCTGCAAGGTCTCAATCATGGACAACGGTGCGTATTTTACCGAGTCTCTGCCCAAATCGTTGTCATCACAAATCTGGAGAACTGCCTTCATGCGGGAAATCTCCGGCATATCCAGCTGACCACCATCCAACTCTTTCATGGACGCGGCATCGTAAAGGGTATAGTCCCAGCCGCTGTCACAGGACTGGATATGAAGATAGGTGGCATCGTCAATCAGAAACAAAGCCTCCTGCTGGTTGGCATCCGCCCCCAGCACTTCCATTTCCGGCATTGCCGCAGCCAGTTCCTTTACCGCTTTTTGCACCAGAGGATTATCACGGTAATAGTCGATTGCCTGGATGGTGTCCAGGTCAATGGTCTGGCCGGTCAAAATCGGAAAAGGTCCTTCATAGTCGCTTCCGTCTTTCAGCTCAAAACCAATGCCCTTTATCCCGTTCATTCGCTCTGCTGGAATCTCCTGATAAATGCGGACAGCTTCCTCCAAAGACAGGTTATCGTGGTATTCTCCGAGGTTTGGAAATTCCATGCACTCTGCTACATAGTAGGTCAGATCGCCGGTCGGCAGCCTATCAGATACCTTAATGGCATCTGCTGGCTGCTCTATCGGGGCGGTTTCCGGCTCTACCTTTGCATGAGGGTCGATTCCACGCTCTTTGCAGATTTCCTTATAGTGGCGCTCAATGTCGGAGATCAAAGTGCCGGAGGTTTTGTTGATGGTCTCCAAACTGGCTCTCAACTCTTTCAGTTCCTTGCCCTGACTCCAACTGGCAATATAGCCAAAGCTATTTTCTCCAGTCTCGATGCCAAAATATTTGCAGACTGCATAGGAGATGCTTTCAGCCTCCACTTCTTCCGTGTGACGGTTTTTGATTGCCTGTTTTTCTGCGGTTGCATCTTCCTCAACTGCAAGACGCCATTCAAACTGATTTTCGTCCACATAACGCCAATCCATATCAGAAGCAAACTGTTCGGCTTCTTTTTCTGTGGCAAAATCCAACTTGAAATCATGTTTGGTTCCACCTTCACTCTCCTGCACAACCTTCCATGACGGTAGCATTTCATATTTTTTAGGGTCATGGAGCTTGCTGTGAGCAATCTCGTGAACCGTGGCCGAAACCGTCTGCACCTCGCTCATGCCCTGACGAATGGCAATTTTCTGATGATCGGCAGAAAAATAGCCGTCCGTATCGGCGGCCATTGCTTCAAAAGTAATCGGCACCGGTGCGCTGCGGCGCAGGGCCTCCATGAATGCCTCATAATTTGGCACATTGCCGGAAAGGGATGATGCAAGCTCCGGCAAAGGTTTCCCGTCGGTCTGGCTCACATCAAAGACCTTGACCGGACGAAACATGGGGATCTCGATTTCTTTTTCCTCTGTAACGATCTTTCCGTCTTTATCCAAAATCGGAGCCTTGGTATCCGGGTCCAGCTTCTGCTCCTCGATTTTCTTCTTATACGGTGTCGGGGCAATGATGGTAATGCCATGCTCGCCCTTTTTTACATGACGCTCAAACTGGTCTTTCCACTTATTGTATCCGGCTACCAAAGTGGCATCCGGCTTCTGCATATAGATGAGCATGGTGTTGTTTACCGAATAGCGGTGAAATCGGGACATGACGGACAGATAGCGCATATACTTTTCGCTTTCAAACAGTTCTTTGATGCCCTGCTCGATGCCATCTGTGATTTCCCTTAGCCGTTCTCGGTTGGTGGGTTTATTCTCAGCCATGATTTTCAATCTCCTTTCCAAGTGTGTGATTTCTGCTGTGTGTTCTGCAATCCATGCCTTTTGTTCTTCTTCACTTTCATAAAGAAAAAGGTCCAGCAGGTACTCTACATAGGTTTTCTTCTGGATTGCTTCCACAAAGCGGGGGTGCGGTTCTTCCTCCGGTGTCCTGGGAGAACGGTCGGCTTCCCATTTTTTCAACAGATAGTAGTAATCGGACAGTACACGGTAACAGCGCTGTCGATCCTCCCGAAACTTCTGTGCCTCGTTTTTTTGCCGGACATATCTCCTACGGGGCGGGGCCTGACTGTCATAGATCAGGCCAAAGTCCTGTGCCAGTTTCTCCGCCGCTTCTTTTGGGGAGAGGTCAAAGAGCTTTGCGGTAAAGTCGATCACATCCCCATCTTCACCGCAACCAAAGCAGTGGAATCGCTGGTCTACCTTCATGCTGGGATTCTTATCATCGTGAAAAGGACAGCAGGCCATGCCATTTCGCCTGACTTTTATCCCATAAAACTCTGCCGCTTCTCTGGTGCTGACCGACTGCTTGATTGCTTCAAATACATTCTCTGCCATGTGCCTTTAACTGCCGGACTTTTTCACAGGGGGCTGGTATCCGGCGGCTTTCGCACGCTCACTGGCAGCTTTGCGGCGTTCTGCGCTGTATGGCTCCCTGACTGATACACACCGCTTAGGGACGGTAAAGTTATGGGCGTCCTTTCGGGTGATCTGGTCGGGGTGCTTTTTTGCCAGCAGTTCCAGTTTCTCCATCAGGCGGGGATCGTGGGTGTAGACCTCAGCCATTGGTTCTGCCTGGTTATAGAGGAGAATGGTTTCCCGTTCCACTAAAGAGAGCTTCATCGGCTGCCTCCTTTCCGCTGGTCAAATTCCAGCTTGAAATTGGCATACTGTCCATCGTCCTCCAAAACCACAGTGGCATCGTAGGTCTTGCCGGTTTTCTCCGAATATAACCCCGTCACACGGACACGGCCATCGTTCAGCAGCGCAGACACCACAGCCTTGGTCGGCTGTTTTTTCTTGGCAGCCCACCATTTGTTGTTTTTCCAGATTGCAAATTTGCAAGAATCATTCTGACAGAAGAAGCCTTTTTGCAGTTCTGCAACTTCACCGCCGCAGCGAGGGCATTTGCCCACCACCTCACGGGGCGGAGTGAACAGGTACTCAGTTCCCTTGATGACCTGATAAGTCCCCACCAGATCTTTCAGCATGGTGCTGATCCCATCTAAAAACTCCTCCGGGGCAAGCTGTCCGCGCTCGATCTCGCCCAGGCGGTACTCCCACTCGGCAGTCAGAAGCGGCGATTGCAGTTGTTCCGGCAGCACTGTGATCAGGGAAACTGCATCGTGGGAAGGGAGAAGCTGCACCGTTTTTCTGTTCTTTTTTCGCTCCAGAAAACCGGCAGATACCAGCTTTTCCAAAATACCGGCACGGGTGGCCGGTGTCCCCAGACCTTTTCGCTCGGCGTCCTCCGGCATATTTTCTTTTCCGGCAGTCTCCATTGCGGACAACAAGGTATCCTCCGTAAAGTGCTGAGGCGGACTGCTTTTGCCTTCTTTGACGATTGCCGCAGCAACCGAAAGGGTCTGTCCTTCGGTCAGCTCCGGCAGGGCTTTCTCTGCGCCCTCTTTTTTCGGCTCTGCATTCTTCATTTTGGCACGGTAAGCGTCCTCCAGTGCTTTCCATCCGGGATGTTTCACCGTTTTTCCTTTTGTGGTAAACTCCCCACCGGCACACGCTGCAATCACAACAGTTTCCGAATAGATATGGGGCTGGGCTACGGCGCACATCAGACGCAGGGCCACCAGCTCCAGCACCGCTTTTTCTCCCGCAGGAAGGGCAGAAAGGTCTGCATCCTTGAGATTTCTGGTAGGGATTACTGCGTGATGGTCGGTTACTTTCTTATCGTTGATGACCGTATGCGGATCACAGGTAATGGCGATCCCTTTGCGAAACGGCATAGCACTGGCAACCAGATTCACCAGCACCGGCAGGCTGTCTGCCATATCGCCAGTCAGATAGCGGCTGTCAGTACGGGGATAGGTGCAGAGCTTCTTTTCATACAGGCTTTGTAGATAGTCCAGGGTCTGCTGGGCTGTAAATCCAAGCAGGCGGTTGGCATCTCTTTGCAGGGTAGTCAGGTCATAGAGGGCAGGCGGCTTTTCGGACTTTTCCTTGCACTCCACCTTTTTGATTGTGACATTTGCACCCTGACAGGCTTCTTTCAGCTGCTCGGCAGCGGCCTTATTCGCCATGCGCTCCCCGGATACGGTAAGACCGGGCAGCTCCAGCGCCACGGTATAAAAGGGAATCGGCTTAAAGGTGTCGATCTCAGCTTCTCGCTGAACAATAAGCGCCAGTGTCGGGGACATCACGCGCCCGATGTTGAGGGTACGGTGATACAGCACGGAAAAAAGCCTTGTCGCATTGATCCCCACCAGCCAGTCGGCCTTGGCACGGCAGAGGGCAGCATCCCGAAGTCCGTCATAGTCCGCACTGGGGCGCAGGTTTGCAAAGCCTTCCCTTATGGCGGAGTCTTCCATCGAAGAAATCCAGAGCCTTTTCATCGGCTTCTTGCAACCTGCCAGCTTATAGACGCTACGGAAGATCATCTCGCCCTCGCGTCCGGCATCACAGGCATTTACCACTTCCGTCACATCCGGGGCATTCATCAGCTTTTTGAGAATATCAAACTGCTTTTTCTTATCTTTTCCTACCACCATCTGCCAATGTTCCGGCAGGATAGGCAGATCATCATATCGCCACTTGGCATACTTTGGGTCATAGCTGTCTGCATCCGCAAGACCGGCCAGGTGGCCCACGCACCAGCTGACACGCCAGCCGTTGCCCTCCAGATACCCGTCCTTACGGACGGTTGCGCCGATCACCGCCGCCAAACTCTGGGCAACTGATGGTTTTTCGGCAATTACCAATTTATGTTGAGCCATGATGGTTCCTCCTCTCTTTGAGCCATCGGGACATTTCCCGGTGACAGATACCTACGCAGGGTCTTCCATAATTCCCGCAACCATAGCAGGGGTGGCTGTTGGGTAAAGAAGGAGGACGGGAAGTTTCCTTCCCGCCCTCCGGCCTGCGTGTCATCATGCGTTCATAGGGACTGTCTGTGAATCGGGTCATTTCACGCTGTCCTCGTCATCTTCTTCTGTGCTGCCCCCGTCAGCATCCGGCTCGTCCGACTCCTCATCCTCGGTTTCCCATTCCTCGGAATCTTCCTCGCCATAATCATAATCGTCCAGACTGTCATTGCCCTTGGTCTTAGGCTTGTTCTTAACGAGCTTCAAGTAGGCAAATACGCCACCGCCACCAAGCAGAGCCAGCAAAAGGGCCAGCGCAGCCGGGTTCAATCCGGCAGGCTTCTCTTTTTCCGGCTCCGATGTTTCTGCCGGAGGTTCCGGTGCTTTGCCCGTACATTTACTCTTATCAGTTGCGCAGACCGGGCAGGCCGTATTGACTGCCCCTGCTTCACATTTTGTTGAACAGCTGCATACCGCAGGCATCTCCTCTTTGGGTTTTCCATCTTCCATCAGCGCCGCAAGGTCTGCATCGTCCACCTGATTCAGAAAGTGAACAGCAGTCTCCTTGTCCTCATTCGCCCTGTCGATCAAAATGTAAAAATAGTTGCCAGCCTTGGTGGTAACGGTAATGAGCTGCTTATTGCCTCCAAAATCATCCACCAATGCCGCATTCCCCTCCGGTGTAAGTGCCGGTTCTGTTTCTTCCACAATCACATTGCTGTCATTGGTAGAATCCTCTGCCGGTGCCGCCGGAGCCTGTTCTGACCCCTGTGCGAAAGCAGGGATCGTAAAGCCAAATGCCACAACCATTGTCAGGCAAAGGGCGGAAAGTGTTTTGCAAATTCTTTTATTCTTCATAAGCGGTAGCCTCCTGATTATTTGATTCCGACAGTGCTGTATCTCTGCCGTGGTTCATTCCACCGGAAAGCATAGCGTTCAGCTGTGCTGGAGTCATGCGTAGCGCACGAACCATCTGAACGATTTCCAGATTCTCTGCCTCCGTTTTCTGTGCTTCCAGGGTCTTGAGCTTTTCCTGATATTCCGCAATCTTCTCACGGGTTTTCTCAATTTCCTGGTCGATACGTTCAATTTTGTTTTTTGCCATAACCGTTCACTCCTTTCCACAAAGTCTGTTACCAGTTCATCAGACCATAGCCTTTAATGCTTTGATAATTCAGATCATAACTTTTGATCTTGCAGGCATCGCCGGAATTTCCCTCCACGGTATAAACGCGGCTGCCATCCGTACCGATCACGATACCCACATGGTCTGCTGTCCCATCCAAATCCCAATCAAAGAAAATTGCATCTCCGGGAGCCAGATTGTTATAGCCTCTTGCACCCCATTGTCCATGAGACTGGAACCACGGAACGCCCTGCCACTCACAGCCTGCAAAGCGCGGCTCACTTTTTCCAGCCTGGTTATAACACCAGGATACAAAGCAGGCGCACCACTCCACGCGGCTGTCAAAGCCATACCAGCTCCAATAAGGATAGCCGCCCACATTGCCGACCTGACGCTTGGCCAGCTCCACCAACTGCGGATTTCCGGGACGGGTTCCATTTACGAACTGTACACCGGTCAAGTCCTCGGAATTGCTCATGTCAGGGGAACCACCGCCAAACAACAGCGGCTTATTGCCCATGGTCTGCCGGTAAACCTGATACATTTCCATCTGCTCCGGGGTCAGTAACTCCGACGCCACAGCGGAAATGGGCTTGCTGGTGAGTTTCACATTCAAAATGTAATACTCATAGGGGACTTCTTCTGAGGTGGTCTCGCCGGTCTCCGGGTCGGTGGAGGTCTCCGTGCGGTAGCGAATCTCCACTTCCTCAGTAAGCGTCAGCTGATACTGTGCTGCAAACACACGCGCCAGCTCTGCCTGAGCGCTCTGCTGGGTGTAACCTTGCAAGACGGCAGACAGAAATGCTGCCAGCTCATGAGGGTCATGGCCGATCATACCAAGGTCATAGCGATACTCGTCATACCCTGGGTGGCTGCTTTCAATGTTGTCGATTTCCTTCTGCAACTGGACTTCTCTGGCTACATAATCTGCCTCCACTGCCAGCATTTCCGGGTCATCCGACGGATAGGTGGTGCCGGAGAGAACGGAACCGATGCTCTGCGCCATCATGGAGCAGGAGGACATAGTATTCATCAGCATACAGGTAATGAGGAACAAAACCCCTGCCATCAGGAAACCCTTCTTGTGGCGCATGACGAATGCCCCTGCCTGCTGTGCCTTTTCTTTTACCGTCCTTGCGACTTTTCCGGTTTTGGACGCAGCCTGGGCGGTATTTCCGGCAGTCTGACCGGCGTGTTTGGCGGCGGCATACTGCCTTTTGATGGCCTGCTTTTGCTGCCAGCGGGAAAGCGGATTGCTGGCAAACTGGGGATTTTCCTGCAAAGATTTCTGGTACAGAACATTTACATTTGCCTTTTCCAGTTGACGCTCTGCCTGTGCTGCTTTGCGGTACGGCTTCAGCTTGTGGCTGCGATAGCCCTCCCGCACCAGATAAGCGCCGGTCTCCACCGCCTCCTCGGACTTGTGGGCGCTTTCCACGCCCACATTGTCCTGCTCTGTTTCCCGGATCTCTTTGTGGAGCTTGCCCACGACCAGATGGACGGGAGCTTCCCTGACTCCTTGAGAAACTTTGGAAGGTGGCTTTTTCTTGTCCTCAAAGGTCAGCTTCGAGGTCTTTTTTCCGGTATCCGGGTCAATGACCGTCTGCCTGACCTTTTTCTTTGGGATATTGGCCTGCGCCTTATCTGCTCTGGCCGCAGCTTTCTCCGCTTTACGGATCGGCTTTTCCAGTGCAGGGTCAGACCGTTCCTCATCAGTAAAGCGCAGGCGCGGTTCCTTATTCAAACCATTCTCCCAGCATGAGGGAGGACATCATGTAGTGCAGCTCTGCATAAATGGCCATTCCCACAGGATCGTTGAACATACAGCCGGACAGGTAGGCATAAAACTGTGCCACCACATCGGACAGGATCTTCGCTTCGGTTCCTTCCAGAACCAGACCACCCATACCTTCCTTGGCACGGATGGTGCTCCAGACCTCTGCCAAACGGAGCAGCCCCATCTGACCGGTCTCATTCAGTTCGGCTGCCTGGTCTGCCGCCGTGCGACACTCGCTGACCGCATCGGCCATGACCGTAAGCAGCTGGCTGCGCTGGGCATTTACCGCCCTGTCGAAAAACATCAACGGGTTTTTATTCAAAATGTTGGGGTTCATCATCATTCATCCTCCTTCTTTTTCAGTTCCTGGGGTTTGGTGGTCATAATGCGGTAAAGCTCGGTATTCTTCGGGAAGTGATCCACAAAAGGCAGGATTGTAGAGCCATAAAACAGCAGGCCCTCGCCCTCACCGGAGTGGGTCACATAAGATAATTGGTGTGTGGAAATACCCAGCTGCTTAGCAAGAATCTGACGGTCTCCGCCTGCCTGGTTGAGCATATACACGAAGTCGGAATTTTCAAAGATATTTTCCACCTCGCGGCTGCTCAAAAGGTCTTTGACATTCTGGGTGATACCTGTCGGAATACCGCCCCATTTACGGAATCGCTTCCAGATTTCCACCGTATAGGCGGCGGTCTGCTCCTCCTTCAAAAGCAGGTGCATCTCGTCGATGTAGTAACGGGTGGACTTGTGGGCGGCACGGTTGATGGTAACGCGGTTCCACACCTGATCCTGTACCACCAGCATACCGATTTTTTTAAGCTGCTTGCCCAGTTCCTTGATGTCATAGCAGACAATCCGGTTATCAATGTCCACATTGCTCTGATGATTGAACACATTCAACGAACCCGTCACATAGATTTCCAATGCCGTTGCAATGTACTGAGCTTCTTTTTCTTCCTGCTCCCGCAACAGGTTATAAAGGTCCTCCAAAATCGGCATATTCTCCGGCTTTGGGTCATTGAGATATTCGTTGTAAACCAGCCGTACACAACGGTCAATAATGGTTTTCTGCACCGGCTGCAAGCCCTCCTTACCGCCCACGATCAGCTCACACAAGCTGAGGATAAAGTCAGACTTGAGTGACAGCGGGCTTTCATCATCCGAATAGTCCAGATTCAGATCCATCGGATTGATATAGTTGGTTGAAGTAGGTGAGATCTTGATGACCTGCCCATGCAGACGCTCAACAAGAGGTGCGTACTCCGCTTCCGGGTCACAGATAATAACATCATCACTGGTAAGCAAAAAGCAGTTGGCAATTTCTCGTTTTGCGCTGAAGGACTTACCGGAACCCGGCGTACCCAGAATCAGGCCGTTGGGGTTTTTCAGCAGCTTTCTGTCCACCATGATGAGGTTGTTGGACAGAGCATTGATGCCGTAGTACAGAGCTTCTTTCCCGTTCTGGAACAGTTCCTGCGTAGTAAAGGGCACAAAGATAGCTGTGGAACTGGTGGTCAGTCCTCGCTGAATCTCAATCTGATTGAGACCCAGAGGCAGACAGCTCATCAGCCCTTCTTCCTGCTGGAAGTCCAGCTTGGTCAGCTGACAGTTATACTTCTGGGCAATAGAGCCTGCCTGAAAGATGTTGTTGCCAAGCTGACGGGGATTGTCCGCTGTGTTCAGCACCAGAAAGGTCAAAAGGAACATTCTCTCGTTGCGGCTCTGCAAATCCTGCAAGAGTTTTTTCGCTTCACTGCCGTAGGTAGCAAGGTCAGATGGAATGATGTCCATGTCGTATCCGGCACGGACTGCTTTTTTCTGTTCCTCGATCTTGCTGCGGTCCAGGTCGGTAATCTTCCGCTTTACCGTTTTGATGGCTTTCACCTGATCCACCGACTGAATGTGCATACTCACAATGAGCGAACTTTCCATATCCAGAAAATCAGCCAACAGACGGTCATTCAGCTCCGGTGCGAGAATCTGCAAAAAAGAAACAGCCCCGTATTTCTTGCCCATACGGAACTGCTTGCCGGTGCGGAACTCAAAGGAGCTTGGTGCAATAAAATCCTTTGTGGACAGACCGGAAGGAGCCAGCCAGTCCCATTCAAACTGAAACGGGAGTTGTTCATCCATGTGGAATACCGCATGAAGCTGAAAAAGCCTTTCTTTACCGTCCAGCGTTCTGGCAGCTACACCAAGACGCTTGAAGTTATTAAGTATATCTGTCTCAATACGCTCCAGACGGGGCTTGGCGGCTTTGATGCTGTCCGCGTCGATACCAAAGGTCAGATATTTGGTCTTGATGAGACCGTTGTTACCTCTGGCCAGCTGATTTTGCAGCATTGTGGTGTATTCCTCGCGGATACTGTCAAAGGCGTCCCTCTGGGGCGGGATGGAAATGGAGTTAGCAAAGGTCTCCTCCGATGCCGCAAGGTTCAAAAAAGACAGCTGGAAATGAATCGAGCTGTCAAAATAATTGAGGAAATCACACCAACCCTCAAAGATTGCCGTCTTATCTTCGTTTTGGGAGAGCTGATAGTTGATGTCCTGAAACTGGATGGTCTTTGTGTAGTGGCTGTCCGATATGCGGCAGATTCCGTCCGGCCACATCCGTTCATAAGGGATACTGTCCTGCGCAGATTTTCCTTTTTTGTCCGTGCGGTTAGCGCGGGCAATGGCCGCTTCGATCTGCTTCTTATCGGCGCGGGACAGCTTTTTCTTTGTCTTTACCGGCTGCACAGTTTTTTCCTCGGTTTTTCCGAACATCCGATGCAGCCATTTTTTTATTGCGGTGAACAATGTCATACACCTCCTTATCGAGCATTTCCTGCCGCTTTAATACGGCATAAAAGTTGTTGGTCTGGTAAGGTCGCTGCTTTGGACGGATTACAGCTACTTTGAGAATGTTGCCCACGATCTTTTCCAGGGGCTGTCCATGCTTTTCGTACACAGCCAGCATAAAGAAGGGCAGCATAACCAGCATCATACACATAGCCGCTACACTGTTTCCGGTAGGTTTTCTGAGCAAAAAGAAAAGCGGTACGCCAATAAGCGCTCCGCCCGTGAAGCAGATAAGCTGCCGCTTGGTCAGATTGAACATGACCTTTGTTTTGACTTTTGTTAAGTCCTTGGGTACGGGTACATAAGCCAATGTGGAAACCTCCTTCCGTTTTAGTGCGCCTGAAAGACTGATTTGGCGAGACTGCCGGTTTTGAACAGCGTAAAACATAGCAGTACGGTGTAGCCCACGCAGCTCCAGATTGCCATGATGATGTCATCTTCCAGAGCGATGTTCTGCACCAGCACAGCATAAATTGCCACGCAGACGATAATGAGAAACGCCTGAAAGCCCAGTGCCAGCAGGGATCGGAGGTAATTCTGTCCCATACCGCCCCATTCTTTGCCCATCATTGCAGCCATTGGAACGGGAGCCACCGAAGTTACAAGGTAGATCTCGATCATACGGCCATAAATAACGATAAAGATACAGATATACAACGCCCACATGGTAATGCCAATAAAGAGGGATTGGAACCACAGTCCGAACAGCGGTCCCAAATCCATTTCCATCAGCCTCGGTTCCAGATCGGTCATAACTGAGGAAATGTCAATGGACGCATCCGAATTGATAATCCCTGCCGCCTGCGCCACCACGCTCTGCGCCATATCAAAGACGCCCATCACGATATTC
This sequence comes from Roseburia inulinivorans DSM 16841, assembly GCF_000174195.1. Lineage (GTDB taxonomy): Bacteria > Bacillota > Clostridia > Lachnospirales > Lachnospiraceae > Roseburia > Roseburia inulinivorans. The sequence goes on along the minus strand of NZ_ACFY01000094.1, from coordinate 39,597 downwards.
CATGTGTTTGTGACAATGAGGATGGCGGCAGCTGATTTGAACATCCACTTGAAAATCATCCAGGTATCCACATCATGCAGGTTGTTCTTGTCTGCAATCATCTGGATCAGGTCTACGGTCATCACGATAGCCAGGATCACACCTGCAATCGGCACCATGATGGAGTTGGACAGATTCTCAATCATATTGAAAATACTGCCATTCCATCCCTGTGGGGTCTGTCCTACCTGTACGGATATATCCGCGACCTGTTGGTTTACACTGTCAAACATCCCCGAAAGGTTGCTCATAATACCGCCCACCAGCATTTCTTTCAGCCAATTCGTCAGGGCTTCAAGTAAGAAATCCATACGGTGTCAACCTCCTTTCCGCCGCCCCCGCAGAGCTGCGGGAGCGGCAAGGATTTCATGCAGGAACGCTTAGACAGAGAACAGCCCGGAGAGCAGAGGTACAAGAACCATGCCGACTACGGCTACACCGGCGCCGGCCATGAGCTGCTTCATGCCCTGAGATTTGGCGCCAGGGTTGTCGTTGCCGTAACCTTCCAACAGGTTGATGACACCCCAGATACCAAGACCAGCGCCCAGAGCGATAACGAGAGTCTGAAGAACGGTAATTGCCTGTTCAAAAAATGCCATAAATAATATTAGCCGGAATCATTTGAATGATTAGTTAGGTTTGTTTCATAAGCGCACAAAAGCCGGAACAATCTGCCCTCTATCTATGAGAGCCTGATTCCGGCTGTCCTCCTTTTTCATTATTTTGTTGATGATTGCCCGCTTTGTACGCCAATGGCCTCAACAGAGGCAGTTGCGGCAAATAGATACGATCACTCCTTTCTCAGCGGAACCGTATTACACGCCCTCCGTGTCTACTTCATATACATCGCAGACCTCATCAGGCTTGAGTTTTAGTCTGGCAGACAAAAATGCTTCAATATCAAAGGTATTTCGCTTGTCTGCATCAGCTGTGTATTTGAAATTAGGGTGTCTGGTAATGTCATACTTGTCTGAAAGAAACGGACGCACACCGCGCAACTGCAAGATGCACTTGCCGCCATCCATAACTGCCAGCTCGTCCTGGCTCATCAGCTCTTTTCCCAATTTCTGATAGTTAAGCGAGTGGGAGGTCTCCCGTCCCCGGCTCTCTCCGGTGTTGTAAGTGTCTATGGTCTCCTTTCCCAGAACAGCCGCCAGCTCTTTCAGCGTTGTTGGCTCTTTGCCACCCAGGAAGATGGAAGTATCCATATTGCCGATGATGGTATCGGCATTATCTTTGTAAATTGCCTTGAGCTGGCTCTGTGCCTGCAACACCAGACAGGCAGAGATTTCACGGCTTCGGATGGTGGCCACCAGCTTTTCCAGCTTCGGAATCTGCCCGATGTTGGCACACTCATCAATCAGACAGCGCACATGAACTGGAAGCCTGCCGCCATACACATCGTCGGCCTTTTCACAAAGCAGGTTGAATAACTGGGTGTAGCACATGGAAATGAGAAAGTTAAAACTGTCATCCGTATCACTCATAATGAGGAACAGAGCCGTTTTTCTGTCTCCCAGCGTATCCAGTTCCAACTCATCGTAGGATGTAACCTCGCGCAGCTCCGCAATATCAAATACGGCCAGACGCGCACCGCAGGAAATCAAAATCGACTTAGCGGTTTTTCCGGCTGCCAGCTTATATTTCTTATACTGCCGCACTGCGAAGTGGTTTGGCTTTTCCGATTCCAGTGCATCAAACATCAGGTCTACGGGGTTTTTGAATTCCTCGTCATCCTCACGGACTTCCATGGCGTTGATGAACTCGATGAGGGTGGAGAAGTTTTGCTCCTCCACCGGAGCTTCATAGTGGATATATCCAATCAACGCGCAATACAGCAATGTTTCCGCTTTTACCCAGAAATCGTCTCCGGCCTTGCCTTCGCCTTTGGTATTGGCGATCAGCGTTGTTACCAGCTTCAAAATATCCTTTTCGCTGTGAATATACGCAAAGGGATTATAATGCATGGATTTTTTGAAGTTGATGGTATTTAGGACCTTGATTCGGTACGGCTCATAAATGACCTTGCCGTGCTTATCCTTCATGGGCTTTCCGTCCTTCCCCAGCTTGGGCGCACCCCTTTGGAGCATTTTTCCGCACTCCACCAAAATGGTTCCCTTCGGGTCCGTCACAACATAGGAGCTGTGCATCTGCATCAGGTTGGGTTTCAGCCAGAATCGGGTCTTACCGGAACCGGAGCCGCCAATCACCAGTACATTTTTGTTTCTGGCAGTCTTGGGGTCCTTGGGGCGGCTGTTCATGGTCAGGCTCTCCGTTTTCGTCAGAATCACATTGTTCTGAAATACAGGATCAACGTAAGGTGCAATATCCTCACGGGTTCCCCAGCGGGCCGAACCATATTCCAAACCATGTCGATATTTCTTGGCGTTCTTGCTTTTAAGATACACCGCCAGCCTCAGACCAACACCGCAGCACAGCCCTACTAACAAGTCCAATGGATGCAGGCTTGGCCAGAAACTTTGCAACGCCCCAGGCAGAACCGCAACCAGCGAAAGAAACTTTTCTGAAGCATCCGCCCCTTGTGCCATTCGCCATGCCTCTCCAAAATTGGTAGCAAACAGCCCCAGCAGGATATACGGCATATTCAGCAAAATGAGCTTTTTGATGTCCAATGTCTTTTTCATCGTTCCAGCTCCTTTCGCTTGGTGCGATCCACCACAGCATTTTTAACCATCTCTTTGAACTGGTTAAGTTTTGCCAGTACGGACGGGCGCTCTGTTTTCGTTGCCTTTTTGACCTTTTTGTTGGTGTACTCTGTAAAAGCTGCTGTCAGAGCATCTGCATCACGGCCTTTGAAAAAAATCAGGTACTTTGGCGGAGAACTGCTGCGGTCCTTTTTCACCGCATAATCCACACCATATTTCCGGGCGATTTTCTCAAACTCCTTGATAGAGGGGTCTGTGATCTCAATGTTGGATATTCCCTGATTCTGCCCGACAAGCTGCTTCACAGTCTGTTTTCCATGCGGAACAACCGGCGCATCACGGCTTCTCTGTTTTTCCAGCTTCTTTTCCTTGCGATGTGCCATGTACTTGCTTATGGCAGCCTTAAACATTCTGCCGGTAAACTTTGTTCCACTGACAACCAGCGTCAAAGTTCTGTTTTCCACTTCTTCCTGCATTTTCTCGCCTCCTTTCCACGAAGTTTGCAGGGAATCTCTTTTTTTGCTAAGGCGGAACCACCAGCCGCCGCAGAAGATAACGCTTCATATCACCCTCCTTAGCGTAACTGGTCAGAACGGTCATAGTGCAGATTGCCCTGACGTACCTTTGCGTGGCTCAAAATCTTAATCTGCCCCTTTTCCTGACTATCCAGTGCTTTTTCATAACCAGTATCCGACAGGAACAGGCGGGTTCGTTCGCCTTTCCAGCCAACAGGGGAATCGTTCGTCAGCACATCAAAAATAATCATGTGCCGGGTGTCCTCCGCAAAACGCTGGAGATCCATATATCCATGACCGTGATAATTCTGCGCTCCTGCCTTTGCCCGCATTTCTTCCATCAGCTGCCCTATGGTCTTTCCCTCAGACATCATGCTTGCTCCTTTCTCCCGGCAGTTCCGGGCAATAAAAAAGCGACCATTTACCAGCCGCCATACAGATCGTGATTTACTTGTGAGGTGTAATGATTGCTTATCGTGGTCGGTGCATTGAACAGAACGGTCAGAAGATACTGCTTCATGTTGCGAATTTCCGTGGTGTTCTTCTGTAAACAGTCCATGACAAACTCAATGTGCGAGTTATCCAGCTTCAAGAACCTGGAACGAACGATTTCATGCGGAAAATCACTTCCTGCAATACGGGTGGTCTTTCGCTTTGCACAGACCGTTTCCACGATTAGCTCCACAATCTCATCCAAATCCTCCCGATAAGTTTCATACTGCTGACACAGGTATTCATACCCGATATTCTCCTGAATCAATTCCCGATAACTCTCTATCTCTGTGAGTGACATCGCATCCCTTCCTTTCCGTTCCGGCAGACAATCTGCCGCGCAATCCCGGAAGGGAATGGAATCGGTACTTGATCCATAAATATTTTGTTTTTGAGTATTAGATTTCTCTATATTTAATTCTGCGGGCTTTTCCGTATCCGGTTTATCCATATACGGGTTTTCCGTATCTGGTGAATCCGTATCCGGTTTTCTAAGCTGTGGCTGCTCGTATATGACATACTCTGTATCGCTGATGCGTCCCTGCCGGTCACGCAGCTTGTGCCGCACAATGTAACCGGCAGCCTCCAATTCCCGCAACGCAGCGCCTATGGCATCCACGCCCTCCTTACAGATCTTTGCAAGACCACGGGTGGTGTAATTCCAGTCCTCTGGCAAAGATAACATCATGGAAAGCAGTCCCTTGGCTTTTAACGACAGGTTTGCATTTCGTAAATGATGATTGCTCATCACAGTATAATCACGGGTCCGTTCAATGCGAAAAACGGCCATCGACCTCACTCCTTCCGAATTTTGGGTACAAAAAAACCGCAATCCTCATTCCAAAGAATTGCGGTGTTCAACACTTTTCAAATTTTCTTGCATAGAACCAAAACAGCGGCTTTCGAGGACGCGCCTCTGTAAATGGCTCCTCCTGGGCGAAAGGAAGTGTTTGCATCACTCGGTCAATATCCGTTGATTCCATGTCATGCTGAGATTTGCAATCTTCCCGGATTGCTTCTTGAATTTCCTTTACCGTACACATAGTCATTCCTTTCCTTTCGTTGTATGGGTTTATGAGCGGCGGCGTTTTCCCGGTTTGAAATCGAGGATATGTCCCTCAATCACACGAGCGTAACGCTTGATCTTAATCTCCCGACGCTGCTGGCTTTGCAGGGCAGCCTGATACCCGTCCTCGGTCAAAAACAGCCGCATTTCCTCTCCGGGGCTGCCGTAAGCTGTGCTGGGACGCAGGACGGAAAACTCAATCATCCAGCGTGTGTTATCCCAAAACCTCTCCACGGCGAGAATGTTGTGTCCTTTCAGCTCACGGGCTGAAATATCCATCATAGGCGGCTCCTTTCATCGTTCCTGGTCTCTCTGACGCTTTTTCTGCCATGCCTCCAGCAGCTTGATGATGGTTTCCTGCATCCGCTGGGGCGTATAGCTTTTAGGAAAATACTTCCGCAAGGTGTCAGAGGTAAATGTCACTCGGTCCAGATCGCTTTTCTTTTCCTCACCCATGATGACACGCATCATATCGAGGGTCAGATGCCCCTCCTGACTGTATTTTTTGAGCCGCTGGGCTTGAGAAAGAGAAGGGGTAGCCTGTTCGCTGTCCATTGCATCCAGCAAATCTCTCTGTTCCTCTTTTTTGAGGAAGGACAGCTCATAAGCAGGATTTAAGGCAATTTTCTTTTCATCCACCATGTCCAGCAGTTCGGGAATCAGTTCGGTCAGACGGATAAATCTTTTAATCTGTGATTTGCTATCTGGACTGTTCTCCGCGATTTTTTCTGCCGCAGTCAACTTCGGCCCAACTTGGGCCGAGGTTAAATCCGTCCTGGCTCCTTGGTGCTTAATGGCATCCAGTTTCATCTTATAGGCAAAGGCCCTTTCACTGGGAAGCAGGCTTTCTCGTTGCAGATTGCTGTCAACCATAATGATCGTGGCGGCATCATCATCCAAATCCCGAACAATGACCGGCATGGTCTCCTTGTCTGCCAGCTCACTGGCTCTGTGCCGCCTGTGTCCGGCTACCAGCTCATAACCGCCCTCCGGGTCCGGTCGAGCAATCGCCGGAACCAGAACGCCATACTGCTTGATACTGTCAGCGGTCTCCATCATGGCTTCGTCATCCTTGACTTTGAATGGGTGGTTCTTAAAGGGATGCAGTTCAGACAGCGGAATCTCCTGAATCTTTTCCAGCTTTGCATCCTGACGGCCTTCTTCGGTGGAGAACAGATCATCTACCGAGGCCAGCTCTATTTTTTTCGCGCTGCTTTTCAAGTTTCAACACCTCCTTCGTCAGATTTCGATACCCCTCTGCCACCTTGCCGCCAGGGTCATGGGCGAAAATACTTTTTCCCTCTGCGCTGATTTCCTTTGCACGGACAGAGTGTGGAATCTCCGTTCCAAAGATTTTGATTTTACTTCCATAGGTGTCCCGCAGCAAAGCAGCAATCTCTTTTGCAAAGTTGGTGCGGTTATCCACCATCGTCAGCAGGATACCGTCAATCTGGAGCTTTGGATTGATCTGCCGTTTCACCTTACTGACCGTAGATAGAAGCTGTTCCAGTCCTTTGGCGGGCAGATACTCTGCCTGCACGGGAATTATGATCCTGTTCGCAGCCGCCAGCGCATTGACCGTAAGCATCCCCAACGAGGGCTGACAGTCAATCAGGATATGGGAATATTGTCCCTTCAGTGTGTCCAGATATTGCCGTAAAACCGTTTCACGGCTCATGGCGTTTACCAGAGAAACCTCCATACCGGAAAGCTGAATATCCGCAGGCATCAGGTCAACGCCTTCTGCATGATGCAGAATACCTTCTCCGGGGCGTATAGGCTGATCCATCAGAATTTTGCCCATTGCATCCGACAGTGTAAATGGCAGCTTGTCTGGTTGCGGATTTCCCAAGCTGATTGTCAGGCTTCCTTGCGGGTCCCCGTCGATCAGAAGCACTTTCTTTCCGGCCTGTGCCAGACCTATTCCCAAGTTCGCACAGGTTGTTGTTTTGCCAACGCCGCCTTTCTGGTTGGCGATGGCGATGATTTGTGTGTTCATGACTTCACCTCATTTCTGATTGTTGCTGTTGTTTCTGGAAATAGAAAAAGCCGCCACTTCAAAATTAACAGTGAAGTGACGGCTCTTTCTATCGCCGGAATACGAGTTCCTGAAATGAAAAAAGCACCCAGCATTTATACTGTGTGCTACATCAAATTCATATTCAATTATTCAAATTAGCTCAAACTATGCCAAACTGCCACAGCCAAAAAACGAGGGGAAGGAGGGCTGAAAAGCACCCCAAAAATCGGCTCTCGGTTAACCACTTTGGGAACCACTTCCCCCTCTTTTTGCCCTCTTTTTAGCCAGTTAACCACTTGCGGACCACTAAAAATTGGATGAAATCGGCTCTCGTTTTGCCAAATTTGGTCAAACCATATCAGCCCGTTTAGATATAGCAAAAGCCCGGAAAACCTTGATTTTCCGGGCTTTTTGAACCATTTTGATATAGTCTGAGCAGTCGATTATCGCTTGCTGAACTGCGGAGCACGACGAGCTGCCTTTAAACCGTATTTCTTACGCTCTTTCATTCGTGGATCACGTGTTAAGAATCCAGCTTTCTTAAGAACTGGTCTGTAATCACCGTCTACTGTAAGTAATGCGCGGGAGATACCATGTCTGATTGCTCCTGCCTGTCCTGTGTATCCGCCACCTTTAACGTTTACTAAAACATCAAATTTATCAGATGTCTCTGTAGCTACTAATGGCTGACGAACGATAACTTTTAATGTATCTAATCCGAAATATTCGTCGATATCTCTTTTATTGATTGTGATTTTACCTGTACCTGGTACTAAATATACTCTGGCAACAGATGATTTTCTTCTTCCGGTTCCGTAATTCTTTGTATTAGCCAATGTCCTTTACCTCCTAATTAGAATGTTAAAACTTCTGGTTTCTGAGCAGCATGTTTGTGATCAGGTCCAGCGTATACAAATAATTTTGTGTACATCTGTCTTCCTAAAGGTCCTTTTGGAAGCATGCCTTTTACAGCGTACTCGATAACTCTTTCAGGATGTTTTGCTAACATTTCTTTTAATGTAGTCTCTTTCATTCCACCTACATAATCGGAGTGGTTGTAATATACTTTCTGAAGTAATTTCTTACCTGTAACTTTAACTTTCTCTGCATTTACAACGATCACATAATCACCTGTATCGATGTGTGGTGTAAAGATTGGTTTATTTTTTCCTCTTAATACTTTAGCAACTTCAGATGCTAAACGTCCTAATGTCATACCTTCAGCGTCAACTACGTACCATTTTCTATCAATGGTAGCTGGGCTAGCCATAAAAGTTTTCATTGATTTTCCTCCTAGAAATAATGTTATGAAATGTTTCCACCATGTGAATGTCCAGGACACATCGCTTCTTCATTAAATAAATTGTTTATAGTTTAAATGTCTCACCGGGGCTTTTGGTTCGACATTAATTCACTATCACAGACTTATGTATTATATTACACGAATCCTTGCGTGTCAAGAAAATATTTCTATTTTTCCGGGCGATTTTTTAAGTTATCCACAGGATCTGACCATTCTTTCCGTCCTGTCAACATTTTCTCTCCTGCACAGATTTTAGATCATATACAAACTTTACGTCTGTTCCTGTAAAGCGTATTTTTCACTCTCCATACTCAATCCCCATCATCGTCAGTCCATGCGCCGGAGCCGTTGGTCCGGCAGCTGTGCGGTCTTTCTTCCCAAGGATCTGTGGTATCTCATCCGGCGCCATCTCGCCGCCGCCGACACGGATCAGCGTTCCTGCGATAATACGCACCATATTATATAAAAATCCGTTTCCGGTCACTCGGATGGTAATAATGTCATTCCCGTCTTTCTCCACCTCACAGGAATAAATCGTGCGCGTCGTTGTTTTGACCTGTGCCCCAACTGCACAAAAGCTCTTGAAATCATGCTCTCCCACAAGATACGATGCCGCCTGCTTCATTTTGTCCACATCCAGTTTGTGATGATAAAAATAAGTGTCCAGTCTGCGGTTCGGCATACGGAAAGTACGGTTTAAAATGCGGTACTCGTATGTTTTCCGGCTGACCTGATATCTCGGATGCCAGTCGGACGGAACTTCGCACGAATCCTGCACGACAATATCCTCCGGCAGCCTCTGATTTAATGCAAATGAAATTTTATCTGCCGGCATTCTTGTCTCCGTATCGAAAATAGCTACATTTCCCATGGAATGCACCCCGGAGTCCGTCCGGCTTGCACCGGTCACTGTGATTTCTTCCCCCAGCAGCTTTGACAGGTTTTCATTTAGTACCTGCTCAATGGTGATTCCGTTTGGCTGTACCTGCCAACCGCAGTAATTCGTTCCGTCATAGGCTACGATCAGTTTTACTCGCTTCATCCAATTTCCCTTTTCTTCATCTACACCTCATCAGACATTTTTCGTATATCCAGTCACTTTACATTGGCCAAGGCAAAAATGTACGGCACAATAAGATCACGATAAAATACGCAAAGATAATTGCATAAGCCTTATGATCCAACGCCACATATTTCAACGGTTTCATCTTGGTACGTCCCTCACCGCCATTGTAGCAGCGCGCTTCCATTGCCATCGCAAGATCGTCTGCACGACGGAATGCAGAGACAAAAAGCGGTACAAGAAGCGGTACCATGTTCTTTACTTTATGGATCAGATTTCCGCTCTCAAAATCTGCCCCACGCGCCATCTGTGCTTTCATGATTTTGTCTGTCTCCTCGATCAGGATTGGGATAAAACGCAGTGCAATAGACATCATCATAGCGATAGCATGCACCGGAATACCGATTTTGCTCAGTGGCATGAGTGACTTTTCCAGACCATCTGTCAACTGATTTGGTGTTGTCGTTAAAGTCATGATCGAAGTTCCCAGAATCAGGTATGTCAGTCGGATTGCCATCAACACTGCATTCTGCGCGCCTTCTGCTGTGATCTTAAAAATCCACAGCTGCACGATCGGTTCGCCCGGTGTCAGAAACAGGTTGAATAATGCTGTGATAAGCATTAAAACCATGATTGCCTTCAATCCTTTTACCATGAACTTAAACGGCACCTTTGATGTTTTGATCACTGCAAACAGAAATGCCGTAGCTGCAAGCAGCGCGGCAATTCCCTTAAAGCAGAACAGCGATATAATATAAATTAATGTTGCAAATAATTTTACTCTTGGGTCCAGTTTATGAATGACAGAATCTGCCGGATAATACTGGCCTAACGTAATATCTCTTAACATAAGTTCTCCTCTTCCAGATTGGAACCCCTGTGATTCGGTTCCCTTCCAAGTAAAACTTCCAGTAAGCTCTCCCTTGCCTCCGCAACGGTTGTAGCCTCCGTATTTACATTCAGTCCTTTTTCTTTCAGTTCATGCATCAGATAGGTTACCTGCGGAGCTGCAAGCCCGATCTGTTCCAGTTCTTTGTAATGTTTGAACACTTCACACGGAGTATTGTCAAACATCACCTGCCCATGGTTCATCACGATGATACGTTCCACGTATTTTGCGACATCTTCCATGCTGTGGGAAACAAGGATGACCGTAATTCCTTTTTCCTTATGCATTCTTGCGACGAGATCTAAGATTTCATCTCTTCCTGCCGGATCCAAACCGGCGGTCGGCTCGTCCAGAATCAGCACTTCCGGTTTCATTGCAAGTACGCCTGCGATTGCAACTCTTCTTTTCTGTCCACCGGAAAGGTCAAATGGCGACTGATAGTAAAGTTCCTCCGGCAGCCCTACGCTTCTCAATGCTTCAAATGCGCGCAGTCCTGCTTCTTCCTTGGACAATCCCTGATTTTTCGGTCCAAAAGACACATCATCGAAAATGGTTGTCTCAAATAACTGATGCTCAGGGTACTGAAATACAAGTCCAACACGGTTACGAAGTTCTCTCAGGTCAAAATCCTCGTCATAAATATCCTGACCATTAAAATAAATCGTTCCGGAAGTTGCCTTCACCAGACCGTTCAGATGCTGGATCAAAGTTGATTTTCCGGAACCGGTATGTCCGATCACACCGATAAACTGTCCATCCCTGATCTCTAAGTTTACATCCTTAAGCGCCTGGATCTGGTAAGCAGTTCCCTCGCTGTATACGTAATTTATCTTATCTAAAATGAGTGACATGGCACCCTCCATTATTTCTTTTCCACTCAGGAAATCCTTCCCTGCGGTATTCCACACTGTCTGCTTACGTCTATCCCGCGATTTTCATAATCGCGTCCACAAGTTCTTCTCTGGTCAAAACCCCCAATGGAATGTCAAGTCCTGACTGACGGAGCAGATCTGCTAACAATGTGATCTGCGGAACATCCAGTCCATGCTCTTTTAATGTTCCCACCTGTGAAAAAATTTCACGCGGTGTTCCCTGCATGACAACATGTCCTTTATCCATAACATAAACGTAATCTGCGTCCACTACCTCTTCCATATAATGTGTGATAAGCAGAATCGTCACTCCTTTTTTCTGGTTCAGTTCATGCGCTGCGTGCAGTACTTCTTTCCGTCCATTCGGATCCAGCATGGCAGTCGGTTCATCTAACACGATGCATTTGGGTTCCATTGCCATAACACCCGCGATCGCCACACGCTGTTTCTGTCCACCGGAGAGTTTGTTCGGGGAATGGTGTCTGTACTGTAACATTCCAACTGATTTTAAACTTTCTTCCACTCTCTGCCAGATCTCATCCGTCGGAACTCCGATATTTTCCGGTCCGAATCCGACATCTTCTTCTACTACGCTGGCTATGATCTGATTATCCGGGTTCTGAAATACCATCCCGGCTGTTTTCCGCACTGGCAGAATATTTTCTTCCTGCGTCACATCTTTTCCGTCTACCCAGAGACTTCCCTCCGTCGGAGCAAGTAACGCATTGATATGTTTTGCCAACGTAGACTTTCCAGAACCGTTATGACCTAAAATAGCAATAAACTGCCCCGGCTGCACATCAAGGTCGATATGATCTAATGCTGTCTGGATGGATTCCACATTGCCTTCTTCGTCCCGGCGGATATATTCATGAACGAGCTGTTTTGCTTTGATGATTCCCATCCGTCTAATCCTCCCACTTTAATCGGTGAAGCTGTCCCTCTAACTTCATATGGTCAAAATGATTCTGTCTGAGAGCTTCATACAAAACAATCGCAACAGAATTGGAAAGGTTCAGCGATCTTGTCTCCCCGATCATTGGAATCCGTACACAGGTATCCGGGTTCGCTTTTAAAATTTCTTCCGGGATTCCGGCACTTTCTTTTCCAAACATGATGAAGCAGTCCGGTTCATAGGACACGTCCGAATACACATGTCTTCCCTTTGTGGTTGCCATATAAATCTTCTCATTTGGATTTTTTTCACAGAAATCATCCCAGTTTACATAAGTTGTAACATCCAGATCTTTCCAGTAATCCATGCCTGCCCTTTTTAACGCTTTTTCATCCAGTCGGAAACCAAGCGGTTCGATCAGATGAAGTTTTGTTCCTGTCGCAACACAGGTTCTTCCGATATTTCCTGTATTTGCCGGTATTTCCGGTTCATATAATACAATATTTAACTCTGCCACTAATTTTTCTCCTCACGCAGTTCTTGAATGAAAATCTCCATGCGATCCAATGCCTTCTTTAAATCTTCCAGAGAATATGCATAAGAAATACGAAGATATCCCTCGCCGCAGTCACCAAATGCGGTTCCCGGTACAACTGCCACTTTCTGCGAATTCAACAGTTTTGTTGCAAATTCTTCCGATGTCATGCCAAATTCCTTAATACATGGAAAAACATAGAATGCCCCGAACGGTTCAAAACAGGATAATCCCATTTCCTGAAAGCGGTGCATCAGATAACGGCGTCTTCCATTATATTCCTCACGCATCTTCGCAACATCTTCATCTCCGTTCCGAAGCGCTTCAACTGCCGCATACTGACTCGTCGTCGGTGCGCACATGATCGCAAACTGATGAATCTTTAACATCTGCTTAATGATCACTTCCGGTCCACATGCATAACCTAATCTCCATCCGGTCATCGCATAGGATTTGGAAAATCCATTGATCAAAATGGTACGTTCTTTCATTCCCGGAAGTGATGCAATGGTAACATGGTTATCACCTGTATAAGTCAGCTCTGAATAGATTTCATCGCTCAGCACAAACAGGTCATATTTTTTTACGACCTCGGCTATTTTTTCCAGATCTTCCTTCTCCATAATCGCTCCGGTTGGATTGTTTGGAAATGGAAGCACTAATAATTTTGTCTTTGGTGTGATAGCCGCCTCTAATTCTTCCGGTGTCAGGCGGAACTGATTTTCCGCTTTTAATTCAATGATCACCGGTGTTCCATTGGCAAGCACACAGCATGGAAGATAGGACACATAACTCGGCTGTGGAATCAGAACCTCATCTCCCGGATCAAGCATGGCACGCATCGCAATATCAATTGCCTCACTGCCTCCTACAGTCACCATAATCTCATTGTTGTAGTCATAAGATACACCAAAACGTCTTTTCAGATATTTATCAATTTCAATTTTTAATTCTTTCAGTCCTGCATTGGAAGTATAAAAAGTTCTTCCCTTTTCCAGCGAATAGATACCCTCGTCACGGATATGCCATGGTGTGTCAAAATCAGGTTCACCAACACCAAGCGAGATAGCATCTTTCATCTCATGAACAATATCAAAAAACTTACGGATACCGGATGGCTGGATCGTTGTGATTGTTTTGCTTAACGGATTCCTCATATTACATCTCTATCCTTTCGTCTTTTGCCTGTTCTGCCATAACGGTTCCATGATCTTTATATTTCTTTAAAATAAAGTTTGTCTTAGTGCTCAAAACAGAATCCAATGGGGATAACTTATCAGAAACAAACTGTGAAACTTCACGAAGTGTTTTTCCTTCGATCGTTACCATGAAATCAAATCCTCCGGAGATCAGATACACAGAATTTACTTCCGGATAGTTGTAGATACGCTCAGCCACTTTGTCAAATCCCATGCCGCGCTGTGGAGTAACACGAACCTCGATCAATGCTGTCACTTTTTCAATTCCGGCTTTGTCCCAGTCAATTAATGTGTGATAACCGCAGATGATGTGTTCCTCTTCCATCTTCTGAAGTTCATTGACAACAGATGCCTCATCCACACCTAAAACAATTGCGAGTTCTTTTAAATCAATTCTACTGTTTTTCTCTATAAATGTTAAAATTTTTTCACGCATAACCCAAATTCCTTTCTTTCCCTCTACATAATAATATTTTACCGGATCGGATCCTGTTTTTTACGTCTGCAGTAATTATCTTCCGATCACTTTATATAACTCATCCGTCTTTGGCGGCTCTAAAAATCTTCGTTCATCCTCATTCAGCAGAACGCGGTCATTTCCTACGGTAGCTTTTCCGATGATTGTCGCTTTGATCCCTGCTTTTTCCAGTTCGCGCACCAGATGATTTCCATCCTGTGCCGCCATCAGCATACATCCGCTGGAGATCAAAAGATAAGGATTCACTCCGAAAAATTCACAAACCTCTACTGTTTCCTGACGAATTGGTATCTTCTTTAAGTCGATTTCAAGTCCGACGCCAGATGCTTCTGCCATTTCCCACAGAGCTCCGAAAATTCCGCCCTCTGTCACGTCATGCATTGCACTAACGCCAGACGTCACGGCGACTGCGGCCTCAGACTGTACAGAAATATATGCATCCAACGCTTTTGCATGCTCAATAAAAGGAACTGCAAAATGCGTTTTTAATTCTTCTTCTTTTTCTTTTGCAATAATGGAAGTACCTTCAATTCCAATCCATTTGCTGACTAAAATATCCATGCCCGGTCTTGCACCTGCAGTGGAGATCAGATGTCCTTTTTTCACTTTTCCGACTCCACAGACACTGATGACCGGCTGGTTTACCACTCTTGTAACCTCGGTATGTCCGCCCATGACCTGCACATTTGCTTTTGCGCAGGCTTCCTCCACCTGCTTCATCATCAGGCACAGATCCTGTTCGCAGACAGAAGTTGGCAAAAGTACCGTAAGAAGTACTCCGACTGGTTCCGCCCCTGCACTCGCAAGATCATTCACCGTGATCTGGATTGCAAGCGTTCCGATATCCTTCGCTGTTCCCGTGATCGGATCAGTCGACATCACAAGTGTCTCATCCTCCGCAAGCTGCACTGCTGCACAGTCCTCGCCAACTCCGGCTCCCAAAACCACTTCCGGTCTCATCGTATGAATTTGTTTAAAAACAGAACGTTTCAGCACGTTCTCCGGTACTTTTCCAACTTTCATAATCTTTTATCTACTGTCCTTCTGTTGTTGTATTTCCTGTAATCTGGCTCTCATCCACGGTTCCAAGGATCGCTGCTGCTTCCGCAGAGCTGTCCGCCGGTGCCTCCGCCGGAGCTTCTGACGGTGTCTGTCCTGCTCCGCTATACTGGGCGACCGTTGCATAAATTGTCGCCTCATCCCCGGTTGCCAATGCTGCATTGACCGCTGCCACTGCATTCGGATCTGCAGATGCAGTTCCTACATTCACGATCTTAGGAGATGATTTGTAAGTGCTCTTATTAATTGCATCTCTGCTCTGCTCCACGCCGTCGACTGTTACGATTTTCCACAGTCTTGCCACATATCCCATATGTTTGCCCTGGGTTGTCGAGATAGAACCGATTGCATCTCCGGTTGCCACAAACTGTGTGCCGGGATCTTCCTCCGATACGACCTCACTCTCATATGTCACTTTGCGGTTTGAAGGTCTGGTCTCCTGTCCGTATATGTTAAAATAAATGTCTTTTCCAACCGTATACCCCTCGATATAAATCGGTGCATCCAGATTATTGACAAATTTTAAATCCTTGTAATCTCCTGCAATTGCAGCATCCATAGATGGTTTTACATAGGTTACGATCATGGAATGGTTTGAGCGCTGTGTCACCTCAAGTTCCGCCTTTAACACTGCGTTGTATAACGTTGTTGACACCTGACATACACCGCCGCCATAAGACTGCACGGTCTGTCCATTCTCGTAAGCACCTGCAAGTTCATAACCGCCCGCTGCCGTCAACGGTCCGATCGTCTGTCCAACAGAGAACTCCTCTCCCGGATATAATACGGTTCCATTGATCTTGCCTGCTGCCACACTGATATTAGCACATCTTCCGGCAGATGAAGTACTGTAATTGGTCGTGTAACTGCCAAGCAGATCTTTTACCTTTGCCAGTTCTTCCTTCGTACCTTCCGGCTCCACAACTTCTGCCACAAGGTCAATCGAGGCATCTGTGCCATCCCAGTTGTTTTTTAAGTAATCTTCGATCGTCATCAGGGATTTTTCCACATTTACTTCAACGCCGGAACTTCCCTCAATAAACTGAAACTGCCCATTCTCACGGATCAGTCCGTTGTCAACTGCTTCATTGTTCAGTTTTTCTGCTTTTGCAGTCAATACTTTCCTTGCTGCTGTCTCATTTAATCCTAATGGAAGTTCAAATACTTTACTTCCATGTTCCAGATCTTTTTTATC
Source organism: Roseburia inulinivorans DSM 16841 (assembly GCF_000174195.1). Lineage (GTDB taxonomy): Bacteria > Bacillota > Clostridia > Lachnospirales > Lachnospiraceae > Roseburia > Roseburia inulinivorans. The sequence continues at coordinate 23,311 of NZ_ACFY01000094.1, read as the reverse complement.
TTTATATCGTTTGATCAAATTGCCATTTCGTCCAACCGCAAGTGCTTCCTGCACTGCATTGGTATTCTGAAATGTGATGCCAAGCTCCTGTGCACTCACTTCCACACTTTTTCCATTGGCATTCAGTGTCAAAACAGCATCATCCACGCTCTGTGCATATGCACTGATGGCATCCCCAGCTTCTTCCTCTGTCATGCCGCCGACATAGACATTTCCGATATAAACGCCATCTGCAATTTTATGATCCTCTGCTGTCTCTGCCTTTGTGACTGCCCTGTTTCCTGCAAAACCGATACACAATGCAGTCAACGTAAACAGTGGAATCCATTTCATCCATTTTTTTGAAATATTATTCATAGCTGATCTCTTTCTCTTTTCTTCACACCGCAGTGCAAGCCCGACAAATCACAGATTTTCGGGCTGACGGGCATTCGCCCTATCATTCATGCTCACTTTTGCCTACGCGTACATTTTACCCCATTATTCGGCTGATTTTCAAGGTGCATAACCACGAATATGATTGACTGCCCCCTGGAATTTTAGTATATTTTACATGAAAGCGGCAAGCACGGTTGTAATAAGCATTGTAGCAACTACAATAATCACAATTGCAGCCATTAATTTTTGATTTTTTTTCTTACCAAAATTATACATAGAACTACCTCTTTCTATTCTTGAATTTATACAAAAGAAAGGACAATACAACATGGCATTTCCATTCTTAGGACTCTTTATTATCTTTCTTTCGGTTGCTGCCTATTATCGCAAGCGTGCGACTGCCCAGCAAAAGAAAGTGACGGAAGATTTCTGGAGCCGTGAAGATCAGGCGAACCAGATCCGCCGCAAGGATATCAGCAATCTTCCCTATATTACCATACCCTTGGAAAAATTTCCAATAGGTATCTCTGATGATGAAGAATTAACGGATTACGAAAACGATCTGAAAAATCTTGCCTCAAGAAAAATTTTAAATCTGAGCCATCAGAGCAATACGGACTTAAAGCTTGCCTATGGTCCTGCGAATCTTCCTGTTTTGTCAGAATATGACCAGAATTATACCACCCTTTTACGGAATCTTGTCGCCTATGCAGACTGCCTGATCAAAAACGGATTTGAAGCAGAAGCCGTTCCGGTTCTGGAATTCGGCATCTCCATTGATTCTGACATCCGCGCCAATTATACGCTCCTCGCAGAACTTTACAGGGAACAGGGAAATGCGTCCAAAATCCAGGAACTGATCAATAAGGCATCCTCACTTGATTCTATGATGAGATCTGCCATCTTAGAGCAGCTGCACACTTTACAGAATGCCTGATTTTACAGGGATGGTTCTTTTTTCATTTTTCCATATTGTGCAATAAGCTGATCGGTAAGCCTTGAGATTTCACTGCGCGACGCATCTTCATAAATTTCCGGCATTGGAATTCCGTGAAATTCCACAAACTGTTTCAGATATTTGATCTGTTGTGGTGTCGCCGGGGACTGTTTTTTCACTTTATATTGCAACGGATATGGTCGAAACGCCCCCGTTGCTCCTGCCTCATACATTTTTTGCATTTGTTCAAAAATCTGCTGCGTTTCCATCACATCATCCAGTGCACGGTGTGCATGAACACGCTCGATCCCAAAATAGCTGCACAGACTTGCAAGGTCTTTTTTCTGTTCCTGTGGCAGAAATTTTCTTGCCAGTTTTAATGTATCTACTGCATTCCGCTCAAAAGTACGCTTGTGATTCACCGCCCACTGCTTCAAAAAACTGTAGTCAAAAATCACATTCTGTCCCACCAGAATATCCTCTCCGATGAAATCAAAAAATGCTGCAAGCGTTGCATCCGTCTCTTTTCCCTGCGCAGCCATCTCATTTGTAATGCCTGTAAGTGAAACTACCTTTTCCGGCAGCTTGCGTTTTGGATTGATGATCTCCGAAAAAGTAGCCGTCACGACATTTCCTCGCACCCTTGCAGCTCCAGCCTCCAGAATACGGTCTGTCTTTGCGTTCAGCCCTGTCATTTCCAGATCGATCACCACGTAATCAGTTAACATAACTTCGCCTTTCCGACATTTTCTGCCCCCTCAGTCATGCTGGCTGCCGCCACCTCTGTCACATGCGCCTGATGATCCAACGGATCACGTTTTTCATAGTCAAACAGCATATAAACCGGTTGTTTCAGGCGCGTCGGAATTTCATTCAGTGCTTTTTTACTCTTTTCCGGGAAACGGTAATGGAATGGTTCCACATGAGATTTCACACCGTTTTTGCAGTAATATCTCGTCTGCTCCTTAAACTCTGCCGGTGACGGTGCCCAGAACGGTCTGCTCTTACAGTTTTCACGGTAGTAAAGATCAAATGTCAGACTCTCTTCGAGCATTTGCAGTACCGCATCCTCGCTCTTTTGCTCCCGCATAAACTCCAGTAATATCTCTGCTCTGCGGATTCTTGAATGGCTCATGCCGAAATATCCTTTTTCCTCATAAAAAACACCAAGCTCCTGAAACATTGCAAAGGCACTGTCAAACAATGGTTCCATCACTTTCATCGTAATTTCAAACTGTCCGCTGTTGTAATAGACCTCCAGCATCTCTTCTACCTGTTTAATTTTCAACACATCGTCAAAACTAAGCCACTTCGTTTTCATCACTTCATACGGTGTTTTCGCATGGTAAACAGTCTCGTATTCTGCCGCATGCTCGTACATGTAAGAGCCCTTCAACACTTTTAAAAATCCAAGCTGTAACTGGTTCGGCTTCAGTGCATAAATTTCATCAAACGATTTTGCAAAAGTTGCGTAGTCCTCATAAGGAAGCCCTGCGATCAGATCGAGATGTTCGTGGATATTTTCACCGCCCTGGATTTTCCGGACAATATCCTTTAAAAGTTCCAGTTTCATTGTCCGGTGAATTTCCCGGATGGTTATCTCATTCGTGGACTGTACGCCAATCTCCAACTGGATCAGTCCCGGGCGCATATCATGGATCAGCGCCAGTTCCTCCTCATTTAAAAGATCGGCAGAAATCTCAAAATGGAAGTTGGTAATCCCATTGTCGTGTTCTTTTACGAATCGCCAGATTTCCATGGCATGATCGTGTCTGCAGTTAAAAGTACGATCTACAAACTTCACCTGTGGTACTTTTTTCTCGATAAAAAATGCCAGTTCCTTTTTCACCAGTTCAATATCCCGGAAACGCAGTTTTTTGTCTATGGATGACAGGCAGTAACTGCAGTTAAACGGACAGCCACGGCTTGATTCATAGTAAATAATGCGGTTTTCAAAATTTTCAATGTGATCGTAGCAAAACGGAATATCTGACATATTCATCGGTTCCTGTGCCGGTGTGAAAACAGTCTTTCCACTGTCCTGATCCCGAAACGCAATTCCCCTGATTTCCTCCAGAGAGCCTGTTTGGTTTACATAATATTTACACAGTTGTTGAAATGTACGTTCACCCTCTCCGATCATCACACCTGTCACTTGTGGATGTTCCGCTAAAAAAGTTTCCACCTCATAGGAAACTTCCGGGCCACCTACCCAGATTGGTACTTCCGGGCACAGCTTATGATACTCTGTGATCAGCTCCTCCACATAATCCATATTCCAGATATAGCAGGAAAAACACAGCACATCCGGTTTTGCTTTATAAATCTGTTCTAAAATATAATCTACCCTGTTATTAATCGTATACTCACCAATCACAATCTGATCCTGATAGTCTTTGGCATAGGCTCTTAAACTGTAAACCGCCAGATTGGAATGGATATATTTTGCGTTGATCGCTGTTAAAAATATTTTCATGTTCTGTCTCTTTCTGTAAAATGATTATGCTCATTATAAGACAAAACGGAGTAGTTCTCAACCTCTTCTGAGACTACTCCGCATTTGTATTTCACCTATTATCTTTTTTCAAAACCTGTCCTACATCATTGCGTAGCGGAATACTACATCAAATCCTGCAATCCAGAGTAAAATAGCACCACCCACATAAGCTTTTCTCTTATGTTCAAACCCGAAATGATATCCAGTATAAGTACCCATAATGACAACTGCAATGGTCAGGCAGACGATCATGATCAGTATCACCGTCAGATTGGTGCCCAGAAAACCAAATGCAATTCCTGTAAGGAGTGTGTAAATGCTTGTCACTGCTGCCATACGCCAGAAACGTTTAAAACCGAGATTCTCCTCTCTATGCTCATTCACACGCTCATTCTTGATCGCTTTTACAATCAGTCTGACACCCAGGCAGAAGAAAATAACCGCTGCAATGACAGTTCCAATAAAACGCTCATTTCTGGCAAGATCATTGATATAAAGTAATCCCGCCAGAACATTACCAATATAAAGTGCTGCCAACTGCCAGATGGCAATGAGTCCGCATACTAATGTCAGATGTTTTTTATCTATTTTCGCTACAAGTGATCCCTGACACTCCATACCGGCAAAAATATCCAGCGATATGCCTACCAGGATCAACAGATTTTCTATCCAGTTCATGAATCCTCCCGCTTCTGCCTGCTGCTGCGATCGACAGACTTGTCCTAATAATCTTTCTAATCACTATTATACCCTGTTTCGGCTTTTTTTCCATAGACAATGCCTGATGATTGTATGTTGTTTTTACAGAAAAACAAAGATATGTTTCTTTCTTTTTTTCATGGAAAAATGCTGCTTAACCTAAAAAGTGCCACACATCACGTGCAGCACGTATACTTTCTTCATCTCCTACATCTCTGCGATAATATCATCCATAGAACGTTTGATGATATAATCATAAATCTCTGCAAGCTCCTTTGGAGAAATCGTCATTCCCGATTGGATCCATGTAATTACAACATAGCACATGGACTGTGCATAATACTCTGCGATCCGCTTTGGCGTCAGCCACGAATACTTCTGTTTCTTACCTGTATGGACACCGTCTATCACCTTCAAAAGAATCTTCTCCACACAGCTCTGTGCAATCTCTCCGAATGAGTTCTGTCCCTCCAGCTTTATTGCACGCGAATAAAATTCACTGTCTTTTTCGATGTTTGTAAAAAGAAGTACCAGTCCCTCACTGATCATCCCATTCTGGATCAGCGGTTCGATCGGATCGAGCAGATCTGTCGTAATGATCCACTCTAACAATTCATACTTATCCTGAAAATGATTATAAAATGTCGGCCGGATAACACCCGCCAGATCAGTGATCTCTTTAATTGTAATCTTCTCAATTGGATGCTTCTTGGCAAGTTCCTTAAAGCTTTCCGCCAAGAGTGTATCAATTGCACTCTTTCCCTGTCCTGTCATAATTACCTCATGCCTAATGTATTACCATTTTTGTAATAATAATGCTTCTTGTATCCGGATCATCGCGAAGATTCAGCATCTCGCCTGTTTCTACTACCTTGACAACCGGTCTTAAGAAAAACCGTTCAAAATTCTTCGCAACCACGCCATGCATCCCATTGGACAATTCAACTTCACATCCTACCGGGTACACTGCGATTTTCTCTACAAACAATTCTATAAGCTTCGGATCAAATAAGCTGCCTGATCCTGCCATCAGGTATTCCATTGCATCTGAAGGTGACAGATTTTCCCTTCCGCGATGAAGTGATACCATATCGTCATATTGTTCCACAAGCCGGATGATCCTTGCATACAACGGAATATGCTCTCCACTCTTTCCCAGCGGGTAGCCGGTTCCATCGTAATTTTCATGATGCTGCATGACACCCGCATATACGAGTGTAGAAAAATGATAGTTACCTTTTAAATAATCTGCTCCCAGCTCCGGATGTTTCCGCAAAAGCTGTGTCTCCTCTTCTGTCAATGCATGATCTGCATTGATGATCCCTATGTCAAGGAACCTCTTTCCTATATCATGAAGAATCGCCGCCGTCGTAAGCTGATACAATGATTCTTCATTCATTCCGTAATTCGCTCCGAGCAGCACTGACATCATGGCGACATTAATGGAATGGTAATAAATGTAATCATCATAATTCTTGATATCTAACACATTGCACATAATGTCTCCATTGCTCAAAATGTTCTCCACAATGCGCTCGATCGTCTTTTGTATTTTAATTTCACTGACCGGCATATCTTCTTCTGCATCTGAGGCCACATCAAATGCAAACATGTCATGCACTACTTTCAGTGCCTGACTCCTCACCTGCGGATTTAAAACCTGCTGGATCTCTATGCCCTGCGTAAATTCATCATCAATGTATATCCCTGGAAACCCTAAAAATTCAAGATTGGAAATATATTCTTCCGAGAGAAGCAGGTGTTTTGCAAGTAACAGTCTTCCCGCTCCATCGTAAATATCCTGACCAAGAGCCATTCCAGGCGTCAGTTTACTCGTTGGTAAATAACGCATATATGTTTCCTTTCAATTTAAAAAAGAATATTTCTATATTAACTCATTTATTCATCAAATTCAACTGTTACAAAATATCCCTTTTCCGTTTCTTTTACATCTACAACTTTTCCCTCTCCGGATCTGATCCTGTTTCCAACAGGATAATTTGCAGACATCGCATATGCTTTTCCCAATGTGTAATAATAAGAGTTTGGCAGTTTTCCCTCTGTGATCGGGATCACCTGTCCTATTTCTACCAGACCTGTGCGTTCCATTTTAAATTCTTCCTGCCTCATGCCCTGCCTCCAACAGACACAAAATTTTTACGTGTCATTCATATAATATTATAGTATAATAAAAGAACATTCACAAGTTAAAAGGATTAATTTACATAAAATACTTGCGCACACAAGGAGCCTTATGAGAGAAAGAGAAGAAGTTTTCGACCATTTTATCACTGCAGTCATTAATACCTTAAACGCAGATGAGATTTACGATGCCGCAATTGAAGCATTGCAGGATATCCTGCAGCCGGACGGACTTTTACTGATGATGAACCAGAACACACGCCACGTTTTTTCCGTCATCCGTAAATGTGGCAGTATTGCCTGCACAAAATCATACAGTGTTCCCACTGATTCCATGCTTCAGGAGCTAAAAGATTCCCCGAATCTGATCATGCTCAACGATACCGGAAAACACATCCTCGACCTTATGACTCCAAGACAGCGCAACTGGCTGAATGCAGAACACATCACCGCCATTTATACGCTCAAATACAATCAGGTCATTATCGGCTTTCTCTATCTTGCAGCCCATGACGGACAGGACTTTGCCCCAGAGGAACTCAGATATCTGGAAAAAATATGTTACTATTCCTCCTATGCACTGCGCAATGCCAACCTGTATCAGAATGCATACCGCGCATCTATTACCGATGACCTTACTTCTTTGTACAACCGCAAACACGCATTTGAATGTATTGACCATGTATGCCAGCATCAGAAGCCATCCACACTGATCGTGCTCGATATTGATGATTTCAAACTGTATAACGAATTGTATGGTGCACAGGAAAGCGATAACCTGATCCACCGCTTTGCGCAGATCATTCTTCAGGAAATTTCATCAAAAGACATCGGTTTCCGTTTTGGTGCGGATGAATTTCTGATTTTAAAAGCGGGAACGGATATAGATGAAGCCTGCAGCTGCTGCAAACGTATAGTGGACGCCATCACGGATGCCACTCCTGCCAACACCGTCTGGGATATCACGATCACCTGCGGAATATCTGTATTCCCTGATATTTCCACTGATGCTGCTTCCTTTCTGCACAACGCAGAACAGGCCATCTATTATGGAAAGCAGGCTGGAAAAGGAAATATTGAAGTTTACCGCCCTGGAATAGATGAACGCTCCCACGATCCGGATATCCGTGCCGCATATGAGCGTGTTGCCCCAACCATTTATGCACTTACCGCTGCCATTGATGCCAAGGACAGTTACACTTTCATCCACTCCATGAATGTTTCCAAATATGCCGTTATACTTGCAGAAGCACTTGGAATGAATTCCAACGACATTGAGATCATCCGTGATGCCGGTCTTTTACACGACATCGGAAAAATCAGCATCCCGGAACGCATCCTGCAGAAAACCTCAAAGCTTACTGACGAGGAATATGCTATTATGAAAACACATGTGGAAAATTCCACAAAGATGATCCGTTATCTGCCAGACATGGATTATGTGATTCCGGCAGTTGTCGGCCACCATGAACGTTATGACGGCACCGGATATCCACGTGGTCTCGCCGGTCAGAATATTCCTTATATGGCAAGGATTCTCACCATTGCAGACTGTTTTGATGCAATGACCGCCAAACGTCCTTATAAGCAGGCGCTTTCTGTGGAATACGCTGTCAATGAACTTGAAAAAAACAGCGGTACGCAATTTGATCCTGTGCTTGTCAAAAAATTTGTGGAACTCATCCATGAAGGAAAAATTTCGATTGCATAACCGGAGTTTCACTTACCGTGGAGCAGCAGATTTTGTGGTGCTTTTATAGGTTGTAAGGGGCAGATATAAGCGTCCTTTCACAAGTCGTGATTTTATAGGTTTATGAAAAGAAAAACGGTACAGACGAAATATGATGTTCCTGTTCGCCGGGCATTCCGCTGGGCTTCTGAACAACAATCATGTTCAGCTGAAGCTTCCATGATTGTTAGAATCCCAGCTCCATGGCTCACGAAGGAAATCATATTTGTCTGTACCGTTTTTCTTTCATTTACGTTACGAATGACTTGCGAAAGGACGCTTATACATGCCCGATCAACGTCATAAATCGCACCACAAAATCTGCAATTTACGTTATGGAACTTACGGTTATGGGATGAGTGCCTGTAAAATCCAAAGTGTTCACCTCCTCAAACTGAAAGTTTCGAGTGTCTTTCTAAATTTATCCCATCACTTCCAATACAAAACTTATTACAGAAAACAAATTACAAATGTAATAAAAACATATACTTATGTATATATTCTTTTTCTTATATGCTACATATGCAACTGGTGCAACACTCTATTATATTTCCTGTCCTGTTTTATCTAAATCTACACTTCTCTCTTCTTATCCGGGTAATACAAAATCCTTCTATAATCACTATCTTTACTATCCATATCCCCAAGATACATTCTTTCACTTTCTGGAACTGCTTCATAAGCTTTCCTTAATACTTCTCTATTAAAATCTGACGGATATTCAAGATATTCATGATATGCTCTTACGCACTTATCATGTGCAGTTTCTTCACCTGCAACATCAAGAACCATTTCCCTTATAATACTTTTCATTTCATCAAGCGAGTTCTCACCCAACTCGCTTGCACCAAACAAGACTTCACCAATGCCCTCAATTTTCACCCACTGCTTATCATCAATACTTACCACAAGTTCATTATTATCAAACATTTCAAAAATCTCATCAAGGGAATAATATATATCGCCTTTTGCCTCAATTCGAAGTGTTTTATCCTCATAAGCTGTCAACAGTGTAAGCTCAAGACCATTTTCATCTTTATAAAAAATAAAATGACTTTTTCCATCATAAAGGCTATATCCAAACTTATCCTTCATTTTGCACTCTGTTGGATATGCTGACCACGATACTCTTGCATCTTTCCACTTTTGAGTAACTCTTGGCTGCTCACAATACAAATTTTTCATTTCCGGATTCAAACGGCGCACAATTCCCACAATATATTCATAAAAACTTTTTTTGTCATGCAACCATCTGGCATCAAGAACAGGAAAATCCCCAAGCTGAAATACACTTATTGACTCTCCTATTGGAATTTGTGGAACAACCCATCCTCTTTCCAATGAATTTTGAAACTGGTTAAGATCATTTTTATTCCAACAATTTATTACTCCATCCTCATAAACCGCCAGTTCCGCAAAAAAGTATGAACTATTGTGAATTATGCCAAAGGCAGTTTCTCCCTCAATCATTTGTTGTCTGTATACCCATGCCATAAATAACCTCCTCGCTATAAAATTCAAATAAACGCGTGCTTTTATAGCTCGCCTCTCAAACGTGCTTCTATATCAGATGCCGTGTATAACACATCCGTTACAATTACCCTTTCGTCACGGATTGTGTAAAATACTGAATAATTATCGACGAGCATTCTACGCAACTCCATTCTCTTTTCCGGCTCAGAATCCATAATCCTAAATCGTTCCGGGAAAGTGTCTAATGTAAGTATTTCATCAGCAATGCGATTATATTGCTTCATTAATGCCTCTCTCTAAATGCCACAAACGCACTAGCTGCATCCTCAACATTTCCTTTCTCTATATCGGCATATCCTTTTTCTAACTTTTGATGAATCTGTGTAGCAGACATCATATCTGCATTCACTGAATTAGCTGCTTTTGGTAATACAACAGAAAAGGGAATTCCTCCTACTAATGATATTTGTTTTAAATACATATCTATAGCAGTAGCCATTGGTATCCCTAATTGTGCCAATACACTTTCTGCATTTTCTTTTACATCTGGATTTACTCTTATATTTAATGTTGCTGTTTTTCCCATAGAATACACCTCCATCTTTCTTTTATTGTAACGTCTTTTGCGTTACAAGTCAATCTATGAAATATATTTTCGATGCGATAGCTTCACATTGTTTTGATTAACCATTGCATATCTGAGCGTTGTATCTATTTGCTCATGTCCCAGAATTTTCTGTACCTGTTCAATCAGCATACCTTTCTCAATTGCTCTGGTGTCCATAGTCCTTCTGAACTTATGTGGGTGTACCTTTTCTACACCTAACTTCTTCCCCATTTCTCGTAATCGTAACTCCACACCGCTTTCAGTAAGTCTACTGTGTGGTTTGTTTAACGACACAAATAACGCTATATTATTATCTGTCCTTGATTCAATATAATTCAACAAATGAATTTTGGTCTTAGCATCAAAATATGCTTTCCTCTCTTTGTCTCCTTTGCCATAAACCACGCATTCCCGCTCAGAGAAATCTATATCATCAATGTTCAGCCTTACCAATTCGCCTACTCTAATTCCTGTTGAAAGCAGAAAATCAATCATTGCCCTATCACGCAGATTATTACAATTATCTCTAAGAATTTCTATTTTCTCATCCGGAATGGTATCTTTTACAATAACGGCAGTCTTTACCTTATGAATTCTTTTCATTGGGCTTTTTATAATATAATCCTCTTCCTCTAGCCACGAAAAAAATGTGGAAAGACTTCTACGAATATTATCAATAGTTACCTTTCCACAATTATTTATCGTTTGATACTCTACAAGATATTTTCGTAGCATCTCGGTCGTTATCTTTATGACCGGAATATTTATTGTATCCAACATCTTTTCAATATTACACCTATAATAGCGTATTGTTTTGTCAGAACACCTTTCTAAATGCTTTGTAGTTAAAAACATATCTAGAAAGTCCATATTCGTTGTCTGCAAATAATCAGATACAGTATTTTCAGATAACCGTTTTACCAACACCTCTTGTAGTTTCTGCATCTGCGATGCATTTAATACTTCTGCCATGTCATTGATGATGTCATAAATTTCTCTACCCATAAGAGAACACTCCTTTTTGAAGGAGTATATCGTAGAAAAATCAGCACATCAACAGAGCGTATTACTGAAATTTCTATTTGTGTTGCCATGTCATTACATAATCTTTTTCTCCGGTAGCCTCATCTAAGCCACTATGCTGAATCTCAAATCCTTCTCTCTTATAAAAAGATATTGCCCGTGCGTTCTTTTGGTATACGTTCAAGTACAACTTATTCCTTTTATCCTTTGCATAATTCAGCAGAATTTTACCTATACCCTGCGATTGCATTTCACCAGAAACAAAAATGCCCTTAACATATTCATCATTTAACCCTAGGGTTAAACTTAACTACTATTTTTTCTTTGCGATATTAAAATACATAACTGTAATAATCTACTACTAATCTAAAATGAAGCGATTATAAAGCATCATTATCCTTTTCTGAACATAATTCCTTATAAGTCTCTATAGATAATAATGGAACCCTAATAATAAACGTCTTTCCTACTTCATATGGCATCATATCAATTCCTCCTAATTTGCTTTTACTTTATTTCGTAACTCTTTTATTACTCCGACACTTGAATCAAATACTTAAAAGTTCTATTACCAAAACATAATAATCTTTTTCACATAACGTTATATATTTATTATTTTTTGTATTATATACTTTACATTTTATTTGATATATCATATAATGCATATAGAAAGGAGGTTATATAAATGAAAAATATGCGTCTTAAATTAGCGCGCGTTGAGATGAATCTTTCTCAAGAAGAACTGGCTGCCAAAGTTAATGTTACACGCCCTACTATCAACTTACTAGAAGGCGGAAAGTTTAATCCCAGTCTTCAGCTTTGTATTCGGATATGTAAAGTACTTAACAAAACATTAAACGATTTATTTTGGGAGGAGGACAACTTATGAAAACCACCATTCACTGTGATGAAAGGATCACAAATATTCGGAACACAATTTATGTTAAACTTTTTTGGGGTATAATTATATTAGATAATCTTACTAATCTACTAGATTATTTTTTTCAAACAAGCTTAAACGGTTGGGTTATTTCATTAGCGCCTTGTGCGTTATTCATTTGGATGTCAATAAAAGGAGTTCTTTTTAATGGAACCCAACATTTTCCACACTGGTGTTGGCTATTTGCACTATGCTATTCTAGTTTAAATAGTATTACCATTTTTGTTATGAGTTCCAAAATTGATACTTTTTTCTATCTTGAACTAATTAATCAAAGAATTATAGTCTCCTTAATATTTCTAACTGTTTATTTCCTTGTAACATTGTTATTTTTTTACATTTCTTATCGTATTGCTCTAAGAAAAATTAATAAACTTTCTACTGACATCTAATTATGTAAAATTAAATGATTATCAATCCCACATTCTTCTTTTAATAAAGCGATAAGGTTTCCCCTTATCGCTTTACATTGAAATTAATAATAAGAGTGCTGCTTAATGCTTATTTTCTATAACACAGTTTTAAACTTTTTAATTATCCAATTCTACGACATGCAGCTCCACAATATGAATGACATGCAGAACAAGCTATCCTTTTTCCTGTGTTTGTTTTAAAGTTTTTATCTATACACTTTTTTATCTTTTCCTGTTCTTTTTCTTTATCCATAACCGTTAAATTTTCAAGCAAATCAGCTTCCCATTGTATTTGAAAATCAAGTCCATCAATTTTAGATGGAGTATGATGGTTGCCTATTATAAAGCATATTCTATCAATATTTTTGTTATAGCCTACCTTTTTTAATATTTCTTTCGCTACTTCTGGTCCTTCCTTTTCTTGATAGACACCATCAATAGAACCGTATTTTTTTGTGCTTCAACCGCACCAATATCATGTAGTATAGCAATAATACTGATGAATTCTTTTTCTTCCTCTCCGATATTTTCTCCTTTCATTATATCTTCTGCATTTTTCAAAACTTTGAGAGTATGCTCTATGCCAAAAGGAATTTCTTTGAATACTTCTTTCATCTCTATAATAATTTTTTCTTTAAAACATAAATTACCTCCATTTATACCTTATAGGTGTTTTAGTTCTATCTATCCACTTTTTTGTTCGCCGATACAATCAGCATCATGGGACGGCGCATTTCATCCTGCATCCCCGGAATATCCATCATGTATTCCGGCGGCTGCGGCTCCACAATATGATTTAGTTAGCAACCCCCATTTGAAATGGGGGGTTAACTTTTACCCCTCCAGGGTCTACTACTGGTTCCGCCAGAGGCGGCGTTTCGCAGCACCTTTATTACTAGTCGCCCGCTAAATCAGGCCTGCTACTTTCTTCCATCCTCTAACTTATCATTTTCTTCTTGTTCTTGAATATATTTTCTTACCGTTTCTTCATTCACATTACCTACTGTAGAAACAAAATATCCTCTTGCCCAAAAATGTCTGTCTCCCCATTTTGTCCGATACTCAGGATGTCTGTCAAACAACATCAATGTACTTTTTCCTTTTAGATAAGACATAAATTCAGAAACACACATCTTTGGTGGAATAGCCACATACATATGTACGTGGTCTACACACACCTTTCCATCAATAAGTTACACCTGCTTCATCTCACACAATTTTTTTATGATTTCCACTAAATCCTTTTTCGTTTCTCCATACATTATTTTTCTTCGATATGTTTACATATTCTTAGACACAACGAAACCAATGATTCCCACTAAACATCCGCAAATCACAAAAGCAATCCCTATTATTTTCAGGATCGTCGATACAGACGTCTGATTTTCTGCTGGAACATATATCATATGTGGATTCTCCGGATTATAATATAAGATTGTCTGCTGCCCAGAATCAGGCACAAACATTTCATTAACTTTTACATTTCGTAGATTTCCTTGCTTTCAGCATATCATTCATCCTAGTATCTGTTCTATAGATCCTTGTCTTCCAAACAGCTTATTATATACTTCGTCACTACATTTTCTCCTAAACGAGCCACAAACACATAATAGGGCAGAAATTCCAGTACTGCAATTACCATGCATAATACAGGTATATACTGCCATAGTTTATTGAACACACAAAAGCACGCAAAAAATACATCCATTGCCGCTAACGGAATCCACATCACATAATCCGCTATATTCCACACATGTTGCAGTTCAATGATCTGTTGATCCTCAAGGTATTGCACAGACCATTTATAGACATTTTTTCCTGAACGATAATATACATAATACTTCCCATCTTTTTTATCAGATGTGTACACGGATGCCATTTGTCATGGTTACGCTCTTTTTGATATTCCATATTCAATTTTTCATAGAATTTCTCTTTCGTCTGATTCGTTTGGATTTTTTTCATTGTCTCACCCCAGCAGTCAAATATTTATTCGTAAAAACTTCACCTTCCTCATCCGTAAAACCCCCTATGAATAATTTCTGCAAAGACCAACGCATCAATATCTGTATAATTTTGCTCTGTCAATAGTTCCGCATTGCTTGCAGTATATGTTGCCAGATCACTTCCACTATTACTATTTTTCGGCATAGCAATCCACCTTGCATACATTCCGGTTAACTGAACTTCTGAATGAATGAATCTTTGGAAATCATTTCATTGTCTTGATCATAAATAATCGTTTTACTGGCTTTATCAATATCTATTGTCAAACAAAAATAATAGCCTTGGTCTCTCAGTGCACATAAAAGGTCATATGCATTTTCAATATTCTTATCGACATTGGTCTCCAAACCTTTCAAGTCACTGAATATTAAAACATTATGGTTGCTTTTATAATCCTCAAAAGTAACATATTCCTGATCACTCTCTATGAAACGAATATCAACATTCGTGTATTCTAGTTTCCCGTGATCTAATATTGAATAAATATCCTGTTTGATCTGATTCCCAAGTATCACCTTGGGATAATTATCTGTGATTCTTCCATCTTCATAAATCGTAAATGAAAAAGCATCATCTGATTCATTTAGTGATACTGCCTCCCCAGTATTTATGAACTCACCAAAATTCTGACCAATATTTTTTCTCTCAGTATGTACAATCTGAAACTCCTGATTGTATTTTTCCTTCAAATATCGTTTAATCACCTGTTCTGAATCAGGCAGATTTCTTCCGCAACTACACAGAAGCATAAGTATCCATGACACACATCCTAGCATAAGAAACATGCGCTTGCTTCTGCCACCAGGTATTACCCAATTTATTTTTCTCAATGTGTACCCCCGTTTCATATAAATACTCACGCTATATGTTTACATATTCTTAGACACAACGAAACCAATGATTCCCGCTAAACATCCGCAAATCACAAAAGCAATCCCTATTATTTTCAGGATCGTCGATACAGACGTCTGATTTTCTGCCGGAACATATATCATATGTGGATTCTCCGGATTATAATATAAGATTGTCTGCTGCCCTGTTTGAACAGAATTTTTTCCTGTTCCAATCACACTCTTTTGTACTACCCGTTCGCCATTTACATAAAATTCGTATGCGGGATACCATGTGTAATTATAGGTATCCACATTCCTCTTGTAGACTTCTTCCACATCCACAACTGTCGCAGTCGTCTTCTCCACGCAGTCTTTCTTCGACTCACTAATCCTGCGATCCACACCTTTTGCACATACAAACAATATGGCAGCTATAATCCAGAACAGACATGAGACGCCTATTACAATCGCAATAATCATTTTCTATTTCTCCATCATTGTATACTCTATTTTTTTAGGAACAACCTTCCCATCAGGCACAAACATTTCATTAACTTTTACATTTCGTAGATTTCCTCGCTTTCCCCTATATAATCAGCCAGATAATGAGTCACAAACATTTTCACATGTCTAAAAGTAACACAAGATTCCAGCGCATAGAACGGTAATACTTCCAGTAACAGCAACGCACAAAACCATGCCAGCCCCAGCCATATCGACTGTCTGAACAAATCTATAATCAAAAGTGTTCCCCAGATAATTTTATCAGATAAAGAACACCTTCGCTGCACGGTCACCTTTTTCCCATCAAAAGAAAAATCCCAATATGACGTTACCCTGCCTGATGAGAAACGAATCACCGGCATGCCTTGCTTGAACTGAAGCGTTATCATGCCATGTTCCTTATCCTGCAGATACTCCTGTCTATGTTTACTCATATAGGTCAGTCGATCGATAACCGCCTCTTTTCTATCTTTAAGGAAATACATCTTTTTCATCACATTATGCTCCTGTATTTAAAAATAACGAGCGGAATCTCCGTTCATCATCTTCGTATCCTCTGCAGACAATTTCGCCGATATCTCCGTGGTTAAACATAATCGCCAGATCTTTTTTTATATTTCCCTTCCGAGAGATCATATAAGAAAATCTCATTTAGAATGCGATCTACGTTTTGTAATCAATACACTTGATGCTACTACCCCAGAAAATGCAATGGATACATCAGCAATCATTCCCTACTTCCATATAAATCGTGTCATTGTTATCGTGTCACCAATTTCTCTTTTCTTATAGTCTTCTTCTGAAAGGAAACACGTACTCTCATATCCCGAATGTACATCCCTTCCCAATATTGGGTAAAACCGCTTCGTATCCCGGATATTTTCAGCGCCATAAGACTCCGTCTCAATCACTGGTTGCTTTTGCACAAGTACAACATCATACTGTAACACCTGCTTTTTTCTCAGTTGTCTTATATTTGCATTCTCTGTCAGAACGCATGCTCCAGCTATAAATATTACTATAACATAATACAGACAAACAAAGATATCACTCCCATCAAAATTGAAAAAAGTGCTGACAACCATACCTATGAGCAATGCCACAAATGCTATCAAAACCCACCTGTTTAGATACTTAAATTTCCAGCTGCAATAGCCATTATACTTGAGACTCTGTACTTATCATCTAACAGGCTAATTAATTCATGCCTTTGATTATCTGTCAGATTTAGCGACTGTACAAAAGTGATTAATGCAAAATCCGCTACCTGCTTACTGTTAGCATCTGTCTGAATAACAAGTGAATCAATCAAAACACATTGATTTCTCCACCTATAATAGTGATTTGCAATTGAGAAATATATTGTACAATTATACCAGAAATAGTCATAACAACAAAATATGTTACTATTATCCCCAACGCTAAAAAGCCATCACTACTATCATACTTAGTTATGTGTTCTTTATATGAATCTGGTACATCAAAAAGCTTTTTCATTTTTGTAATCTCCTAAACACCAAGTCGAGTAGACTAAGACCTCTCAATCTTAGCCCCTCACAGATCCGTACGTGCGGCTTTCCCGCATACGGCTCCTCATAGTAACATTCGCTTCAATATAAACAATAGTACGTTTTAGGTTTTGCTAACGGGTAATACTTGAGCATTTCCACAAATCCATTCCATGTGTATGCCCGTCTACAACCTCTCCGATTCATGGCTTTGAATAGAAACTGTTGTACTCTATGCAGGAATGTTGTTATCTTCCGAAAATTCCATGTAACACCATAATACCGGTAGTGTCCAATTAGTTTTACGTTCAACTCTTTAATTATTTCTCGCATTGGTCGATTTCGATTATCGTAAATCCAGTTCTTGTATGCTCTAACCTTTTGCTCAAACTTCTTTCTTGAAGTCTGTACCTTTGGCACGAAACCTCCCTTTCGAGTTTTGCTACAGTAGAAGGTAAACCCCAGAAAATCAAATGTTTCAGGTTTACATTCTCCTCTTGCTCTACGATTCTGCTCTGCAAATCTCCCAAATTCAATTAGTCTGCTTTTACTACTTTCCAGCTCCAGTCCAAACTTTTCCATTCATTCCTTTAACTCTTTATAGTATCTTTCAGCTTCTGACTTATATTGAAATCCTGCAACAAAATCATCCGCAAAGTTGACGAGAAAACACTCTCCCTGCATTTCCCTTTGCACCACCAGCTTAAACCACAGCGTCAGCACATGATGCATGTATATATTTGCAAGCATCGGACTCATTGCTGAGCCTTGTGCCGAACCTTCCTCTGTTGGCTCGAATTTTCCTTGCTCCATTATTCCTGCTTTAAGGTATTTACGTATTAGCCACAATAAGTTCTTATCCTGTATATTCCATTCAAGGAACTTCATCATCCAATCATGGTCGATATGGTCAAAGAAACCTTTGATATCGGCATCTACGATATAGCTGATTTTTCCATAGCTTATCCGTTGGTATACTTCTTTTATTGCTTCGTGACACCCCCTATTCGGTCTGAATCCATACATGCAGTTTAAGAATCTCGGTTCATAAATAGCTCCCAGTATTTTCTTCACTGCCATTTGTACAATCTTATCTTCATAGGAAGCAATCCCTAATGGTCGTTTCTTTCCATTTCCTTTAGGTATATATACCCTCAGTGACGGAAGTGGCTTAAAGGATTTGTTTTTCAACCTCTGTACCAGTTCCTTGATATTTCTATCAAGGTTCTTCCCATACTCATCCTTAGTTACCTTGTCAATTCCGACTGCTTTGTTCCCATCTAATTCCTTATGGCATTGCTTTAGCATATCTTCATTTATCAAATGGTACACTGATGTAAATATAGGATGTTTTGATGTTGCCGATATCTCAGCTATTCTCACTAATTTCGTTTCCATTATTTCCTCCGTCCCTGAGTACGGATAATGTGTCCTCAGTAAGACCTTTACTATGCAATCCCCTTCCCTCCATCGGCATTGCCCGATTTCTACAGTACTATGGGATTGTCCGACCACCTACCATTCATTTGAAATACTCCGTTTTCAGTTGCAATTTCATACTCTTCTTCGAGAAATGGCAGGTTCTCCCCAGTTGATGTGTATTCATAATGTAAAACATGATTGGTTCTCTGACTCCGCAGTGCCACATAACACTCGCCATATCGCATTACATGATATTGTCTTCCGCACCAGTTAAGACGTCGACCGACTGAAGTTAACGTTTCGAAGCTCAATCACTATTCAACCCTGCTTTCTTGCTGTCTACGCTTGTCAGATGCCGTTACCGGCATCATCCCAAGACTCGCTATTATCTGGTTGGCTAAACCTTGGATAAACCGGAATCCCACCGGCTTGACTACACACCCTTAGCTGGGCGCACAACTGGAATTGATTTACTTTGTTTGCAAATCTTCCAGAAAGAAAATTCCCTCTGTTAGGTTGATAAACATTTCCTTGTCCTTGATTACATGAATTTTATTGTTCCACCAGACAGTAGTGTTATTAGCGGAGATGGTTTTGCTTGTTCCATCTTTAAGAAAATAAGTAATTGTAATAGCAGGTTCTTCTTCGCTATTCACTTCCCCAAATAAATCATATTTCAGAAATCCCGTTAGCTTTAAGGCTAACTCAATATCCTCACGGCTCGAAATTTCTTTAACATCATCCGTGACACTCGGATACGTGATATTTACAGACTGAATATCATTTATGCGGGGCAATCCCCAAAGATACATACCATTCATAAATATGTTGATTCCAACAATCAAAACTGTCATAACTATCACTTCTATCAAAAATCGAATAAGACATTTGAAAATCTTGTTCACCAATTTATCCTCCAATCTCGATTTCTCCTGCTCCCAAAATCCCGAGTTGTCTCTATCTTTATCTTTTAATTATACACAGGATTTGAATCTTTTTCTACTTATCCATAATCAAAAAATCCTCTTCCTTGTATTATAAAACCGCTTTCATAAAGTTTTTCTTCTTTTTCAGAATACCTGCGTACCACTACGAATATTCCGACTGCCAAAATCACTCCAAATACGATTCCTGCCAGAATTCCATTCGTCCCCATTCCATAACTCTCATTCAGATAATAAGATGGCAGGAAAGAAAGGATTGTTCCCACAACCAATGGCGGTATAAATCTTAGAAAATTCTTATAGCATAGGCACTTTACCATTTCCTTGTCTATCATTCCCAACATTCGCAAACTACAAACGACCCTGCTATTTTCTTCCTTCTCTGCCTGGATACGTGAATGAATTAACAGAAACTCAGCCATTATCATAAGCCCTATCAAAAATGCCATCAAAAATAATAAAAATTGTCCTGATTTCTTTGCATCCTGGTATTTCTCCACCTTCGAAGACAATTCATAATATGTCTGCTCATCTTCATTCAACTGATTGCTTTCCTGCAGATATTCTTTTACTTCACATACTCCTGCATAAGAATCTTCCCAATTCTGAAACTGAAACAAGTTTGCGATACCAGCACTACCTGTTATATCTGCACTTAATTTTTCGAAATCAGAATCGTTGATGATCAGTGTTTTATCTGCAAAGGTCGGATTTTGATTAAACAGTATCTTTACATCTGTTCCAACAGACTGTAGCTTTCTGTCCCCGGAAATCGTTACAGTAGATACTGGCTGTATGTTATGTTCATACCCATCTTCCAGATTGTATTGAAACAAATTCAAAAACTCGCCTTCCTGAATCTGATAATCACATCCAAAATCCCGGTTTATTTCTGTCACAGGAAGGTAATTAAAAACATCATCTCTGATATAGGGAAGCTGAATGACCTGTTCTACAGTAACACCATTTTTCTCCAATATATGAAGGACATCCTGTACTGAAACCTGATTCATTCCATAGATTTCTGAGTACACCATGTCATAGGGAGAATAACTTTTTGCATCCTGTAGAAAAGCCGGATATAAAGTCACACATACCCCCGTAAGCATAACAGATACCGCTATTATGAGAGAGGCTAAAACATACCTACATCCCCATTCTTTCTTGTGTCTGCGGACAAATGACCATTCCACCAGATGAAACCTCATGTAGTTGGGTGCAAGTCTGCATAAGAACGTACCGATCTTTCCTGTTTTTTCTGCCCGATATTGTGCTTTTAGCAGGGTTCCGATTTTATCCAGCATAAGTCTCCCGGCATTCAGGATAAAGGCAACTGCCACCACTACTGTATATAGAACTGCTGTAAGCTTATATGCTTCCGGGCAAAACTGCCATTGCACTCCGTGAACATCTATTGCATAAATGATAACGGAAAAAAATAAAAATGACAGCACAGTTCCTGCCGCAAGTGCTATTGCTAATGCCAGCACGGATATGATCACATTTTCAAAAAGTAAGTTTCCAAACGCTTCCTTCCGTCTCATGCCAAGAGAAAACATCACGCCGTATTCCTGTTTTCTTGATGCCAGAAATGCCTGACACGAAACAGGAAGAAAAAAACCAGAAACACTGCAGACAGAAAAAATGGAAGATAAATGTTATTGGATATGGATGAATTTACAATCGACGCATTCATAAACGTCCTGTTTTTGGAAATAACTGCAAAACAACAGAATAATGCCGTTGCAGATAAATTGCATAGAAAGTACAATCGATATTTGTAAAAACCAGCTTTCAGCATCTTTCGGGAAATATCAAAAAAGGTCATCTTTTCCACCTCCCAAACCGCACAGCGTTTTCCATATATCTTCTCTGAAATTATCGGCAGTGTTCTCTTTCTTTACTTCTTTTGCCAGATTCCCATCCTGTAGAAAAAGTACCCGGTCACAAAAGGATGCCGTATAAGCATCATGTGTCACAAGCAGAAAGCTGATGCCAGACCGTTGATTCATCTGTTTCATACATCGCATCACATCCCCGGTGGTCTTTCGGTCAAGGCTTCCTGTTGGCTCATCTCCAAAAATAATATCCGGTTCATTAATCAGCGCCCTGCCAATCGCAACTCTCTGTTTCTGACCTCCCGATATTTCCGTAATTCCTTTGTCAGCTAATTTTTCAATGCCGAGCACATCCGCTATTCTTGAAAAACGCTCTTGCTGGATGTCTGCTTCTTTTCGTTCAAGAATGAGTGGTAACAATATATTTTCTTTTACCGTCAAACTCTCCAAAAGCTGGAAATCCTGAAAAATCATTCCCATATGCTTTCTGCGAAAAAATGCCTTCTCTTCTTCCGTAAGCTGTGAAAACGTTTCTCCTCCTATTACGATTTCTCCATCGTCCGGTGTGTCAACCCCGGTCAGCACATGGAGCAGAGTAGTCTTTCCACTGCCGGATGGTCCCATAATAGCAACCATTTCTCCTTTCATAACTTGCAGATTCACATTCTGCAAAATCCGCATAGTTTCTCCTGCAGTTTTATAACTTTTTGAAATATGATTTGCATTTAATACATACATCGAAGTTCCTCCTGATAATAAATTTTAAATTTGATTATCAGAAGTATTTAATCATCCATCCGAACCGATAGACTGCAAAGGGTAACTCCCGGTCTGAAAGAAAACTCACCTTGTCCGAGGTCTTTAAAGCCATCATATACCCATAGCACCATTATTTCTATTCCACCGAAACATATACACTCATAGAAATGCAAACATATACTTTCGCTTATATCGTTTTCACTATTTGACTTTTCCTAAGCATTCCATCTGCTGTATGACTATACTTTCCAAATCCCCTTCTGCATAATATCCACTCCAGATTCGGAAATTTAGCGACAAAAGTAAAATCAGCATGATGGAACTTAAAACCATAATAGCAGCAATTCTCTGTTTTTTTACTGAAATCATATGAATCAAACCCTATACTTCTGCTTTATCATCTGGAAGTTATCGCTTAATCTTTCAAATTAGTTAAATTCTCTAAATACATTTCTATATTACCACACTCTGGACAGACCGCAACTTTTACATCATCTATAATTTTTGCCATTCCCTCATAGGCATCCATCTCATAACCGTGAGTTCCATAACGTAAATTGGCAGATTCTGTAGTGCAATTCATAGCGTTGATTGGGCATGTATAAGCGTCCTCTCACAAGTCATTCACAGCGTAAATAAAAGAAAAACGGTGCAGACG
>NZ_ACFY01000095.1 GCF_000174195.1 Roseburia inulinivorans DSM 16841 | reverse complement strand
CAGGAATATCATATTTCGTCTGTACGATTTTTCGTTATAATAGCCAATAATATTGACTTGTTCTAGTTATCCCATAATAATCTTAACGTGAACCTCTTTTTTGCTAGCGTCCACAGGGATAAGATTTCCCTCAATTGCATTGCCATCCACGGTAACGGAAGCAATACCTTTTTCTACATGATTCGGGTTTTCAACCTCAATGTGGTAAGTCGTGCCACGGAAATCACGTTTTGCGGTGAAGCCGTCCATAAAGGAAGGAATACAAGGATCTACGATCAAACCATCATAATCAGGGCGGATACCGAGGATATACTGGGAAGCATTTAAGAATGTCCATGCAGCAGTACCGGTCAGCCAGCTATTTTTTGCCTCTCCGAAGTTTGGAGCGTCTTTACCGGCAATCATCTGGGAGTATACATATGGCTCTGTGCGATGAATTTCACTGATATCTTCGATATATGCCGGACAGGTTCTTGTGTAGACCTGCCATGCACGGTTTCCACGGCCAACAACAGTTTCTGCAATGGAGATCCATGGGTTGTTGTGACAGAAAATACCGGCATTCTCTTTGTATCCTGGTGGATAAGAAGAGATTTCACCGAGCTCAACATGATATCTGTGATAAGGTGGCTGCAATAATACAATACCGTATTTGGTATCCAGATATTTTTCAACAGATTCCATTGCTTTTAAGCAGTTGCCTTCTTTTAAGCCAATCTCTGCCATGACACAGAAGCCCTGTGGCTCAATGTAAATCTTGCCATCTTCGCATTCTTTGGATCCGATTTTATTTTTATAATGATCGTATGCACGCAGGAACCACTCTCCGTCCCAGCCGGCATCCAAAACTGTTTTTTCCATATCTGCAATGGCTTCTTCTGCAAGCGCAGCCTCCTCAGCCATGCCACGGTGTCTGCAGATTTCCACGTAATCTTTTCCATAGCGGACAAACATTCCGGCAATAAAAACAGATTCTGCATTAGGCCCTTCCGATGGACCAAAGGTCTGGAACGATTCGCCTGGCTCTGTAGAGAAGCAGTTTAAGTTCAGACAGTCATTCCAGTCAGCACGTCCGATCAGCGGAAGTTTGTGTGGACCACGGTGTTCCATGGTATAGTGGAAGGATCTGCGTAAGTGTTCCATAAGATCCGTTGCTTTGGAATCATCATTATCATAAGGTGTGCGCTCATCCAGAATGGAGTAGTCGCCGGTTTCTTTGATATAGGCGGCAGTTCCGGCAATAAGCCACAGTGGATCATCGTTAAAACCGCTTCCAATGTCCGAGTTTCCTTTTTTTGTAAGTGGCTGGTACTGATGATAAGCGCTTCCATCTTCAAACTGTGTGGAAGCGATATCTAAAATTCTCTGACGTGCGCGGTCTGGAATCAGATGAACAAAGCCCAAAAGATCCTGACAGGAATCACGGAATCCCATTCCACGTCCGATGCCGGATTCGTAATAGGAAGCAGAACGGCTCATATTAAAGGTTACCATACACTGATACTGATGCCAGATGTTTACCATGCGGTCAAGCTTTTCCTCTTTGGAAGAAACAGTAAAATGGCTGAGCAGTTTTTCCCAGTAAGCTTTCAGATCAGCAAGTGCCTGGTCTGCTTTTTCTGTTGTGTTGAATTTTTCTAATAATTTTTCAGCAGGAGTGCGGTTGATGATACCATCTTCCGGTCTGCCAACCCATTTTTCTGCTGCCAGATTCTCCACATAACCGAGAACAAATACATAAGTTCTGGATTCGCCCGGAGCAAGGGTTACATCTAACTGATGGCTGCCGACCGGAGCCCAGCCGCTTGCAACAGAATTTTTGCAGGAGCCGGATACGACAACGTCAGGAGCCGAATTTTCACCGTACGCACCAAGAAATGCATCACGACTTGTATCAAATCCGGCAATTGGAGCATTGACGGAGTAAACAGCGTAATGGTTTCTTCTTTCCCGGTACTCGGTTTTATGATAGATGGCGGAACCATGGATTTCAACCTCGCCGATGGAGTAGTTACGCTGGAAGTTTGTCATATCGTCCATTGCATTCCAGAGACAGAACTCTACATAAGAAAAAATGGAAAAATGTTTTTCTTCTTTACTGTGGTTGGTCATGGTCAGCTTATTGATCTCGCAGGTGCTTCCAATCGGAACGAAGTCTGTCAGCTCTGCGGCAAGATCATTTTTGTTTCCTTTAAAAATGGAATAACCGATACCGTGATGACATTCATAGGAATCCAGATCAGTCTTGGTTGGCATCCAGCCCGGATTCCAGATGGTATTTCCTTCTTTAATATAGTAGTAATGTCCGTTGCTGTCTCCGGGAACATTGTTGTAACGGTATCTGGTAAGACGTAACAGCTTTGCATCTTTATAAAAGCTGTAGCCGCCGCATGTGTTTGAAACTAATGAAAAGAAATCTTCACAGCCGAGGTAATTAATCCAAGGCAGTGGTGTTTTTGGGGAAGTGATGACATACTCTTTTGCATTATCATCGAAATATCCGAATTTCATATAAATCCTCCTTGTTTTGCGAAGCAAAATCCGAGTTCCTCTGAACGAGGAGAGGATTTAGCCTCCTTGTTTTGCATATTACTTAACGAAAACGATTAAGTAAATATTCCTTATCTAAAATTATATCTTGCAGAATTATAAAAAATCAACAAAAAATCCTTTAAAATAAGCAAAAACAGCACTTTCAACAAAAATTACAGCCTAATATGGAAGAAAGCAACAAAAGAGGGTTAAGCTGGATGATTAAACTTAAAATACGAAAACGTATAAGACTTTGCTGCGCAAACGGTTAAAAAACATAAGTAATCATAAAAAATGCACAAAAAATCAGAGAAAAAAATGTAAAATTAGCCGAAATGTCAAAAAAGTATTGCAATCCGTTTGCATAAGAGCTATATTAAAGATGCGAAAACGATTAAGTAAAAACTTCGAAAGACTTAAGCAGCAAGACAACAGGTCATACATAATAAAGTCTGGAAGAAGTACCTGGAGGATTCAATGGTATCTTTAAAAACAATTGCCGAAAAGTGTGGAGTATCAACTGCCACCGTCAGTAAGGCATTAAATGATCAAAAAGATATCAGTGAAGAGACAAAGAGTCGTATCCGGACGGTAGCAGAGCAATTAGGATATTTTCCGAATGCAGCAGCAAGATCACTTAAGACCAACCATTCATACAACCTCGGAGTTCTATTTGAAGAGGAAGCAGGAAGTGGTTTACAGCATGAATATTTTTCAGGAGTATTAAATGGTCTGAAAGTTCAGGCGGAGAAGCAGGGTTATGACATTACATTTATCAATACCTGTTTTGAAAACCGGAAGATGTCTTATCTGGAACATTGCAAATACCGGAATTTTGAAGGAGTTGCAATTGTGTGTGCGGATTTTAACGACGCTGGCGTCATGGAACTGATGAATAGCGAAGTACCGGTTGTTACCATCGACTACCTGCATCACAACTGCACGGCGGTCAGCTCGAACAACATTCAGGGCATGGAAGATCTGGTCAGATATATTTATTCTCAGGGACACAGGAGGATCGCTTACATCCACGGACAGCAGAATGGTTCGGCAGTTACCAAAGACCGGTTGACCAGTTTTTACCGGACAATGGATGAACTGAAGCTGGAAGTCCCGGATGAGTACATCCGCACAGCAGATTACCTGGAGACAAGGGAAGCGGCAAAACAGACGAAGGAACTTCTGAATTTGGAAAATCCGCCAACCTGTATCATTTATCCTGATGACACCGCACTGATCGGTGGAAGAAATGTCATTATAGAGATGGGACTTCGGATACCAAAAGACATTTCGGTAGCAGGATACGACGGAACAAGGATGTCACAGCTTTTGCATCCGAAGCTTACCACAATTAAGCAGGACACAGAAGAGATTGGCAGAGAGGCTGCAAAACGGCTGATCGGATCCATTGAAAAACCAAAAACAACTCTCATAGAGAGAGTCGTTATAGAAGGAATCCTCATACCGGGACAATCGGTAGGAAAGATTCCGGAACAAAAATAACAATGCAAACAAGGCGGAAGCCAAAAAATTAAGGAGGAGGGTTTTCTATGAAAAAGAAAATCATTAGCGCATTATTATGTGCATCCATGGTAGCAACTATGGTAGCAGGATGTGGTGGATCATCAGACACAACATCCACAGACAACAGCAACTCAGGTGCAGCAGCACCGGCAACAGAATCTGGATTTGATGCAGCGGAGACAGATACAACAGGTGATGAGGGAAAAGTTCTTAACATTTATTGCTGGAATGAAGAGTTTAAGAGCCGTCTGACAGATCACTATCCTGGATATGAGGAAGTGGATGCTACATCAGGTAAGATTGGGGATGTTACCGTAAAATGGAATATCACACCAAACGATGACAACGCATATCAGAACAATCTGGATGCGACATTATTAAAACAGGAATCAGCAGCAGCCGATGACAAGATTGATTTATTCTTAGTAGAAGCAGACTACGCATTGAAATATGTTGATACAGATTACACAATGCCAGTCGCAGATCTTGGAATCACAGATGCAGATCTTGCAAATCAGTATCAGTATACAAAAGATATCGTTACAGATTCTAACGGCGTATTAAAAGGTGTTTCATGGCAGGGCTGCCCGGGTGTATTATTCTATAACCGTGATGCAGCAAAAGAGGTTCTTGGAACAGATGATCCTGACGAAGTTCAGAAATATGTTTCTGACTGGGATACATTCAATGATACAGCAGAGACAATGAAAGCTGCCGGATATAAGATGACATCTTCCGTCAATGATACTTACCGTGTATATTCTAACAACGTTACTTCTAAGTGGGTAGAAGATGGCAAGATCAATATTGATGATAACATTATGAAATGGGTATCTGACTCAAAAGAACTTTATGATGCAGGCGAGACAGAAACATATGAACTTTGGAGTGATGACTGGAAGAAAGGCTTCTATCCGGAAGGAAAAGTATTCTGCTACTTTGGACCAGCATGGTTCGTGAACTTCTCTATGGCAGCTGACACCGAAGGATCTATCGGTTACAACGGTGGATGGGGCGCTACACCAGGACCTCAGGGCTTCTATTGGGGCGGTACATGGATCTGTGGAGCAACAGGTACAGATAACGCAGGTCTCGTAAAAGATATCATCTTAAAGATGACAACAGATGAGACAATCATGAAAGATATCGTAGTAAAAGATGATGATTTCGTTAACAATAAACCAGCTATGGAAGCAATGGCAGCAGATACAAGCTACCAGAGTAAAGTATTAGGCGGACAGAACCCATTGGCTATGTACTGTGCAAGTGTAGAAAAACTTGATTTAAGTAACCTTTCTGCATACGATCAGGGATGTAACGAAGAGTTCCAGAACGCAATGAAGAACTACTTTGAAGGCAATGCTTCACTTGATGATGCACTTGACTTATTCTACAAAGCAGTTGTTGAGAAATATCCGGACTTAACATACTAAAATAATAAGCCGCGCCTGCCAGACCGGCGGGTGCGGCTATCTTTATATCTATCTCCGGACGGAGAGAAAGCAGTCAGCGGCGTAAAGCGCAGAGCTGACAGCAGATTTGCACAAAAAGATGTCCGTGAAGGGATGCTGTGAACTCTGTGAAAAATAAAAAGAAGGGGGCAAGAGGCGTTATGAAGAAGAAAAGCAGTAAAGCAGTCAGATATAACAAATGGGGTTACATTTTTCTGATTCCTTTTATTCTGGTGTATGTTGTATTCCAGCTTATACCACTGTTTAATACCATTTATAACAGCTTTTTTGAAAATTATTTATCAGGTCTGACACAGATCGGACCAAACTTTGTGGGACTGGAGAACTACAAAACGCTGTTTACACAGGGCGATATCTGGATTTACGCAAAGAATACCATGATTTTATGGATCATGTGTTTTGTGCCACAGATTATTTTGTCATTACTGTTAGGTGCATGGTTTTCTGACGTGCGTTTGAAATTAAAAGGAAGCAGATTTTTCAAGACCGTGATCTATCTGCCAAACCTGATCATGGCATCCGCATTTTCCATGTTGTTCTTTACACTGTTCTCAGATGGTGGACCGATCAACTCGATTTTAATGCAGATCGGAATCATTTCAGAGCCATATAAGTTTCTGGCAAACACAGGAAGTGCGAGAGGACTGATCGCCCTTATGAACTGTCTGATGTGGTTTGGTAATACGACCATTCTTTTAATGGCAGGCATGATGGGTATCGATACTTCCCTATTTGAAGCGGCAGAGGTGGATGGAGCAACTTCCACACAGGTATTCTACAAAATTACATTACCGCTGCTCCGGCCGATTTTAGTATATGTTGTGATCACATCGCTGATCGGTGGATTACAGTTATTCGATGTACCACAGATTTTGACCAATGGTACCGGTGATCCAATGAGATCGACCATGACATTGATCATGTTCTTAAATAAACATCTGTACAGCAAGAACTACGGAATGGCTGGTGCAGTATCCGTAATCCTGTTCATCATCACCGCAATTTTAAGTCTTATTGTCTTTAAGGTAACTGGAAACGATAAGAGAAAAGCATGAGTAGAATAGAAAGGTGAGGTGTTATTATGAACGAAAATAAAAATCTGAAAAAAGGACTTGGAATCCATGCAAGAAGATTTATCGCTTATATAGTCCTGATTCTTGTTACATTTGCCTGCCTGTTCTGGTTCTATGTGCTGTTCATTAACGCGACCAGATCGAACGGTGAACTGCAGGCCGGATTTACACCACTGCCAAGCACACATCTGCTGGAAAACTGGAACAATCTGGTACACGGAACACTTCCGGTATGGCAGGGTATGATAAACAGTCTGATCGTATCGGTACTGTCAGCAGCGTTATGTACTTATTTTTCAACCATGACAGCTTATGCGATCCATGCATATGATTTTAAACTGAAAAAATACATCTATGCATTTATCTTAGCAGTTATGATGATCCCTACACAGGTAACTGCACTTGGATTTGTAAAATTAGTCGGTACATTAAAAATGGAAGATACATTTATCCCTTTGATCGTCCCAACGATCGCTGCACCGGTCACATTCTTTTACATGAAACAGTACATGGAAAGTACATTGCCGGTATCTCTGATCGAGGCAGCCAGAATTGATGGTTCCGGTGAGTTCCATACATTTAACAATATTGTACTTCCATTAATGAAACCTGCCATTGCAGTACAGGCAATCTTTACATTTGTAAGCAGTTGGAATAATTATTTTGTACCGGCTTTGATCTTACACAATGACAAGAAAAAGACACTGCCAATCTTAATCGCACAGCTTCGTGCAGCTGACTGGCTGAAGTTTGATATGGGTCAGGTTTATGTGATGATCGCATTTTCTATCTTCCCAGTTATTATCATTTATCTGATCTTATCCAGACACATCGTACAGGGTGTTGCCCTCGGCAGTGTAAAAGGATAAATTAGAATATAGCTACAAATGAAAAAACCTTCCCTGAGAACCGCCGTGATTCCCCATATCACGGCGGTTCTCCTTTGATGTAGCAGAAAAAGATTACAATATTAAAAAACATCAGAAAAATTGTCTGAAATAATCAAACATAGGCTCTTTTTTTCCAGTTGCTAATGTGCTATAATAAGCACAGATTTTGGAAAAAAAGAAATGGTTGAGAAGTGAATCTGCACAATCCTTTCAGAACGGAGGAAGACATGACAGAAGGCGGTTTTTTAGTTTTCATGGGAATTTTATTACTTTTGGTAGTCATCGTTGTTGTGATAGCGGTTGTTTCATCTGTGGCAGGTGCGGCAGCAGCGATCGTTGATGATGAAGACGGTGAAGATGAATAGAATAGGGTGAGAACAGAATAGTGGGGCGGTACTTTTGTGCCAGTCCCCTTTTTGCAGGTCTTATGGATACTGCGAAATGTCCCGAGATCGAATCATAAGAAAGGAGACAGAGATTATAATGCAGTTACTTACATTTTTGTTAAATGGAGTGAAGTTTGGTATTCCTGTCAATGATGTGGAATCCATTGAAACAAGAATGAATGTGGTGAATATTCCAAATTCACTGCCACAGGTTCATGGGATCATGAATCTGCACGGAGAAGTTATTGCAGTGTACAGTCTGGCAGAACAGTTTCATTATCCGGAACAGGAAATCAACAATATCATCGTTGCATCCATGAATGGTACAAAGATTGGGCTTGAGGTTGGAAACGTGGATGAGATTATTGATGTCCCGGATGAGAAGGTTATTTCCATGCCAGTCATTATGAAAGCAGTAGAAAATTGTTTTGATGAGGTTGCTTCCTATGCAAAAGAACTGATCGTTCTGATCGAGGTATCAAAGCTGATGCCGGAAGCAGAGCAGCAGGCAATACAGAAATTGGTAGAACAACAGTCATAAACAAAAAAGAGTAAAGCCTCTGTTATTATATATTGGAAAGATACAGTCTCGTGGGATGGAGTACCGATAGGTACTCCATTTTTGCGTAAATAGGAAATTTTGTTCCATTTCTAAAATAATTCTAAATTCTGTCCGATTTTCCTTGCATTTTGATGAGAGAGGAGTAAACTGATGATTGCCGACCGACTGGTCAGTTCTGGCTTGCAGGAATACAGCAGCCAATCAGATATATCATGTTTCAGGAGGTAAGAGAATGATTCCAAAGTATAGTGTAAAACGTCCGTACACAGTGTTAGTGGCTGTTGTACTGGTGATCGTTTTAGGAGTTGTTTCGCTGACGAGGATGACAACAGATCTGCTGCCGGCAATGAATCTGCCGTATGTGATCGTTGTCACAACAGATGTGGGGGCAAGTCCGGAGGAAGTGGAAAAAGATGTGACATCGCCGATCGAAGCGGCAATGGCGACGACTTCCAATATTAATAATGTAAGTTCCATGTCCTATGATAACTATTCTATGGTTGTTTTGGAGTATGAACAGAGCACAAACATGGATTCTGCCATGATTGAGATCCAGCAGCAGCTGGATCAGTTGACCGGACAATTTCCGGATTCAGTGGGCACACCAATCATTATGCAGATCGATCCGGATATGATGCCGGTCATGATCGCATCCGCAGATGTGGATGGAATGGATCAGGCAGAGGTATCTGATTATGTGGACAATGAATTATTACCGCTGTTTGAGAGTATCGAGGGTGTGGCATCTGTGACGGCAACAGGTGTGCTGGATACGGACCTTCAGGTAACCATGAATCAGGAAAAAATAGATGCTTTAAACGAACAGATTTTAAGCAAAATAGATGCCCAGTTTACAGATGCACAGGCAGAGTTAGACAAGGCATCTTCCCAGATCGACAGTGGGAAAAAGAAGCTTTCCGATGGTGAAAAAGAGATGGGAAGCCAGCTCGGAGCAGGTGAAAATGAGATCATTAATAATAAAATCCAACTGTTTAACACCGAAGCAGATCTGACCACACAATTATCAGATCTTCAGAAATCACAGTCGTCCATGGATGGTGCAATCAAGTCGTTACAGTCAGCTTATGATGGAGCAACGCAGTTACAGAGCGCGATTGACGGTTTACAGAAAGCAAAAGACGGTGTCAGCCAGGCGAAGAGTGGGGCAAAGCAGTTATATCAGGCGCACAATGGTGTAATGGCAATTTTAACAGCAAAAAATCCAATGACAGGTGCAGACATGACAGTGGAGGAAGCGCTTGCAGCAGCGGTTCAATATGGTCAGATGACACAGGAACAGGCGAATCAGTTGAAAACAGTGATTTCAACTTTACAGGCAGATCCTAAAATGTTAGAAGCATATAAAAATGCGGCCAGTGAATCCGATTTCATCGCATACATGGAATCCACAGCCATTGCCCAGATCAATGCACAGGCAGGGACTTCCTATACAAGTGAGAGTGACATTGCCAGCCAGATCGTGACATTACAGTCCAAACTGGATGATATCAATGTGATGCTGACGAGTCAGGCATCCTCTTTTGCAGATGCAGGCGTGACGTTGACTTCTTACAAAGACATTCCTGCTGCAATCTCA
This sequence comes from Roseburia inulinivorans DSM 16841, assembly GCF_000174195.1. Classification (GTDB taxonomy): domain Bacteria; phylum Bacillota; class Clostridia; order Lachnospirales; family Lachnospiraceae; genus Roseburia; species Roseburia inulinivorans. The sequence continues at coordinate 43,249 of NZ_ACFY01000095.1, read as the reverse complement.
AAATTAAGTGAGAGCAAGACGCAGATTGCGACGGGAATTGCGACGATCGAGTCTGCCCAGACACAGGTGGCAGACGGTAAAACGTCTTTAGATGACGCATTAGTGACTTTAAATGAATCCCAGATATCCGGTATCATGGAGATGAGCAAGGGATATGCGGATCTTGCTGTTGCAGCAAATAAGATCGAAGAGGGACAGAGCCAGTTAGATGATGCAAAAGAACAGGCAAAAGATTCAGCGGATCTGAACACGATCCTCACAATGGATACCTTAAAAAATCTTCTGACAGCGCAGAACTTCTCCATGCCGGCAGGTTATGTGACAGAGGGGAATGAGCAGTATCTGGTGCGAGTCGGAGATGAGGTGACATCCAAAGCTGATCTTGAAAATCTCGTTCTGATGGATCTTGGTATGGATGGTATCGAGCCGATCAGACTGTCAGATGTGGCAGATATCGAATACATTGACAATTCCGGAGATTCCTATTCCAAAGTAAATGGAAATCCGGCGGTGATGCTTTCGATTGAAAAGCAGACCGGCTATTCCACCGGAGATGTGACAGACCGGTTATTGGATAAATTTGACAGCCTGGAAAAAGAAAATACAGATTTACATTTGAGCGTTCTCATGAATCAGGGTATTTACATTGACATGATCGTGAAATCAGTCGTAGAAAACATGATCGTGGGAGCCATCCTTGCAATTATTGTATTGTTATTATTCTTAAAAGATATGAGACCTACACTTGTAATAGCATGTTCCATTCCGCTCAGTGTTGTTTTTGCAGTGGTACTGATGTACTTTACGCATATTACGTTAAACATCATTTCGCTGTCGGGGCTGGCACTCGGAATTGGTATGTTGGTGGATAACTCCATTGTCGTGATCGAGAACATCTATCGATTGCGGGGAGAGGGATATTCCATCCGGAAAGCAGCCGTGGAAGGTGCTTCACAGGTGACAGGAGCAATCATAGCATCCACACTTACAACCGTCTGTGTATTTGCACCGATTATTTTTACAGAGGGTATCACAAGACAGTTATTTGTGGATATTGCACTGACAATTGCATTTACGCTTGCAGCCAGTCTTCTTATGGCATTGACTTTCGTGCCGATGATGGCAGCAGGATTATTAAAAAATACAAAAGAGATCAGGCATAATTTCTTTGACAAAGTAAAAGATTCTTATGGAAAAATTTTAGCGGTATGTCTGCGTTTCAAGCCGGTCGTATTTATCGCGGTGATCGTACTGCTTGGAACAAGTGTTGTGGCAGCATTTTCCAGAGGATATTCTTTCATGGATATGAATATGGAAACGAACCAGATCAGTGCGACGATTTCAGCAAAAGAGGATCAGACACTAACGTTTGACGAACTGACAGAAATGGCAGATGAAGTCGTGGAAAAAGCATTGACGATCGATGGCATTGAGACCATTGGTGCCATGGCAGGCGGAAGTGCTCTTTCCATGATGGGAAGCAGTTCTACAGACAGTATTTCCATGTATATGATTCTGGATGAAGAATCTGAAGTGAGCAGCGCAGATGTGACCGCACAGTTGGATGAACTGACCAAAGATATGGACTGTGAGGTGACAACCGATACTTCAGCTTCCGATATGACAGCGTTAATGGGAAGTGGACTGACGATCAATGTAAAAGGAAATGATCTCGATAAACTGCAGGAACTTGCAGGAGAAGTTGCAAAAGTAGTAGAGAACACCGAGGGAACTGTGGATGTGGATGATGGACTTGACAATACGACACCGTCTTTCACCATTTCTGTAGACAAGGAAAAAGCTGCGAAATACGGCATGACCGTTGCACAGGTATTCCAGCTTGTTTACGGTGAGATGGCATCCTCAACATCTGCAACGACAATCTCTACCGATGTAAATGATTATCAGGTTTATGTACAGAGCGAGGAGCAGTCCGATGTTACATTGGATGATATCAAAAAACTGACCTTTACCTATACAGACAGAGAAGGAAACGAGACAGAAACAGCGCTTTCTGATATTGCACAGTTTGAGGAAGGTTACACATTAGGAACGATCAACCGTGATGCGCAGACCAGATATATCAGTGTGACCGCAGGAGTGGATGATGACCATAATGTCAGTCTGCTGAGTAATGAAATCCAGAAAGAGTTAGATAAGATCAATCTGCCGGAAGGATACTCCATTGAGATGGCAGGTGAGGATGAGATGATCGCAGATGCGATGAATCAGTTGTATCTGATGCTTCTTTTGGCGGTAATCTTCATTTACCTGGTCATGGTAGCACAGTTCCAGTCGCTGTTGTCGCCGTTTATCATTATGTTTACGATTCCGCTGGCATTTACAGGCGGTCTGTTCGCACTTTACTTTACCGGTAACGAAGTCAGCGTTGTGGCAATGATCGGATTTGTCATGCTCGCCGGAATTATCGTAAATAACGGTATCGTTATGGTAGACTTTATCAACCAGCTCCGCCGTGGCGGAATGGAAAAAAAAGATGCCATTATCGAATCCGGAAAAACAAGGCTTCGTCCGATTCTTATGACTGCACTCACCACGATCCTGTCCATGTCCACGATGGCAGTCGGACTTGGAGAAGGTTCAGAAATGATGCAGCCAATGGCGATCGTAACGGTTGGCGGTTTGTTATATGGTACACTGTTAACTCTGATCGTTGTTCCATGTATTTATGATGCATTCAACCGCAATAAGAGCATGGTCGAGGAGGACTTATAATGGATGAGCAGAAACTGATCCACGATCCACCACAGAAAGTGCTTGCCCTGTATCAGGCAGTCATTGAGTTCATTAATGAAGGCTGTGATATCAACACTTTAAAAGTAGCTGATATCACAGGCCGGGCAGGCATTGGAAAAGGAACGGCATACGAATATTTTTCTTCAAAGGAAGAGATAATCTCTTCTGCAATTTTATATTATGTGAAAGTGTGCTTTGAAAAACTGCAGGTAATTTCTACAGATAACAGAACGTTTCAACAGAAAATTAATGAGGTCATGGATTTTATTGATGAGCATGTAAAAGAAAAGCAGGGTGTCTTTTTCCTGATAAAAATGGTATTGGAATCATACGAGATACCAAAGAATCTGAAAGATGAGTATGAGCGTATGAAACAGCAGTGCTGTGATAAGGAGAAAAACGAGATTATCGACTGCATTGTGGAGGAGGGTGTCCGCGAAGGTCTGATCCGGGAGGAGAATGTTTTCCTGCGAAGAGCCGCGGTCGAAACCCAGCTTTCGGTCTATTTTATGTACCGCATCGCAGCAGAGAAAAAAATCGAACTTGACCTGGAGGCAGATTTTCTGAGAGAATATGTCTATCAGAATCTGTTGAAATTATTAGGATAGGAAGAAGGAATGAATATGTTAACATTTTTATTTATCGTGCTAATGCTGGGCGTTTTTGGAAAACTGCTTGTTTTTGCAATCAAGGCAACATGGAGCATTACCAAGATTATTGTTAATATTGTATTTTTGCCATTAGTCATTATTGGATTATTTGTGAGTGGTCTGGCATATGCAGCGCTGATCGTACTTGCAATTGTAGGAATTGTTTCACTGATCAAAGATCACATGTAAAAACTGATCAAAGATCACGTGTAAAAAATCAGTTGACAAATGCCACTTTAGCTTTTATGATGAAAAAAGATATAAAAAGGTGATGAGAAAGAGGAGTACACACAGACACCTGAAAGAGAATGACATTCACCGGCTGAGAGATGTCACCAGAACATGTTGTGTGGAAGGTAGCTTTTGAACCGTCGCGCTGAACCTGTCTGTTGCAGATAAGTGGCAGAACTTGCAAGTTGATCATGCGGAGAAAATTTTCGTATATCGCCAGAAGCAGTCAGAAGTAAGCGAGAACGAGTTGTCCCCGTTACCGGACAGTGGCTTAGGAATGAGCCGGCAGAGATATGTTGTTTTTACAACATAACAAAGGTGGTACCGCGTTGACACGCCCTTTGCATCCGTAAGGATGTGAAGGGCTTTTTTGCACGCTTGCTCTCGAGTGTGCACGTCGGGAGAAAAGATGAATTAATTAGTTAGGCAATTTCGAAACTCGTAGAAAATATGAATTGAGTTGTGGAAATGTAACGAAAGCTTGAGAAGACACTGGGGAGCCGCCGGTTCTTGCTTGGCAGTCATAGCGCTAGCTGTGGCTGGCATGCTAGCACCGTTGCGAGCGACACGTAGCGGAAGCGTGTTTTCGAAAATTTTGTTACGGTTTCACAACGTTCGTAATGTAAATTCGAGTTTCGCAATGCCGAAGCAAAAAGAAAGGAAAAGACAAATGAAGGAATTAGCAAAGACCTATGACCCAAAGGGCATTGAAGAACGCCTTTATAAAAAATGGGAAGACAACGGTTACTTCCATGCAGAAGTAGACCGCAGCAAGAAACCATTCACGATTGTGATGCCTCCACCAAACATTACTGGACAGCTTCATATGGGACATGCATTAGACAATACCATGCAGGATATTTTGATCCGCTACAAGAGAATGCAGGGTTACAATGCATTATGGCAGCCTGGAACTGACCATGCTTCCATTGCAACCGAAGTAAAAGTGATCCAGTCCTTAAAAGAAAAAGGAATCGATAAGGCAGACCTCGGAAGAGAAGGTTTCTTAGAGAAATGCTGGGAGTGGAGAGAGGAATACGGCAATCGTATCATCAACCAGTTAAAGAAAATGGGATCTTCTGCTGACTGGCAGAGAGAGCGTTTTACCATGGATAAAGGATGTTCTGATGCCGTACAGGAAGTTTTTATTAAATTATATGAAAAAGGATATATCTACAAGGGTTCCCGTATCGTAAACTGGTGTCCGGTGTGTAAGACATCTATTTCCGATGCGGAGGTAGAGCATGAAGAACAGGATGGATTCTTCTGGCACATCAACTATCCGGTAGTTGGTGAAGAAGGAAGATTCGTTGAGATCGCAACAACAAGACCGGAGACTTTATTCGGAGATACTGCTGTTGCTGTAAACCCGGATGATGAGAGATACAAAGACATCGTTGGAAAAATGTTAAAACTTCCGATGACAGACCGTGAGATTCCGGTGATCGCTGATCCATATGTAGACAAAGAGTTTGGAACCGGATGTGTGAAGATCACACCAGCCCATGACCCGAACGACTTTGAGGTTGGAAAACGCCACAACCTGGAAGAAATCGTTGTCATCAATGACGATGCAACCATGAACAAGTTAGCAGGAAAATATGAGGGAATGGATCGCTACGAGTGCAGAAAAGCATTAGTAAAAGATTTAGAGGAAGCAGGACTTTTAGTAAAAGTTGTTCCACATTCCCACAACGTAGGTACACATGACCGCTGTGGCACAACAGTTGAGCCAATGATCAAACAGCAGTGGTTCGTTAAGATGGATGAGATGATCAAACCGGCCGTTGAAGGCGTTAAGAACGGAGAGATCCAGTTACTTCCAAAACGTATGGAGAAGACATACTTCAACTGGACAGACAATATCCGTGACTGGTGTATTTCCAGACAGTTATGGTGGGGACACAGAATCCCGGCATACTACTGTGATGAGTGTGGCGAGATGGTAGTTGCGAAAGAAGCACCTCATAAGTGTCCGAAATGTGGATGCACCCATATGACACAGGACCCGGATACCTTAGATACCTGGTTCTCCTCTGCTTTATGGCCATTCTCAACACTTGGCTGGCCGGAAAAAACAGAAGACTTAGATTACTTTTATCCAAATGATGTTTTAGTAACCGGATATGATATTATCTTCTTCTGGGTAATCCGTATGATCTTCTCCGGTTACGAGCAGATGGGAAAAGCGCCATTCCATACCGTATTATTCCACGGTCTGGTACGTGACTCCCAGGGACGTAAGATGAGTAAGTCTCTTGGAAACGGTATCGATCCGTTAGAGGTTATTGACAAATATGGTGCTGACGCACTTCGTCTGACACTGATCACAGGCAATGCACCTGGTAACGATATGCGTTTCTACTGGGAGAGAGTAGAGTCTTCCAGAAACTTTGCCAATAAAGTATGGAATGCTTCCCGTTTCATCATGATGAACTTAGAGGGCGCAGAGATCAAAACCCCTGCTCTCGATGAATTAAAGGCAGCCGACAAATGGATTTTATCCAGAGTGAACACACTTGCAAAAGATGTGACAGAGAACATGGATAAATTCGAGATGGGTATCGCCGTACAGAAAGTTTATGACTTTATCTGGGATGAATTCTGTGACTGGTACATCGAGATCACAAAAGTTCGTACCTATAACAAAGAGAATGATCCGGCATCTGCAAATGCAGCATTCTGGACCTTAAAGACGGTACTGACAGAGGCATTAAAGCTGTTACATCCATTTATGCCGTTTATCACAGAGGAAATCTTCTGTACGCTTCACCCGGAAGAAGACACCATTATGCTCGCAAAATGGCCGGAATACAAAGCAGAATGGAACTTTGCAGCAGAGGAAGAGATGGTAGAGCACTGCAAAGACCTTGTAAAAGGTGTTCGCAACCTCCGTACTGAAATGGATGTTCCACCATCAAGAAAAGCAAAGATTTTCATTGTATCTGACGATGCGAAAATCAGAGACACGTTTGAATCAAACAAAGAAGTTTATGTAAACCTTGCAGGTGCAAGTGAGATCGCAGTACAGGCAGATAAGACAGGAATCGAGGAGGATGCTGTTTCCGTTGTAATTCCTGGAGCAACACTTTACCTTCCACTGGAAGATTTAGTAGACTTTGAAAAAGAAAAAGAACGTCTGTTAAAAGAACAGGCACGTCTTGAAAAAGAACTTGCGCGTTCCAAAGGAATGCTTTCCAATGAGAAATTCTTAAGCAAAGCTCCGGAAGCAAAAGTGCAGGAAGAAAAAGAGAAGCTTGCAGGCTATGAGCAGATGATGGCTCAGGTCAAAGAGCGTCTTGCACAGATGAAATAGAACAATAACCGTCCAGTCTCCCTAGCCGGTGGCGTGGACGGTTATTTTTATGGCAGGGTGTGTCATTGGTTTGTTCAACATGCACAAATTACAGAGCGAAAATGTGCGAAAAAGCAGAAAACTTGCTTGAAAAAAAGACTGGAAACGAGTATTATATAGTATATATACGATTTTTTGTAGGAAGAAGGGAGTTGGAAGAATGGCATTACCAAGTATTTCTACACCAAAAGTGAAGACCGTGAATAAAGACTTAGAGGCATGGATCAGACTTCCGGCATTAGAAGAAGGAGAACATTATACGATCGAATATCTGCATGATGTATTGCGGGTGAACCAGATTAATTATGGAATCGATGAAGCACAGCTTCAGAAAATCATCGATGAGGAGATATATGAACAGGATGTACTGGTGGCGAGAGGAGTACCGGCAGTAGAGGGACAGGATGGATTTTATGAATATAAGGTGAATATGAACCTTGAGAAAAAACCAAAGATCCTGCCGGACGGATCGGTAGATTACTGGTCCATGTACAGTGTACAGTCGGTTCAGAAGGATCAGGTCATTGCAATATATCATCCGGCTGTACAGGGAACAGACGGAACCGGAGTTTCCGGAAAGCCGATTCCTGCAAAGGTGGCCAGAGAACAGGGAGCACTTCGCGGAACTGGTTTTGGACGAAGTGAGGATTTCCTTACCTATTTTTCGCTGATGGATGGGAAGATTGATATTGAGAATGATAAGATCAGGATCCAGCCAATCTATGAGGTGAGCGGAGATGCGAATCTTACTACCGGAAGCATAGATTTTACAGGAGATATTGTGATCCACGGCAGTGTGGAATCCGGAGTTACGATCAAGGCAACCGGAAGTATCACGATTGATGGAAACGTGGAAGCCTGTAATCTGGAAGCCGGTAAGGATATCATTTTAAGAAGTGGAATGGTCGGAGGGAACAAGGCACATGTCAGAACCAAAGGAAATCTGTATGCAAAGTTTATTGAGTATACAGTCATCCAGGTAGAGGGAGATATGGAGGCAGACGTATTGCTCAACTGCACAGTTGCGTGCAGAGGATCTATTCTGATCCAGGGCAGAACAGCGAAGATCATCGGTGGAGATGTCAGCGCAGTCAAGGGAATCAGGGCTACCACGATCGGAAATGAAGCGGAGATGCGGACAGCTGTGACCGTTGGAGTAAGTGCGGACTGTATTTCAAGACTGAATCTGCTGAAGAAGAAGATGGATATTACCAAAATGGAACTTGATAAGATCGAACAGGGACTTGCCAAGTTCGAAGAGATGGAGAAGGAGCGCGGAGTAAGCTATAAGGAAGATCCGAGAAGAGTGGCACTCTTGCGTACCAGAATCCAGAATACGGCTACACTTGCAGGAGATGAGGGCGAAGTGAAGCGGCTTGAGCGCATGATTTCAGATGGGGCGAATGCAACGGTCTGTGTGACAAGAGATGTATTCCCTGGGGTATCCATAGCGATCAGGGATCAGGTTTTAAATGTGAAGAACAATGCAAAATGCGTGGAGTTCTATCATCTGAACGGAAAGATCTGTACGAGAACAGCTGAGGATTAACGGACAATAACAGGCAGAAGGTAAAAAGATAAGATAGCATTTCAGGAGAAACGGGTTACAACCGTAAATTTCCTGAAATGCTATTTTTATATTTTATATTATTGACGAAAAACTACTTTATTTTAATGGAAATTTCATAATTTGACATTGAAAGTGAATTCTTCCTATATTATAATCAATCAGTGAGAAAGAAATGATCAGCCAGTCTGCAGTTAAGCATGTACAGGCGGATCAGGAGAGAAATGATCAGTCAGTACAGGAAAGGTACGGGAATTAATATGATAAATTTTGAAGAAGAATTGAAAAACTTTAAACCAAGTCTGGAAGTGGAAGAGGCAGAGCAGGCAATCTATAATCATGAGCTGACAGACATGACGGATGTTATGCAGGAAATGCTGCAGGAATTAAAGCAGCAGAACAGATAACAGGTAGATCACATGCACAGTGGCATGACAGATAGAGAGGTTTTTCATGAGATGTTATAATTGCGGTGCAGAGCTTGGCAAGGGAGATAACTGCCAGAACTGCGGAACGAATGTAAAAGTATACAAAAAGATTTTGATGGCATCCAATGCCTATTACAATGATGCATTGGAGAAAGCCGGTGTCAGGGATTTGTCAGGGGCAATTGAGAGCCTGAAAATCAGTCTGCGTTTTAATAAATTAAATATTGATGCAAGAAATTTGCTTGGATTGATCTACTACGAGATGGGAGAAGTGGTGACTGCCCTCACGGAGTGGGTGATCAGTAAGAATTATCAGCCGAAGGATAATCTTGCGAGCAGGTACTTAGATGAAGTGCAGAAGAATCAGGTAAGACTGGATTCTGTCAATCAGACGATCAAGAAATACAATCAGGCATTGCTTTACTGCAAGCAGAACAGCCGTGATCTTGCAATCATTCAGTTGAAAAAAGTATTGTCGCTGAATCCAAAGCTGGTGAGTGGACATCAGCTTCTGGCGCTTTTATATATTCAGGAAGGACGCTATGATCTTGCGAAGAAATCACTGCGGAATGCCGGAAAAATTGATGCCAATAATACTGTGACACTGCGCTATCTGAAAGAAGCCAATGCAGCCTTAAGAGAGCAGAATCCGAGCAAGAAGCAGAAGAATGATGAACTCATTTCCTATCAGAGTGGCAATGAGACAATCATCCAGCCAAAATATCTGAAGGACAATTCTGCAGTCGGTACGATCATTAACATGGTGATCGGAATCGCAATCGGAATTGCAATCACCTGTTTCCTTGTGGTTCCTGGCGTGAGAAGAACCGTGATGAACAATACGAAAGCAGAAGTGCTGGATGCAAATAATACGATTTCTTCCAAGAATCAGACGATCACAAGCCTGCAGAGTCAGGTGGATGACCTTACCAGTCAGATTACGGATGCGAAGAACAGCGAGGAAGAATCTGCCAACAAACTGGAAAGCTATGACAAACTTCTGACTGCATATGAGACATACACCACAGGAGACATTGAGAAGGCAGGAGATGCATTGAGCAGTGTCAATGTGGATGACCTGAGTGCAGATGCAAAGAGTATTTATGATACCATCAATGCACAGGTGAATGCCGAATACATGGCTGCATTATATAAGGAAGGTTATGATGCATATTCCGGCAAAAAGTATGATGATGCCGTGAGTGCACTTTCCAAAGTCGTCGAGATGGATGAAAACTATGAGAATGGAAATGCACTGTACTATCTTGCACAGGCATACCGCAAGAACGAGGATATGGAAAATGCCAAAATCTATTATCAGAAAGTGGTAGAATTGTATCCAAATACAGAGCGCGCTGCAAACTCACAGAACTATCTGGATCAGAGTGAGACAGACACCGCCCGTTAATAAAAAGACAAACTGATATTAAAAAGTACGAAGGAGATCGAACCGGAAATTCCGGGGAGACTCCTTCTTTTTTTATTCATGACAATAAAATGTCTGCGGAGCGAGCATTCTATTGTTGAAAATCATAAGCAGAATGGAAAGAGAGGAACAAGAGCATGAAAAGCCAGTATATTATGGAAAAAGGATGTTTAGTTGTCTATGTGCCGCGTGAGTTAGACCATCATCAGGCAAACCGCATCCGCACGGAGACAGATCTTCTGATCGACACCTACCATGTCAGACATCTTGTGTTTGATTTTACAGAGACAGAGTTTATGGACAGCTCCGGGATTGGGGTGATCATCGGGCGGTGCAAAAACTTAGGCTATTCCGGTGGGGATGTGAGTGCGTGCCATCTGAACGAGCGCGTGGACAAGATATTTACCGTATCCGGGTTGAAAAAAATCATTCAGGTAAAAGAATAGGAGATAGTGGAGGAAGTAAAAATGAGCAGTCAGAACGAGATGAAACTGATATTTGATGCCAGGTCGGTGAATGAGAGTTTCGCCAGGGTGGCGGTGGCGGCATTTATAGCAGAATTAAACCCAACGTTAGACGAGATTGCGGATATCAAGACGGCCGTGTCCGAAGCGGTGACGAATGCGATCATTCATGGTTACCATGAACCGGAACAGAAAGTGGAACTCCTGTGTCAGATTTGTGGGGATGAGGTTTCCATCACCGTTTCGGATACAGGAGCAGGCATTGCGGATGTGTCAAAAGCGATGGAACCTTTTTATACGACAAAACCGGAGTTAGAGCGTTCCGGGATGGGATTCTCTTTTATGGAAGCGTTTATGGACAGGCTTGAGGTAGTATCCGAGCCGGGAAAAGGGACAAGCGTACATATGGTAAGAAGACTGGGAAATCAGGAAGGCTAGCCTATGGTGCGACAGGCGGAACTGATCAGACAGGCACAGGATGGGGATAAAAAAGCCAGGGACAAAGTCGTTTCGGACAACCTTGGATTGGTGCACGCAATTGTCCGCAGATTTGAAAAAAGAGGGCATGACAGGGAGGAACTGTTTCAGATTGGATGTATCGGGCTGATCAAGGCGATCGATCATTTTGATCTGTCGTTAAACCTTGCATTTTCCACTTATGCAGTGCCTATGATCACAGGGGAGATACGGCGTTTCCTGCGTGACGATGGCATGGTGAAAGTGAGCAGGAGTTTAAAAGAAAATGGATACAAAATCAGCAGGGCAAAAGAAGTTCTCACAACAGAGCTTGGGAGAGATCCGAGTCTTTTGGAGCTATCTGCCATGACAGAACTTGGCACAGAGGAGATCGTGATGGCATTGGACGCTAACCGTGGGGTGGAGTCCATTTACCAGCCGGTCTGCGGCTCAGACGGAGATGAACTTTTACTCATTGACCAGATTGGAGATCAGAGCGATGTCTATGAGGAGCCGGAGAAGGAGGCTGTTTTAAACAAAATGGTGATCAGGCAGCTGATGGATACGCTCGACGAGACAGAACAGCAGATCATCCGGCTGCGGTATTTTGAAAATAAAACGCAGTGCGAGGTGGCAGGAATACTTGCAGTGACACAGGTGCAGATCAGCCGGAATGAGCGTAAAATCCTTGCAAAACTCCGGGCAAAACTGGAGTTATAACGTCATTTGCCGGAAAGAAAATCTTGAAGAGCGAAACCATCAATGATATAGTGAAAGGAGGAAACTCAAACAATAACCGGCAGTGATAGCAGACTGACAGAGCGTCAGGAGAGAGGGAGTACAAGAGCAGATGAATGGAACACAGATCAGTGATACACAGAGGAATAACAGAACCGCATTGACAGGGCATACCATAGAAGCGTTGATCGTGGTCGTCTTTTATGCGTGCAGATTTATCAGGGGAGAGCGGAGTCTTGGATATTTTCTGGTGATCACGGCATTGGCACTGATCCCAGTCATACTGGGACAGTTTTTCTTTTTCAAGGACAGAGAGACAGGTATGATCAAACACACGGTAGGAATCGGATTTGCCATTACGTATTCCTTCATGGTGCTGACGACCGAGGAAGCGAACATTTATGTGCTTGTCATACCGATGATTTTACTTGTAAGTGTATTTAATGATGTAAAATTTTCCGTGCAGATCAATATAGGAACGGTTATCTTAAGCCTGATCATGACGATTGGTGGAGCTTTTACCGGAAAGTTCGGTTATCAGGGCAGCGATGAGGCAATCGTGCAGGTGACAGCCATGATACTTGTCGCAGTGTATTCTATCTATGCAGCGCAGACATCGAATGCAAACAATCAGCAGAAAATGGAGAATATTAAGGAAGCGCAGAGCAAGACAGAACTTTTGCTGTCCGATATTTCCAATATGTCACAACAGATGCAGAGTGGAATGGAAGATATCTATGGAAAAGTTGAGAACCTCAACAGTGCTTCTAAATTGACCAAAGATGCAATGTCAGAGGTTGGCAGTGGTACGACGGAAACCGCAAACGCTGTGCAGACACAGATGCAGCAGACAGAAGCAATCCAGCAGAAAGTTGAGATGGTCAGCAGTGTTGCGGAACGCATTAACCAGAGTATGCAGCAGACTTTGCAGGTACTTGAGAGCGCAGGAAAAGATATGGATGTGCTCGTATCACAGGTAGATCATTCCGTAGAAAAAGGTGACAGCGTTGCAGGACAGCTAGAGACATTAGACAAATACATTGAAGAGATGCATTCCATCGTGGAACTGATCTCCGGTATTACCTCGCAGACAAGCCTTTTAGCTTTAAACGCAAGTATTGAGGCAGCAAGAGCGGGTGAGGCCGGAAGAGGATTCTCTGTTGTTGCGACAGAGATTTCCGGTATGGCAACACAGACCAAAGAGGCAACGGTACATATTACAGAGCTGATCGAGAATATTTCCAATGCGATCAGCGAGGTGGTTTCGGTGGTGCGCGAGATGATCGGTGCAATTAATGAGGAAAAGCAGTCCACTGAGAATACTGCCAATAATTTTTCGGATATCCAGAGCAATACGCTTGATATCCAAAGCAACATGGAGCAGTTAAACAGCAATATTGAGGAATTGAAAACTGCAAATGAACAGATCGTGCATTCGATTGAAACAATCTCGGCAATCTCAGAGGAGGTATCTGCACACGCAAATGAGACAATGAGTGCACAGGAAGATAATTCGGATGTACTGAACAAGATCACGGATCGTATGCAGCAGTTGATCGAACTTACAAAGCAGGAGGCATAATAACGTGAAAGCTTACGATAATTATATTTTTGATTTATATGGAACGCTGGTTGATATCCATACCGAGGAGAATGATCCTCTGGTATGGAAAAAGCTGGCGCTTTTTTATGGCTATTATGACGCCGATTATTCATCGGAAGAATTAAAAGAAAGATATGCTGCAATCATTGCAGGCGAGGAGTATAAGATGAAATCTGAGAAAAAAGATGATGCTCATGAAGCACATCCGGAAGTTCAGATTGAAGAGGTCTTTCAGAAGCTTTTTGAGGAAAAAGGCGTGAAGGCAGATCCTACACTTGCCGTTCATGCAGGGCAGTTCTTCCGGATCCTCTCTACCGATTATGTAAAACTCTATGATGGAGTGATAGATTTGTTAGAAGCATTAAAAAAGAAGGGCAAAAAGATTTATCTGCTTTCGAATGCACAGCGCATTTTTACAGAGTATGAGATGCACACGCTTGGAATAGCAAAGTACTTTGACGATATTTTTATCTCTTCAACCTGTGGGGTAAAAAAACCGGACAGCAGATTTTTTCAATTATTGATTGATAAATATAATCTTGATATAACAAAAAGCGTCATGATTGGAAACGATGGCATAAGCGATATCGCAGGAGCGAAGAGTGTCGGACTCGATACCTTTTATATTCATTCGAACATTTCTCCAAAGCTGCCGGAAGAGACCGTCATATTACCGGATGGCACTGAAAAAAAACGGAAGGTCATGCCGGATGCAGACTTTGTGTTAGATGGAATGGACATGGAGAGAGTCAGGGAGCTGCTGCTCGGAGAATAAGAGGAGATTATCAGCGCAGATTACCTTCCATCCACAGTTCACAATTTCTTCACAAAATATTAGCACTCACATCTTGACAGTGCTAACAACTCGTGATATAACATACTCGTAACAAAGGAAAACCACTGCGAAAGAAATTTCGTAACTGACAGAAGACGTTCCAGCCAGCAAGGTGGGAAGGTCTTTTCTTTCCATCAGAAAGTTTTTCAGAAGGTTTTTCTTTTTCACATAGATCACAGAGATAAATACGAGGGAGGTAAGCGTATGAACATTCAGAAATTTACTCAGAAATCAGTAGAAGCCATTAACGATTGTGAAAAGCTCGCCTATGAATATGGAAATCAGGAGATCGAGCAGGAACACCTTTTAGTCGCCCTGTTACGTCAGGAGGATGGACTGATTCCAAAATTAATAGAGAAAATGGAGATCCAGAAAGAACATTTTGTGGATAACGCAGAGCGCCATTTAGCTGCCCGTGTAAAAGTATCCGGCGGACAGGTTTATGTAGGACAGGATCTGAATAAGGTACTTGTCCATGCAGAGGATGAGGCAAAAGCAATGGGAGACGAATATGTTTCCGTGGAACATTTGTTTTTATGCCTGATCAAATATCCGAATAAGGCAATGAAGGAAATCTTCAAGGAGTATGGAATTACCCGTGAACGGTTTTTGCAGGCGTTGTCAACGGTAAGAGGAAACCAGAGAGTAGTATCCGATAACCCGGAGGCAACTTATGATACATTGGAAAAATACGGATACGATATGGTAGAGCGTGCGAGAAACCAGAAGCTTGATCCGGTGATCGGACGTGATGCAGAGATCCGTAATGTGGTTCGTATCCTTTCCAGAAAGACAAAGAATAACCCGGTTCTGATCGGTGAGCCGGGTGTCGGTAAGACGGCTGTTGTTGAAGGACTCGCACAGAGGATTGTCCGCGGTGATGTCCCGGAGGGATTAAAAGACAAGAAATTATTTGCACTGGATATGGGCGCACTGGTTGCAGGCGCCAAATATCGTGGTGAGTTTGAGGAACGTCTGAAAGCGGTTCTCGATGATATCAAAAATTCCGATGGACAGATCATCCTGTTTATCGATGAACTTCATACCATCGTGGGAGCAGGAAAAACAGACGGTGCGATGGATGCAGGCCAGCTGTTAAAACCAATGCTTGCCCGTGGTGAGTTACACTGTATCGGTGCGACCACCTTAGATGAGTACCGTGAATATATCGAAAAAGATGCTGCTTTGGAGCGTCGTTTCCAGCCGGTACAGGTGGATGAGCCGACCGTTGAGGATACCATTTCCATCCTGCGTGGTCTGAAAGAGCGTTACGAAGTATTCCATGGTGTAAAAATTACAGACTCGGCACTGGTATCTGCGGCAGTGCTCTCAAACCGTTATATTTCCGACCGTTTCCTGCCGGATAAGGCAATCGACCTCGTGGATGAGGCGTGTGCCCTGATTAAGACGGAACTGGATTCCATGCCGACAGAGCTGGATGAGTTAAACCGTCGTGTCATGCAGATGGAGATTGAGGAGACAGCTCTGAAAAAAGAGACGGATCGTCTGAGTCAGGAGCGTCTTGCGGATCTTCAGAAGGAACTGGCAGAACTTCGTGATGAATTTAACACAAAGAAAGTACAATGGGAAAACGAAAAGAAATCAGTTGAAAAAGTCCAGAAACTTCGTGAAGAGATCGAGCAGGTCAAGAATGAGATCAAGACTGCACAACAAAATTATGATCTGGAAAAAGCGGCAGAACTGCAGTATGGAAAACTTCCACAGCTGCAGAAACAGCTGGAAGTTGAGGAAGAGGAAGTTAAGAATAAAGATCTTTCGCTGGTACATGAGAACGTCAGCGAGGAAGAGATCGCACGTATTATTTCCCGCTGGACGGGTATTCCGGTCGCAAAGCTGACCGAGAGTGAACGTAACAAGACACTGCATCTGGACGAGGAGCTGCATAAACGTGTCATTGGTCAGGACGAGGGTGTCACAAAAGTGACAGAGGCCATCATCCGTTCCAAAGCCGGAATCAAAGATCCGAGCAAACCAATCGGTTCGTTCCTGTTCTTAGGACCTACCGGTGTCGGTAAGACAGAACTTGCAAAGGCTCTGGCAGCCAGTCTTTTTGATGACGAATCCAATATGGTGCGTCTTGATATGAGTGAGTATATGGAGAAATATTCCGTGTCCCGTCTGATCGGAGCGCCTCCGGGATATGTCGGATATGATGAAGGCGGTCAGCTGACGGAGGCAGTCCGTAGAAAACCGTATTCGGTTGTCCTGTTCGATGAGGTCGAGAAAGCACATCCGGATGTATTCAATGTATTATTGCAGGTGTTAGATGACGGACGTATCACAGACTCGCAGGGAAGAACCGTTGACTTCAAGAATACGATCATCATCATGACATCGAACCTCGGATCAGCCCATCTGCTGGAGGGCATTGATGAGAATGGTGATATCAATCCGGCTTGTGAGGAAGCGGTCATGAATGAACTTCGTGGACATTTCAGACCGGAGTTTTTGAACCGTCTCGATGAGATCATTATGTTCAAGCCTCTGACAAAAGACAACATCGGCAATATCATCAATCTGCTGATGAACGATCTGAACAAACGTCTTGCTGACCGTGAGATTACGGTAGAACTTTCAGACAGTGCAAGACAGTTCATTGTTGATCACGGATATGATCCGATCTATGGTGCAAGACCTCTGAAACGTTTCTTACAGAAACATGTAGAGACATTGTCTGCAAAGCTGATCCTTGCAGATGAAGTGAGAGAGGGAGATACCATTCTGATCGATACCGAGGGCGATAAGCTTACGGCAAGAGTAAAATAATGATATAAAATAAGAATGCGGCTGTCACACAGGACATTTTGTGTGGCAGCCGTATTTTGCATGTTTTCAACTGTGAAGTAAAGCTGAAAAAAGAGAGTTTCGAAGCTATGTTACTTCTGCAAAAACGCGAGAAGCTTTCCAGACTGTGTTTTGTAATCGAAAACACCCAGATCATAAAGTTTTTGTTCAAGCGCCGCATCTTTGGAAAAAGTGCCGAGGTTTAAATGTTTACTTGGTGCGAAAACAAAAGCTTTTCCTTCTTTTTCCAGTTTGGCGGTAAGGTCAATGGACGCCTGATAATTGATGTGGCGATGGTCGATCCCTTCTATGGTCTTTGGGTATTTGTGAAGCATCCGTTTATAAATCGGGCGATGGGCTTCTGGCTGTTTTACAAAGTCCCTTGGATTGGATAAAATCACAACAAGTTTGTCGCAGCCATCATCTAAAGCGTGCTGCACCGGAATAGAATCCGCAACGCCGCCATCATAGTAGTAATGGTGATTAACCTGAACCGGACGACAGAATCCCGGCAGGGCGCAGGTTGCCATGAGTGTGCGATAATCGTCGCGCACAATATCGTATTTGGAAAAGTAAGTGGCTGTTCCGGTGACGGCATCCGTGGCAGGCATATAAAATTCTGCTGGATTTTTCATGATTGCATCGTAATCAATCGGGTCTTTGCCGTCAGAATTGGTCAGTGTTCCGTAAATGTATTGCAGACCGAACAGACTCCCGGTTCGAATCAGACTGTGTACACTTAAATACCGGGGATCACTTAAATGTTCCGTATAAAAACGGAGATTTCTTCCACGTTGTCCTGCAAGATAGGACAGCGTGTTTGCTGCACCCGCAGATACGCCGATACAGTAGTCAAACTGAATATGGTCATCTAAAAATTTATCTAAAATTCCGGCGCTGTAGGCACATTTCATGCCACCGCCTTCTACAACAAGTCCTATTTTCATAATTCACACGTATCATCCAATTTTTTAGATGATAATTGGATATTTCCTTTCTTCCAGTCATAACTTCGTTAAAATTTTATCACATTTGAAACAATTTATAAATACCAAAAAACTCGGCAAAAAACAATCATGATGCGCTCTTGCGTGATGAGACAGAAAATTATATAATAACAGACAGGTATGTTTTTATTTCTGGCAGGAGGCCCGGAATAAGAACGATGGCAGTATAGAAATAAGGAGATATTTTTAATATGGAAAATAAGAAACCAAAAATCATTTTAACAGGCGACAGACCAACAGGAAAGCTTCATGTCGGACATTATGTCGGCTCTTTAAAAAGAAGAGTGGAATTACAGAATTCCGGGGAATTTGATAAGATTTTCATTATGATCGCAGACGCGCAGGCACTCACTGATAATGCGGACAACCCGGCAAAAATCCGTGATAATATCATGGAAGTTGCATTGGATTATTTATCCGTAGGGCTTGATCCTGCAAAATCCAATATTTTTATCCAGTCTCATGTGGCAGAACTGACAGAACTGACTTTCTACTATATGAATCTGGTGACAGTATCCCGTCTGCAGCGCAATCCAACGGTAAAAGCAGAGATTCAGATGCGTAATTTTGAGACAAGTATCCCGATGGGATTTTTCAACTATCCGATCAGCCAGGCGGCCGATATCACTGCATTTAAGGCAACGACTGTTCCGGTTGGGGAAGATCAGCTTCCAATGTTAGAGCAGACGAAGGAGATCGTGCACAAATTCAATGCAGTGTATGGAGAGACTTTAGTGGATCCTGAAATCCTGCTTCCATCGAATAAAGCATGCTTGAGACTTCCGGGTATTGACGGAAAAGCAAAGATGAGCAAATCCTTAGGCAACTGTATTTATCTGTCAGAATCCGAGGCAGATGTGAAGAAAAAAGTCATGTCCATGTTTACAGATCCGGATCATATCCGTATCGAAGATCCGGGAAAACTCGAAGGAAATACCGTATTTACTTATCTGGATGCGTTCAGCAACGAAGGACATTTTGCAGAGTACTTACCTGAATATGCAAATCTGGATGAGTTAAAAGATCACTATAAACGCGGTGGATTAGGCGATGTCAAAGTGAAGAAGTTTTTAAATAACGTTCTTCAGGAAGAATTAAGCCCAATCCGCGCAAGAAGAGCCGAGTATGAGAAGAACATCGAAGGTGTTTATGAGATTTTGAAAAAAGGCAGCGAAGTGGCAGCAGAGACAGCAGCTCAGACATTAAGTGAAGTCAAAGCGGCCATGAAGATCAATTACTTTGATGATCCGGCTTTTCTGGAAGAGCAGATTCAAAAATTTAACGAATAGGAAGAAAGAAAATGGCATTTACCCATCTCCATGTGCATACAGAGTTTTCCCTTCTGGATGGCTCGAATAAAATAAAAGAATATGTTGCAAGAGTGAAAGAGCTTGGCATGAACAGTGCAGCGATCACAGACCATGGAGTGATGTTTGGTGTCATTGACTTTTACAAGGCTGCGAAGGCAGCAGGTATCAATCCAATCCTTGGCTGTGAGGTGTACGTGGCACCGAACTCCCGATTTGACAGAGAGGCAGCGCATGGGGAGGATCGTTATTACCATCTGGTGCTGTTAGCTGAGAATAATGAGGGCTATCAGAACCTGATGAAAATTGTATCCAAAGGGTTTGTGGATGGGTATTATTACAAACCCCGTGTGGATATGGAAGTATTACAGCAGTATCACAGTGGAATCATTGCGCTGAGTGCGTGCCTTGCGGGAGAGGTACAGCGCTATCTTGTAAAAGGACTTTATGATGAGGCAAAAAAAGTTGCCGAAAAGTATGAAAACTGCTTTGGAAAAGGAAACTTTTTCCTGGAATTACAGGATCATGGAATCCCGGAGCAGCAGATGGTCAATCCACAGCTTGTGCGGATGAGCCAGGAGACAGGCATTGAACTGGTTGCGACAAACGACGTACATTACACCTACGCGGAAGATGCGGAGGCACACGATATCCTGCTCTGTATCCAGACCGGAAAGAAATTGTCCGATGAGAACCGTATGCGCTACGAGGGCGGCCAGTATTATGTGAAGTCAGAGGAAGAGATGCGGAAGCTTTTTTCCTTTGCAAGTCAGGCAATCGACAACACACAAAAGATCGCAGACCGCTGCCATGTGGAGATTGAGTTCGGTGTGACAAAACTGCCACATTTCGAGGTGCCGGAAGGTTACGACTCATGGACTTATCTGAATAAGCTGTGTCATGAGGGACTGGTAAAGCGTTACCCGGACCGCCATGAGGAACTGCTTCCGAAGCTTGATTATGAGCTTAATGTCATCCGGAAAATGGGATATGTTGATTATTTTTTGATCGTATGGGATTTTATCAATTATGCGAGAACCCATGGGATTCCGGTAGGCCCGGGGCGTGGAAGTGCCGCAGGAAGCCTTGTTTCTTATACCACAGGTATCACGAACATTGATCCGATCAAGTATAATCTGCTGTTTGAGCGTTTCTTAAATCCGGAGCGAGTTACCATGCCCGATATCGATATCGATTTCTGTTATGAGAGACGAAGCGAAGTGATCGATTATGTCGTGAAAAAATATGGCAAGGATTGTGTTTCGCAGATCGTGACATTCGGTACGCTGGCAGCAAAAGGTGTGATCCGTGATGTGGGGCGGGTGATGGATCTGCCATATAGTTTTTGTGATACTATTGCAAAGATGATCCCAAATGAACTGAATATTACGATTGAAAAAGCACTGCAGATGAATCCGGAACTCCGCGGCATGTACGAATCGGACGAGAATGTACGTACACTGATCGATATGTCAAAACGTTTAGAGGGACTGCCACGGCATACTTCTATGCATGCAGCGGGCGTTGTGATCTCACAGAAAGCGATGGATGAGTATGTTCCACTGTCGAGGGCGTCCGACGGAACAATCACGACACAGTTTATCATGACGACCATCGAGGAACTTGGACTTTTGAAAATGGACTTCCTTGGACTTAGAACGTTGACGGTCATCAAGGATGCCGCAGATCTCGTATATAAGAACCATGGAATCAAAATCGATGTCAATCACATCGATTATAATGATCATACCGATCCGGATGCAGTTCTTATCGACTACAATGATAAAAAAGTATTAGACTACATCGGAACCGGAAGAACCGAGGGTGTGTTCCAGCTTGAAAGTGCCGGAATGAAAAACTTCATGAAGGAGTTAAAACCACAGAGCTTAGAGGATGTCATCGCCGGAATTTCCCTGTATCGTCCTGGACCAATGGACTTTATTCCAAAGTATATCAAAGGAAAAAATGAGCGCGACAGTATTACTTACGAATGCAAAGAATTAGAACCGATCTTAGAGCCGACCTATGGCTGTATCGTTTATCAGGAGCAGGTGATGCAGATCGTGCAGGAACTTGCCGGGTACACGATGGGACAGGCGGACAATATCCGCCGTGCCATGAGCAAAAAGAAACAGTATGTCATTGATGCAGAGCGTCAGAACTTTGTTTACGGCAACGAGGAACAGGGAATCAAAGGCTGTATTGCAAACGATATCAGCGAGCAGGCAGCGAATAAGATCTACGATTCCATGGTGGATTTTGCAAAATATGCATTTAATAAATCACATGCAGCGGCTTATGCAGTGGTTTCCTACCAGACAGCGTATTTTAAATATTACTATCCGGTAGAATTTATGGCAGCGCTGATGACATCTGTGATCGATAATACCAGAAAAGTTTCCGAGTATATTTTTACCTGCCGCCAGATGGGAATCAAAGTGCTTCCACCGGACGTAAACGAAGGGGAAGGTGTCTTTACCGCAGTTGGAGATAACATCCGCTATGGTCTGTATGCGATCAAGAGCATCGGAAGACCGGTCGTGGATCTGATCCTGCAGGAGCGTGAGGAGAATGGAACTTATAAGACACTGCAAAGCTTTTTGGAGCGTGTTTCCTGCCGTGAAGTCAACAAACGTGCGGTGGAAAACCTGATCAAAGCAGGGGCGCTAGATGGGCTTGACGGAAACAGACAGCAGATGATCACTGTTTTTTCCACGATCATGGACAACCTTGCCTCGGAGAAGAAAAAGAGTATGTCCGGTCAGATGACACTCTTTGATCTTGTGCCGGAGGAAGAGAAAAAGGACTATGAGATCCGTCTTCCACAACTGGAGGAGTACAGCAAGGAGATCAAGCTTGGTTTTGAAAAAGAGGTGCTCGGCATTTATCTGACGGGACATCCGCTGGAGGAATATGAGGAACGCTGGCGCAAGAATATTTCGGCGGTCACAACGGATTTTGTCCTGGATGAAGAGACAAATGAGGTGAAGGTAAAGGATAACCAGAAAGTCACAGTCGGCGGAATGATCACAGAAAAGACGGTCAAGTACACGAAAAACAATAAAGTCATGGCATTTCTCACATTAGAAGACCTCGTCGGAACTGTGGAAGTGATTGTATTCCCGAACAGCTATGAGAAGTACAGTTCCTTATTAAATGAGGATGAGAAGGTATTTATCACCGGACGGGCTAATGTGGAGGAAGATAAGAACGGAAAGATCATCTGTGAGCAGATCACTTCTTTTGACAGTGTAAAAAGGGAACTCTGGCTTCAGTTTTCCACGAAGGAAGAGTTTGAGGCGAAGGAGCAGGAACTTTATGGAAAGCTTCATGATTCGGATGGAAGAGATTCGGTTGTCATTTACATTTCATCCATAAAAGCAATGAAACGACTGCCAAATAACTACAATATCTGCATAAATCAGGAGATTGTGAACAATTTGACGAACTTTCTGGGTGAAAATAATGTAAAAGTTGTAGAAAAGAGCATTGAAAAGAGAGCGTAAAGATATTAAAATAGTGTAGATTAGATAAATAAATATCTGTAAATGGGTAAACAGATATTCAATGGGTATATTTATTTTTAGGAGGGAACTTATAAAATGGCAAAAGAGATCAAGACAATCGGTGTACTTACCAGTGGCGGAGATGCACCTGGAATGAACGCAGCAATTCGTGCAGTTGTAAGAGAGGCAATTGTAAAAGGATTAAAGGTAAAAGGAATTAAGAGAGGATACGCAGGACTTCTTCAGGAAGAAATCGTAGATATGGAAGCAAAGGACGTATCTGATATTATAGAGCGTGGTGGTACGATTTTACAGACAGCACGCTGTATGGAGTTTACAACACCGGAAGGTCAGCAGAAAGGTGCTGAGATCTGTAAGAAACATGGTATCGATGGAATCATCGTAATCGGTGGTGACGGATCTTTCAAGGGTGCCCAGAAGTTGGCAGCACTTGGAATCAATACGATCGGTCTTCCGGGAACCATAGACTTAGATATCGCATGTACTGAGTACACCATCGGATTTGATACCGCTGTCAATACAGCAATGGAGGCAATTGATAAAGTACGTGATACCTCTACTTCCCATGAGAGATGTTCTATCATCGAGGTTATGGGACGTGGCGCCGGATACATCGCTTTATGGTGTGGTATCGCAAACGGAGCAGAGGATATCCTGTTACCGGAAAAATATGATTACGACGAGCAGAAGTTAGTAAATAACATCATCGAAAAACGTAAACATGGCAAGAAACATCATATCATCGTAAATGCCGAGGGTATCGGACATTCTGCAAGCATGGCAAAACGTATTGAGGCAGCTACCGGTATTGAGACACGTGCTACCATCTTAGGACATATGCAGCGTGGTGGTTCTCCGACAGCAAAAGACCGTGTATATGCTTCAACCATGGGAGCACTTGCAGTAGACCTTCTGTGTGAGGGAAAGACAAACCGTGTCGTTGGATATCGTCATGGCGCTTTTGTTGATTTTGATATTGATGAGGCTCTTGCAATGAAGAAAGAGATCCCAGAGTACGAATATCAGATCGCTAAGAACTTATCCATCTAATTTGGAATCATTACGAAATACAGGAAAGAATTTAAAACTCCACGGATTTTGGTTCGTGGAGTTTTTATGACATATAAGAAAAAGATTTGTTTGGAGAAAAGTATGATCACAAGTACAAGCAATCAGCAGATGAAGAATCTGATGCTTCTGATGAAAAAGGCAAAAGCGAGAAACGAACAGGAACTCTTTGTCGTAGAGGGACGGAAAATGTTTCAGGAAGTTCCGGAAGAGTGGTTAAAACAGGTGTATGTGTCGGAGAGTTTTTTTGCAGAGAATGATAAAATGCTTGCAGGCTATACCTATGAGATCGTATCAGATTCTGTATTCAAAGCGGTATCAGATACGCAGACACCGCAGGGGATTCTCTGTCTGGTCAGAAAGCCACAGTATCGTCTGGAAGAACTGTTAAAAGGGGCAGACACGCATCTTCTGATTTTAGAGAGCATCCAGGACCCGGGAAATCTTGGGACGATGCTGCGCACCGGAGAGGGCGCAGGAATCAGCGGTGTGGTCATGAATCATACAACCGTCGATCTTTTCAATCCGAAAACAATCCGTTCAACGATGGGAAGTATTTACCGCATGCCATTTTTTGTGACCAGAGATCTGGCAGAGACCATCTGTGAACTGAAAAATGCAGGGGTAAAAACGTATGCTGCCCATCTGAAAGGAAAGATGCAGTACGATGAGCCGGACTATACAGGAGCCACTGCCTTTATGATCGGAAATGAGGGAAACGGTCTGTCGGATGAAACCGCTGATCTTGCGGATACTTATATTAAAATTCCAATGTGTGGACAGGTGGAATCTTTAAATGCTGCCATTTCAGCATCGCTTTTGATGTATGAGACAAACCGGCAGCGGCGGATAAGAAGTATGTCGCAGGATAGAATGAGTAATATTAGGAAAGTGGAAGAATGAGAATCTGGTTTAAAATGATGAAAGACAATCATCTGCTTCGGGATACAACCATCACAGACGAATCGGATGATACACGTACCCATAAAATTTTCAGGGCAATCGATGAAGTGTGCTATGCATTTGATCTTGGAAAACCAATCTGGCTTGATGCCAATGTTGCTGAATTCAAACGCCATGCAAAGACAAGATTTACCCGGGACAGTTTCATTGAGTCGATCGATTTTGATTTTCTGGAGATGCATGTGATCGAGGAAGATTAACGGAAGAAGCTGGATGGAAGAAATGCATGCATTCGAAGAAGATTAACGGAATAGATATGTGTATAGGAGATGTAGGAGGAGCGTTGCCGTGATAGAAGGGGATATCAGACGGGAAAAAATCATTGAAATAATGTCAAACCAAAAAGAACCGGTCAGTGGTTCAGACCTTGCAAAAAAATTCAGCGTGAGCCGTCAGGTGATCGTGCAGGATATTGCTCTTTTGCGTGCTACCAATAAGAATATTTTAAGCACAAACAAAGGTTATTTCCTTTACAATCCGGGAAAAGGTCCGCAGAAGCCAAAGAGAAGCTTTTGTGTGCAGCACACGACAGAGCAGATGCAGGATGAATTATACACGATCGTAGATTACGGCGGAAAGGTGTTAGACGCTGTGGTGGAGCATGACATCTATGGTCAGATCACGGTGGATCTGATGCTCTGCAACCGCATGGATGTGGATGAATTCATGGAGCGCATCAGAAAGAGCAAAAGCCAGCCGTTAAATGTGCTGACCGGTGGAAAACACTGGCACACAGTGGAGGCAGACACGGAACCGATGCTGCAGGTCATCGGTGAGAAGCTGCGTGAGAAAGGATACCTTCAGGAATAGAAAAAGGAATAGAAAAAACAGTAAAGTTTTGAAATAACTCCCCATATCATAGAAAAGTATGGTATACTTAAGGGAGCATGAGTGTTGATGGATAAAAGTTTTTTTCATGCACGGGGAATATATTGTTGGAGGAATATTATGGATAGACCATTTACCTTAAGTGAAGGGGTAGATAGTTGGAATACAATTATTTTTTTATACCGGTCAGCGTTGAAGGAGGTCAGTACCAAAGTTGAGATCTTAAATGATGAATTTCAGCAGGTACACCAGTACAACCCGATTGAATATATTAAGTCCAGAATCAAATCACCGGAGAGTATTGTCAAGAAGCTGAAACGATATGGATACGAGAGTTCCATTGACAATATGGTGGACTATATCAACGATATCGCAGGAATCCGCATTGTTTGTTCGTTTACGTCCGATATTTACAAGCTTGCGGAGATGATCGGTAAGCAGAATGATCTGACGGTGGTATCCGTGAAGGATTATATCAAGCATCCGAAGGAGAGCGGTTATAAGAGCTATCATATGTTAGTGACCGTACCGATTTTTTTGTCTGACCGGGTGGTTGATACCAAGGTTGAGATCCAGATACGGACGATGGCAATGGATTTCTGGGCAAGTTTAGAACACAAGATTTATTATAAGTTCGAGGGAAATGCACCACAATATATCAGCAGAGACTTAAGGGAATGTTCGGAGATCGTCTCTATGCTGGATGCCAAGATGCTGCAGCTGAATGAGGCGATCATCGAGGCACGTGCAGCGCAGGAGGAAGATACGGATGCAGTATAATTACAGTTTTGAAGCGGCTTCACTATTATTTATGTTATTAATATTCGTACATTTTATGGTAGTGTGGCAGTTTCCGACTGAAAAGACAAGGGTATTCCGTGCACTTTTGATCGTATGTATCGGAGAGAGTGCGTTTAATATTTTATCATCGATAGGACTGGCAAACGCTGGAGTCGTTCCGCAGATCGTGAACGAGATACTTGCGTTTGTCTTTTTTTCGTTTGAAGGCTTAAGCTCTTTGATGATCTATAAGTATATGGTCGTGATCAGTGAACTGGACCAGAGACAGAAAAAGCGGGCAGTTTCAGCTGCAATGATCCCTGCGGCATTCTTTTTTATTTTTCTGCTCTTAACACCGTTCATCGGGTTTTACTACTATTTTCAGGATGGAGTGTATCATCAGGGCAGAGGAGCAAATTTCGGATATTTTTATATCATGCTGTTTTTTGCATTGAATCTTGTTATGTCGATCGCAAGGCGGAAGATCATTAATGTGCGGGAGAAATACATCATCTATTTTTATACCGCAGCGGCATTGATTGCAATTTGGGTGCAGTATTACCACCGGGAGATCCTGCTGACCAGCCTTGGAAATTCGGTGATCGTCATAATGATCTATCTGTCGATGCAGAATCCAAACGATTATTTAGATACCGTGACAGGAATCGGAAATGAGGCGGCATTGGAGCTGCAGCTGAAGGACGAACTGATGCGGGATCAGGAAGGAACGATCATTATTATCAGAATCCGCCAGTATCAGCAGATGGGAATGCTGTTTGGGGCAGAAAACTGCAATATGCTCATGGCGGAGCTGGGACAGTATTTTTTCCATCTGGGTGGTAAGTTTCACGTATTCCGCAGTGATGCGGATACCTTTGTGGTCATGACAGACAAAGACCGGTATCAGGAGATGGTAAAGTCTGTTGAGGGGCGTTTTTCTGAGGAATGGAAGATAGAAGAAAACCATATTCTGCTGGATCACACCGTTATGATCATGCATTATCCGAAGGACTTTACGACAATCCCGGAATTTTTCGGAATCAAAAGTTACCTGTTGTCCGTTGCTTCCGGCAATGTGGGGAAAGAGCCTGTGATCGAGACGGACGAGCAGATGATCGAGGGATATTACAGACAGAATCAGATTGAAATGATCTTAGAGTGCGCACTCCGTGAGCGTTCGATTCAGGTGTACTACCAGCCGATCTATTCGCTTAAGGAAAAAGAATTGTTTCCCTCGAAGCATTGGCACGTCTGTTTGACGGGGAACTTGGATATATTCCACCGGCTGAATTTATCCCGATCGCAGAAAAAAACGGTGACATCATACGTATCGGCGAGATCGTGTTAGAAGAGTGCTGTAAGTTTTTATCCAAACATGTATTATCGAATATGTCTCTTGGAATCCGCTCGATCCAGATCAATATTTCGGTGGCGCAGTGTATGCAGCAGAATCTGAAAGAGGCAATTCTGCCGATCCTGCAGAAGTACCATATCCCAACCTCCATGATCGTGCTGGAACTGACGGAGAGCACTGCAATCAATGCACCGGCGCTTATGGAACATCATATGAAAGAATTGGGAGATGCGGGGATCTCTTTTGCGATGGATGATTATGGAACCGGAAATGCAAACTGCTCTTATCTTATGCGGTTTCCGTTCCAGGAAGTGAAGATGGACAGAGACATGACATTGGCATATTTTAATAATGAGACAGCCAGAATTGTCATTGAAAATGAGATCAGGACGATGCAGAAGCTTGGCATCCCAATGGTTGTCGAGGGAGTGGAAAAGTTAGAGCAGAGTGAGGAGATGGAGCGCCTTGGCGTGGAATATATCCAGGGGTATTATTATGGAAAACCATTGCCGGAAATGGAATGTCTGCGGTATATCCGCAACTTCAATTCGGCGCCGGAAGATTATGGAAGGTAAAAGATAAGTTTTATGAATATTATCAGTGTAACAGATATCACGAAGACATATACAGAGAGGAAGCTTTTTGAGAAAGCGTCTTTCTATTTGCAGGAAAGAGAAAAAGTGGGTGTGATCGGTATCAACGGAACCGGAAAATCAACTCTGTTAAAAATTGCAGCGGGCATTGAAGAACCGGATGAAGGACAGGTGATCCGTGCAAACCATATCGTGGTGCGTTATCTGCCGCAAAATCCGGTATTTGATCCGGAATTGTCAGTGATTGATACGGTGTTGGCGCAAAGTAGTCAGAATTTTGTCGGAGGAACATCAGAGCAAAATCAAAATGCAGGAAATCATGCAGAACATGTGGAACATTGGAATTTAGAGAGTGATGCAAAGGCAATGATGACAAAGCTTGGCATTACGAATTTTGAACAGAAGGCAGGGGAACTCTCTGGGGGACAGCGCAAACGTCTTGCGCTTGTGGCAGCACTTTTAGTGCCGTGCGATGTGCTGATCTTAGATGAGCCGACCAACCATCTGGATTCCGCTATGGCAGACTGGCTGGAAGATTTCCTGAAAAAGTGGCGCGGGGCACTTATTATGGTAACCCATGACCGCTACTTTTTAGACAGTGTCTGCAACCGGATCGTGGAGGTGGATAAAGGTTCCATCTACAGCTATGATGCGAATTACTCCGGGTATCTGGAACTTAAGGCAGAGCGCGAGGAGATGCAGCAGGCGAGTGAGCGGAAACGCCAGAATATCCTGCGGAAAGAATTAGAGTGGATCCGCCGCGGCGCAAAGGCACGTACTACCAAGCAAAAGGGCAGAATCCAGCGCTATGAGAAACTTAAGGATCAGGATGCACCGCAGACAGATGGAAGTGTGGAGATCAGCTCGATCAGTTCCCGCATGGGAAAGACAACGGTAGAACTTTCGCATATTTCCAAAAGCTATGATTCGAGAGTACTGATCCGTGATTTTACTTATATTTTTCTGAAAAATGACCGGATCGGGTTTGTCGGGGCAAATGGAAGCGGTAAGACAACCCTAATGAAGATCATTGATCAGAGAATCCAGCCGGATGAAGGAACTGTAACCATCGGGCAGACAATCAAAATCGGATATTATACGCAGGAGATCGAGAATACAAAAGACGCCGGGATCGCCTATATGGATCCGGATGAGAAAGTGATCGATTATATTAAAAATACAGCGGAGTTTGTCAGGACGAAAGATGGTCTGGTGTCAGCGTCCAATATGTTAGAGCGCTTTTTATTCCCATCCTCGCAACAGTACAGTCCAATCGGAAAACTTTCCGGTGGAGAGAAGCGCAGATTGAACCTGTTGCGCGTGCTTATGGAGGCACCGAATGTCCTGATTTTAGATGAGCCGACAAACGATCTCGATATCCGGACACTCACGATACTGGAAGATTACCTTGACAATTATGATGGAATCGTGATCACCGTCTCCCATGACCGCTACTTTTTAGACCGTGTCGTAAACCGTATTTTTGCCTTCGAGGAAGATGGAAAGATCTGTCAGTATGAAGGTGGGTACACAGATTATGTAAACCGATTGGCAGAGGAAGGAAAAGTGCCTGCGGGACATATTCTGGATGCGAAAAACGATACGACAACTTCTGTGGATTCTGTGGAGAAAGAAAACCAGACTTCTTCCATGGATACCTGGAAGAGGGAGCGTAAACTGAAATTCAGTTATAAAGAACAGAAAGAATATGAGACGATCGAAGATGATATCGCTGCACTGGAACAGAAAATAGAAGAGCTGGATGCGCAGACTTTAAAATTCAGCAGTGATTTTGTGAAATTGAATGAGATCACAAAAGAAAAAGAACAGACAGAACAACTGCTCGAAGAGAAAATGGAGCGCTGGGAATATCTGGAGGATCTGGCGGCAAAGATCGCCGGACAGCAATAAAAAATACAAAACGTTAATCTTTATGCACAAGCTTTGAAAGCCCGTTAAAGAGGCTCTGTGGAAGCGCAAAACCAAAGATAATGCCAAGCACGATCGAACCGGCAACTTTCACAGTACTGATTCCGTACTGTGAGAACCGGCTCATATCTCCCATGATAAAGTAATAGGAGGTATAGTAGATTCCGGCACCCGGAACAAGTGGGAAGATCCCGGTGAGCAGGAACACCGTGACCGGAGTTCGGCGCACTGCCGAAAGAATCCGTGCAACCAGTGTCAGTGCAAAGGTGGCGATCAGGTTTGCGATGGCATTGTCTGTGTGATACTGTAAGCAGATCAGGTAGACAATCCAGCCGAGGGCACCTGTCAGACCGCAGAAAAACAACTGTTTTTTTTCAGCAGAAAATAATACAGCAAAAGAGAGTGTCGCAGCTAAGCTGACAAGAAACTGAATGATCATCGAAGTAATGCACCTCCTGTGACAAGCTGGTAAAGCGTGATAACAGCGCCCACGCCAACGGCAATACTAAAAGCAGTTAAGATCGCATCGATCATATGGATCGCACCGGATAAATAGTCTCCGTTGAAAAAGTCGCGGATGGACGTTGTCAGTGCGATTCCCGGTACGAGCGGCATAATATCTCCAATGACAACCTTATCCTGCAGGATCGGTATCCCTGCGGAGAGCACGATCAGGCTTAAAAAAGTGACAATGCCGCTTCCTAAAATATTAGTGATAAATTTGGATTCCAGATGCCTGTCGGAAGCGATCAGGAAAATCTGTAACACGAGTCCGATAAAAAATGCAACAAAAGAATCTAAGGCAGTTCCTCCGAACAGATAGCAGAAACCGGCACTGCCAACTCCACAGAAAAATATCTCCACCCAGTTTTTATTTTTTGGAATGGATTTACATTCTTCTAAACGAACCCAGGCATCCCGCAGGGAACATTCATGGGAACAGATCTCTCTGGAAAGCTGATTTAACGCAGCAATCCTTCCGAGATGGGTAGAGCCGAGCGGTACATGACGGATCATGCTGCAGGCATCTTCTTTATTTTCATTTGCACTTGCAAAAATTCCATTGGAAAGTACATAGACATCACAGTCTGTAATCTCATATGCTTTTAAAATATGAAGCACCGTATCTTCCACGCGGTAAACTTCCGCACCATTGCGGAGCAATGCATCTCCGGTTTCGACAGCCAGAGTCAGAATTTCTTTCGTTACTGCCATAATTATCCTCTTTTATCAGTGTATCAGATAATTGCAAAACTCCCTGTTAATGTTATGAGGAATGTGGAAATTTGACAAAATTTTCACATTCTAATTTACGTTATCTAAGAGTTTTGCAATTATCCTGAATAAACGTTGTAGTCCTATGAAAAGGTATCATGTTTTAGGGGAAAATGCAATGAAATAAATCAAAGATAGTATGTATATTTTAAAGCAATCACATACATAATAAGAAGCATAGTAATGCAATATAGTATGCAGGAATGATCGGTGTGCATACTGAAAAAAAATAGCTGACGCATTTATCAAACAGAAAGGACGAAATTATTATGAATTGTAAAAAGTATCGGATCTGTCTTATGCTTCTTGTGCTTGCACTGCTGGCAGGAACAGCGTTTTATTATATGACAAACGAGAAAGAGGCAGGAGAGCCAAAGGATGGGATGCTCGTACAGGAAGTTATTTCAGAGGAAAGCAGGAACTACGCATGAGTGCAGGCGATACGCTTTATTTAAAGATTGGAAAGAATATTGTCGTGACAGACCGCCGTGTGACACTCGGTGATGTGGCAAAGATGGAGTGCACGGATCAGGCGGCGCTGCGTCAGATCAGGCAGAAGAAGTTATATTCCTTCCGGGCGGAGGATGAGCAGAAGAAAAAGAATACGCTTGTCGTGTTTTCCGTATTAAAAGTGATCGAATTGATCCATGAGGACTACCCGAATCTGGACATCAGCAATGAGGGAGAATCAGACTTTATCGTAGAGTATGTGAAGTCCCCGGAAAAACCGGTGTGGATGAATTGTCTGAAGACAGTGATTTTGTGTATCCTGATTTTCTTTGGAGCGGCTTTTACGATCATGGCTTTTAACAATGACGTAGGTGTGACAGATGTTTTTGCAAAGTTTTATCAGCAGATCACGGGAACGGAATCAAATGGCATCACAGAACTGGAAATCTGCTACAGTATTGGACTAGCCGTTGGGATTATTGTGTTTTTCAACCATGTAGGACACAAGAAAATCACGCATGATCCAACACCGATCCAGATCGAGATGCGGAAATATGAGACAGATCTGGATACCGCTTTCATCAATAACGCAGAGAGAAGAGGACACAGTGTTGATGTGGATTAAACATTTATTTCTCGGATTTATCGGACTTGCCTCCGGTGTCGGAGTGGCAGCGGGAACCTTTGCATTTATCATAGTCATCGGTGTCGTGCCAAGAATGATTGCAAAATGCAACCGGGCGGAAAGTACCATTCTTTTTGAAAATATGATCGTGCTTGGTGGGATTTTTGGCACAATTATGTCGGTATTTACAGATATCAGCCTTCCGGTCGGGCACTGGCTCTTGTATGTATATGGTTTCTGTGCAGGTATTTTTGTGGGATGTATTGCAGTGGCACTGGCGGAAATCTTAAATACATTCCCGATTATTTTCCGCAGATTTCAGGTGAAAGAGGGGCTATCCTGGATCATGCTGTTTATGGCACTGGGGAAATGTGCAGGGGCTTTCTGGTATTTTGGTCATCACATGACACCGCCCTGATGCAGAAAGGACAGTCTGGAGAAAACATTTTCACAGGCATTTGTCAGAAGGACAGCACAGAGACATTGTTATATGGTCAGCATGGTATTTGACGAAAACGTGATTATGGCATAAGATAAAAAATAAGAACAGTCAGACACAGCCCAAAGCAGTCGGGTATGTCTGTACAAGACGAAAGAGAGAATAACGGATATGGTCACATCCATCGCACGCCAGAGCGTGATTTTAAAATGTAATATGCAGAAAGCAGTGATGCTTGGAAATTATGAATTTTATTATGGAGCAGGGGTTGCCGGAAAAATCGGGGGATTTGAGATCCCCGATGATATAAAACCGCTGGAACTCCGGGAACTTTTAGAAAAAAATTTAGACCAGATCAGTCCCAGAGATGAAAAAGAGACTTATCTGATTCATATTTTAAAAGAATTCCGTCCGGATGAATTATATGATGGGCAGATGAAGGAACTGCTTTTGTGGGGGAAGGGAGAGCAGTATCTGTGGAGTGTCAATATTCCACAGTGACATCCTGCTGGGACATCAGAGGGTCTGATACTGGTTTCTTCCGTTTTCTTTGGCGGAGTACATAGCTTTATCAGCCGAAATATAGAGTTCTTCCATCTTAATATTTGGATGATCGGCAAACGAGATTCCAATGCTCGCAGAAATATTGCTCCATTCTTTTTTCATGGTGGAGAGTTCGCGGATGACCTGACACAGTTTTTCTGCAACGGCCATGGCATTTTGTCTGTCTGTGACATTTGAGAGGTACACAACAAATTCATCGCCACCGATGCGTCCTACAATATCAGAACTGCGGACAGATGTGCGGAGCGTGTCTGCAACCGCAATTAAGAGAGCATCCCCTTCTAAATGTCCATAAGTATCATTCACCTGTTTGAATTTGTCCAGATCGATACTGATCAGTGGACGTACACAGCCAGGATTTCTGCCATCTTCCTGCATCTGTCTTGTAATATGATCTTCGGCAGCCCTCCGGTTATAAAGACCGGTGAGAGCATCTGTCTCCGACATGATCCGGATCTCTTTTGTTTTCCGGCTATGGATCAGCAGAATACCAAGCAGCAGTGAGAGCAGGGTCATACTGACTGCCAGAATGATTGCAATGGAAATGCGCGGATAAGCATAAACAAGTGTTAAAAGGGATGGATCCTCCTTATAACTGCAGTTCTGAAGGATAATGGAATCCAGCTGTTCAGAGGAAATACACGCCAGTCCCTTATTGATAATGCTGAGCAGTCTTGGATCGCACTGGTCAGACAGACCAAAGGAAACATCCTCTGTCATGGCAGTGAGCGTTGTGGAGGACAAATTACGGTATTTTACCTGCGAGAGCAGATAGCTGGAATTATAGCTGTTGGCATAAGTACAGTCTGCACTGCCGGACAGCACAGCCTGAAAACATTCCTCAATTGTATCATAGTAAACCACATCCTCGGTATCATATTCCGGATTGTCCAGAATGGAATTTGTGAGATTGAAGCTGTTCGGCAGTGCAACGATATCCCGTTCATGGCTCTTGGTTTTGTTATTCCGTACAACCACAATGGACGAGTTCAGATAAGGGGTTGACAGGAACGCTTGATTCTGCTCAGACCATGCATAATCGTGTGCCAGTGCCGTAAGGATATCGATCTCATGAGACTGCAGCTTCGACAGTGCATCGGAGAAACTGTCAGACTTTATATACCGGAATTGCAGACCGGTATACTGGCTGAAAAGATCGAGAACATCCGCAGCGATGCCGGAAACGGTTTGTGTATTCTCATTGTAAAATTCAATCGGTGCTTTGGAGGGGTCACAGGTCACAGTGATCTCCGGCGCTGTGGCAAGATAGTCTAACTCATCCCGGGTAAATTCGCAGCGGTAATTCCGGATATCCTGCTGGTAAGTGGTGTAGAGGTCGTGATCAAAGTTGGGATTGACGTCTAAGATCACAGCCTGGGCATAGTTTAAGTATTCCATGATCGGATTTCCCTTAAAAGTCACAAAATAAAGTGGGAAAGAAGGAAGGCTTGCAAGGATCTTTTTTTCAGAAGGGTGGGAAACACTTGTAGCATAAATGGCATCCACAGTGTTGTCTTCAAGCGCTTTTTCCAGCTGTGCTGTGTTTTCGAAGTATTGTTTCTCAAAGGAAAAATGGTGTGCATCCGCATAGTCATCCAGAGCATCTAATTGTTTACAGCTTGCAAGAACGCCAATGCTCATTCCATCGAAATCCGCATAGTCGTTATAGTAATAGGTATCGTTATCCTTCAGCGCATACAATTCGTAATGGGTTGTGACCGCCGGCTGTGCAGAAAAGTCAAGAGTGCTTGTACGGAAGGAAGAATAGTCCACACCGCAGACAAGGTCGATATTCCTGTCATTTAAGGATTTCAGGCATGCCGAATAATTCATCTGGATAAATTCATATTCCCATCCGGTATACTGGCTGATCTCCCGGAGATAGTCCACAAAATAACCGCTGTAGTTTCCGTTCTCATCACACTCCTGATAATTATCCATTGTGTAAAAACCTACCCGGATGACTTTTTTTCCATCGCGGGCATAGCAGTTGACAGGGGAAAAAACAGTAAGAAACATCAAGGTTGAAAGAAAGAGACAAATATATTTTTTCATGGCATACTCCATTTACTTCATTCGTGATCGATCCGCAGCGTTTTCCTGGAACAGTGTATGCCGACAGATTCTATCAACATTATACTACAAATAGTAAGTGATTCAATGCATAATGTAATCTAATTCCATTAGGATTACTTATATAAAATAAAGAAAAAATAAGAGATACTTATTCTTTGATAGTAAGAAAAAATATTGTCCGGTTCATGAAATTACAGAACCTGTGTTATGCATATTTTACAGTAAAAAAGGCAAGATAAGAGAGAGAGGATTTATGCCGGACAAAAAACAGGAACATAAAATATGTGGATACAGGAGGCACAGAAAATGGCAGACAAAGAGACAGAGCAGATAAAGAAACTGAATCAGACCGTGCACAGCAAGGATACGAGGGAGCGCGATCAGGCATATAACGAGTATGTGAAGCAGGTGACACCGACACACAATCTGATCTTTCACATGGTAAAGGCATTTTTTACCGGTGGGATCATCTGCTGTATTGGGCAGTTCATTTTAAATACGTGCGAAAATTATGGACTGGACAAAGACACCTCCGGCGGCTGGTGCAGCATGCTTCTGATCCTGCTCAGCGTGATCCTGACGGGATTTAACATTTATCCGTCGATCGCAAACTGGGGAGGCGCGGGGGCGCTTGTGCCGATCACAGGTTTTGCCAACGGTGTGGCTGCCCCGGCGATCGAGTTTCAGAAAGAAGGGCAGGTTTTTGGAATCGGATGTAAGATTTTTACGATCGCCGGTCCTGTGATCTTATATGGGATAGTTTCAAGCTGGGTACTGGGGCTGATTTACTGGATATTCTGGTAAGAAGCGTATTCCGGTCCTTTCAGGGAAAAAATGATCGCTGGACCGGATGCCGTTTGCCGCATGAATGACGAAGAATAAAACGCTCCGCAGGAGTACAGCAGCCTGCGGAGCGTTTTTATATGATATTAATCATACAGTGGAGTGCCATGTTTGATCCTGCGCACAATCTTAACACCAAGAATCCAAAACATGGAGATCACAATGTAAAATGTAGAGGCAAGACCAATAATTGATCCAATAATTGCAAAAATAATTAATCCGATATTCATAATAACTTAGTTCCCTTCTTTTTCATTTCCAGAATCTGTTTTTTCATCGTGATTTTCAAACCACCACATAAAAATAGCAGCACCGATGACAGCAGCCGTTAAAACTGCAAATAAAATATGTTCAACCATAAGAACCATACCTTTCTGATACCTGCGCATTTGGGCGCAGATATCCTGTAAATGGGATTTTTGCGTACCAAAATAAGACCGCGGATAAAATGTGCGGTAAATCAGTAGGAATTATATGGTTTCATTATTTTTCTTGCCATCCTTCTTGTGGATATAACGAACGATGACATGATTGCCCGGTGCGCGATAAGTCTGACTTAAAACGCTGCATGCAAAAATGATGGGAAACAATTGTGAAAGAAGTTCCACAATCAGAAACAGACAGTTGACCGCACGGTTTGTGCGTGTGTTTATGCGTCTGCCTTCCTGACGGAGATATGCATTGGCTGAGATCATACGCTCCGTGGTATCGGTGGAAAGCTGCTCCGGTAAATCATCAACGCCGGAATTTACGAAAACACTGTCTGTGTGATGGAGAATTCCATACATCAGAGAAGAATCTGCCTGTGTGCTGCCGCAGCACATTCCGAGGAAAAACATAGAGAGAATGAGTATGAGACTGATATATTTTTGTCTGACAGACCGCATGCTATCTTTTTCCTCCTTCCTTCTTCTGACGAAAGTACCTGTGAGATTTTCCTGTTTGTACTTTACCATATGAAAAATCCGAGACTATTTTACCGCAAAAAGGTGAGCCAGACAATAGAAAATATATTTTTCCATGAAAAACAACTTTTCTTGTTTTTTAAGAATATTATGGTAAAATGAAGAAAAACAGCTTTGATCCGAAAATCCGGCTGGAAGTGAGAGAGGAACGGTTATGAACCGCTTATTTGATACATCTGTCAATGTTGGACTGAGACAGTTTTATGTGCTGGGAGCAGCAGGAAGTATTGGAAATCTGTTTGGATTTGTTGGAAATGTGTATATTTATGGACTCAGTGCGCCGACGATTTTTTGTGCCCTGTGTACATTGGTCATATTTGGAATGACATTTTGGGGTATCCGGTCAAGACATGTGAAGCGTGCAGCCTATGTCATCATTACACTGATCACTTTTTTCGAGTTTCCGATACTTTATTACATTTACCAGACGGGAACAATCGTGTATATGGTGCTCGCCATGGTGGCAATTGCAACCTTTCTTCCAACGACTGCGGCAGTGATCTTCGGATGTCTCGCTTTTCTGGTGGATATGTCAGCGGTCATCCTTGCATATTATCATCCGGTGGATGTGGAATTGGTAACGGCTGAGAGTGAGTTAAACTCTATGATCTGTTCATTGATGATCGTACTTTTCAGTGTGTTTACGATCACGATCATTTTAAATGTGCAGCAGAAAAAGCAGGCGGAAGAACTCACAAGTCTTAGCAGACAGCTGGAACAGGCGGCAGATCATGATGCGCTGACCGGGTTATATAACCGGAGATATCTGAACCGCTATCTTGAGCGGCTGGCACAGAAAGGGAAGAAAGACGTTTATGCGGCACTGATCGATCTGGATTTTTTAAGAAGGTCAATGATGAATACGGACATGCTTTTGGAGATGAAGTGCTCATTGAATTTGCGAGGATACTGGAACGTAATCTGATAGCAGATGGAATCGCAGTGAGATTTGGTGGAGAAGAGTTTATGCTGATCCTGCCGGATGTGACGGAGGAGGAGATTCGCCATATGCTGGCGAAAATGAGCGCAGACTACAGACTGTTTGGAAAACAGAAAAAGAACCGGGCATTTACATTCAGCTGTGGTGTGGAACAGTTTGCAGACGGTATGGATGTTTCGGACGTTTACCGGCAGGCGGATGAAAAACTTTATCTCGCAAAGGAGAGAGGCAGAGACCGTGTGATCATCAACAGATAAAAACAGAACATGATAAAATTTATCAATAAAATACGTTAGGCTTGTGTAACTGATATAAAGCGAATTATAATCGGTACGAAACACAGGAAAACATTGTGTTTTATGAAAAAATCATAATAAAAATGAAGACAGCGGAAGAAGAAAACTGCTTTCATGAAATACAAAAAGGAGGATTTTATCATGGTAGATTGGAAGAAAATTGCATTATTTGCAGGAGGTACATTATTTGGAACAGCTGGTGTTAAGATTTTAGCCAGTGATGATGCGAAGAAAGTATATACACAGTGTACAGCAGCGGTTTTAAGAGCTAAGGACTGTGTAATGAAAACAGTGACAACTGTTCAGGAGAATGCTGGTGACATCTATGAAGATGCAAAGACGATCAATGAAGAACGTGCAGCAGCAAAAGAGGCAGCAGTTGTTGAGGACGCAGAGAAAGCAGAGGAAGTTGTAGAAGAAGCTTCCGAGCCAGCAGAAGCATAAGAGGTGGATTCGTAAAGAGGCTGTCGCACAGGAAACGTGTGGCAGCCTCTTCCTTAAGTAAGAGGAAACAGATTGACATATGTGGTCTGGTAAGTACAGACCGCATAACTGGAAGGATGTAAGAATAATGAAATTTATGATAAAGCACGAGGCAAAAGGAAGAATGCGTATCCACGCAGTACAGAACCGCATGAGTTATGCACAGGCAGATACACTTCTTTATTTTTTACACAGCCAGAAAGAAGTAACATTTGCAAAAGTTTACGACAGAACCTGCGACGCAGTGATCTCTTATGTAGGTGACAGACAGACGATCATCGAATTACTCCGTGGTTTCCACTACGAGGATGTGGAAGTACCGGAAGGTCTGATCGAGAATTCGGGAAGGGAGTTAAACAATACCTACCAGGAAAAATTAATTGGTAAGATTGTGTTCCATTACGCAAGACGCTGGATCCTTCCTTATCCGATCCGTATCTGTCTCACTTCACTCCGCTCCGTAAAATATATCTGGAAAGGACTAACAACACTTGCAGCAGGAAAGATCGAAGTTCCGGTTTTAGATGCAACTGCCATCGGTGTTTCAGTTCTTAGAGGTGATTTTAATACCGCAGGTTCCATTATGTTTATGCTTGGAATTGGTGAATTATTGGAAGAGTGGACACATAAAAAATCTGTGGATGATCTGGCGAGAACCATGTCCTTAAATGTGGGAAAAGTATGGTTAGTAAGCGGTGGACAGGAAGTGTTAGTTTCGACTTCCCAGATCAAAGCCGGAGACAAAGTGGTTGTTCATATGGGAAATATCATTCCATTTGACG
The DNA here is from genome assembly GCF_000174195.1 of Roseburia inulinivorans DSM 16841. Taxonomy (GTDB): domain Bacteria; phylum Bacillota; class Clostridia; order Lachnospirales; family Lachnospiraceae; genus Roseburia; species Roseburia inulinivorans. Next base: position 2,840 of record NZ_ACFY01000095.1, on the reverse strand, counting down.
GTGTTGTTGCTGAGGGAGAGGCGATGGTAAATCAGGCTTCCTTAACAGGCGAGTCAGTCCCGGTGAGAAAGACCGTAGAGAGCACGGCTTACGCAGGAACCGTTGTGGAAGAGGGCGAACTTACCATTCTTGTAAAAGAGGTTGGAGGTTCCAGCCGTTTTGAAAAGATCGTAAAAATGATCGAGGATTCTGAAAAGTTAAAATCCGGTGCAGAGAGCAAAGCAGAGCATCTGGCAGATAAACTGGTGCCTTACAGTCTTGGCGGTACGATTTTAACTTATCTGCTCACAAGAAATGTGACAAAGGCACTGTCCATTCTTATGGTGGATTACAGCTGTGCCTTAAAACTTGCAATGCCGATCTCTGTTTTATCTGCGATCCGTGAGGCAAGTCTTTACAATGTCACAGTAAAAGGTGGTAAATATTTAGAGGCGGTTGCGGAGGCAGATACCATTGTATTCGATAAGACGGGAACGCTCACCAAGGCAAAACCAACGGTTGTAGATGTCGTATCATTTAACGGAGAAAGCACGGACGAACTGCTCCGTATTGCAGCATGCTTAGAGGAGCATTTTCCTCATTCCATGGCAAAAGCTGTTGTGGATGCAGCAACACAGAAAAATCTTGAACATGACGAGATGCACAGCAAAGTCGGGTACATTGTTGCACACGGAATCGCTTCGACGATCAATGAGAAACGTGCCGTGATCGGAAGTGCACATTTTGTATTTGAAGATGAAAATTGTGTGATTCCGGAAGGAGAACAGGCAAAATTTGACGCACTGCCGAAGGAATACTCTCATCTGTATCTTGCAATTGAAGGAAAACTTGCAGCAGTCATCTGTATCGAAGATCCTCTGCGTGAGGAAGCCTCTGCAGTTGTCCAGTCCTTAAAACGGGCTGGTTTGTCCAAGGTTGTCATGATGACAGGAGACAGTGAGCGTACTGCAGCGGCGATCGCAAAGCGTGTCGGCGTGGATGAATATTATTCGGAAGTACTGCCGGAAGATAAGGCAAGCTTTGTGGAGAGAGAAAAGGCAGCCGGAAGAAAAGTCATCATGATCGGTGACGGTATCAACGATTCCCCTGCATTGTCTGCAGCCAATGTCGGAATTGCCATCAGCGACGGAGCTGAGATTGCAAGAGAGATCGCAGATATCACGGTAAGCTCAGATGATCTGTACCAGATCGTCACCTTAAAATTATTGAGTGACAGTCTGATGGAGCGAATCAAAAAGAATTACCGCAGAATCGTAGGATTTAACTCCCTGCTCATTGTACTTGGTGTGACAGGGGTGATCCAGCCGACCACATCGGCACTGTTACATAACAGTTCTACGCTGCTGATCGGTCTTGAGAGTATGCAGAATCTGCTGGACTAAGATGACAGATGATTTTTAGAAGAGAGCAATATTTCGGAAATACAGCAATCAGGGCGATAAATACAGACTCCCGGTGTGGGTTTTTAGCAGGAATCCACACCGGGAGTCTGTGTTTATGCGGGCAACGAGCCAAAGTCTTTGCTTGCATGAGATTTTGGCGACTGCCGCGATAACTTGAGAAAAATCTTGACTTTAACAGGGGGTCAGGGGTTATCATATAGAAAAGCAGTAAAAGCAAAACCAAGGAGGAATTATGGAGAAATCGAAAGTATATTTTACATCTTTTAAGGCAACAGGCAATGAAAATCTGCTTCAGAAACTTCATCGTCTTATGAAAACTGCCGGATTTGAAAACATTGATTTTAAGGATAAGTATGCAGCGGTTAAAATTCATTTTGGAGAATATGGAAATCTTGCGTTCTTACGTCCGAACTATGCAAGAGTGGTAGCAGACTATGTAAAGGAACTTGGTGGAAAACCATTTTTAACAGATTGTAATACACTTTATGTTGGAAGCAGAAAGAATGCATTGGATCATCTGGAAACCGCTTATGTGAATGGGTTTTCCCCATATCAGACCGGATGTCATGTGCTGATCGCAGATGGTTTAAAGGGAACAGATGAAACACTTGTGCCAGTCAACGGTGAGTATGTGAAAGAGGCAAAGATCGGTTCTGCGATCATGGATGCAGATGTATTTATTTCCCTGACACATTTCAAGGGACATGAGACGGCAGGTTTTGGCGGAACAATTAAAAATATCGGTATGGGATGTGGCTCGAGAGCAGGAAAAATGGAGCAGCATTGCGAAGGAAAACCAAGTGTCGCAACCGAAGCATGTATAGGTTGTGGAGCCTGCGGCAGAATCTGTGCACACGGAGCGCCGGTCATCACAGATCACAAAGCAAAAATTGATCATGATAAATGTGTTGGCTGCGGAAGATGTCTTGCAGTCTGTCCAAAGGATGCAATTTCAGCAGATTATGCGGACTCTGTTGCAATGCTGAATTACAAAATGGCAGAGTACAGTCTCGCAGTCTGTCAGAACAGACCATGTTTCCATGTTTCGCTGATCTGTGACGTATCACCAAACTGTGACTGTCATCCAGAGAATGATATTCCGATTCTTCCGAACATTGGGATGTTAGCTTCTTTTGATCCGGTAGCTTTGGATCAGGCATGTGCGGATCTCTGCAATCAGGCAACACCGGTAGAGAGCAGTGTTCTTGGAAAGAATATTGCGCATGCACATGAGCATCATGAGGAATGTGATCATGATCACTTCCATATGACACATCCGGATACCGAGTGGAAGAGTTGTATTGAGCACGCAGTCAAAATCGGACTCGGCACCAACGAATATGATCTGGAAACAATTTAACCGGAGTTTAACGGACGTAGTGTCGCAGATTCTGTGGTGCTTTCTTAGGGCTTGAAGGGCAGATATAAGCGTCCTTT